>JAZBLM010000015.1:0-41214 GCA_037033225.1 Pseudomonadota bacterium
AGCTGGTGATGGCGCTGGAAGAAGAGTTCGAGTGCGAGATTCCGGACGAAGAAGCGGAAAAGATCACCACCGTGCAGGCGGCGATCGACTACATCAAGGCCCACACCAAGGCCTGATGCAAAGGCGGCTGGTGCGCGGAAACGGTCAAGCCGTTCCCGCGTGCGGCATCCATGGGGCCGCAGATGCGGCCCTGTGTATTTAAGCGTCATACCCGTCTCAATCCGGGTCAGGAGAATGCAATGAAGCGTCGCGTCGTGGTTACCGGCATGGGCATGGTGTCCCCCTTGGGCAATGACCTGGCCAGCAGCTGGCAGGGGATCACCGAAGGCCGTTCGGGCATTGGCCCGCTGACCAACGTTTCAGACGCCTACCTGGACCGGTTCACCACCAGGATTGCAGGTGAGGTCAAGGATTTCGACATCACCGCCGACAATGCCTTGTTCGGCAGATACCGTGTGTCCGGCAAGGATGCCAAGAAAATGGATCCCTTCATCCATTACGGCCTGGGCGCATCGTTCATGGCGCTGGCTGATTCGGGTCTTGAGATCGATGAGCACAATGCCGAGCGCATTGGCGCCATCGTCGGCGCCGGCATCGGCGGCCTGCTGGGCATTGAGGAACAGACCATCGACTTCCACGAAGGGAAGAAGATCTCGCCGTTCTACGTGCCCAAGACCATCATCAACATGTTGCCGGGCCAGCTGAGCATCATCGCCGGCCTGAAAGGCCCGTCGTTCTCGGCGGTGTCGGCCTGTGCCACGTCCAACCATTCCATCGGCACGGCGATGCGCATGATCCAGTACGGCGACGCCGACGTGATGGTGGCCGGTGGCGCCGAGCGTGGCTCCTCGCCGACCGCGCTGGGCGGCTTCTGCGCAATGAAGGCCATGTCCACCCGCAACGACGATCCGACCGCGGCATCGCGTCCCTGGGACAAGGATCGCGATGGCTTCGTGCTGGGCGACGGCGCCGGGATCCTGATCCTGGAAGAATACGAACACGCCAAGGCACGTGGCGCGAGAATCTACTGCGAGCTGGCCGGCTTCGGCGCCAGTTCCGATGCGTACCACATGACCGCGCCGGCCGAGAGCGGCGAAGGCGCTGCGCGCTGCATGGTCGCGGCCATGAAGGATGCCGGCGTCAACCCGGACCAGGTCGGCTACCTCAACGCGCACGGCACCTCCACGCCGCTGGGCGACCTGGGCGAGACCATGGCGATGAAGACCGCCTTCGGCGATCATGCCTACAAGATGCTGGTCAGCTCCACCAAGTCGATGACCGGCCACCTGCTGGGCGCCGCCGGCGGCGTCGAAGCCATTTTCAGCGTGCTGGCCCTGCAGGACGGCGTGATTCCGCCGACCATCAACCTGCACCAGCCGGGCGAGGGCTGCGACCTGGACTACGTGCCCAACGAAGCACGCCAGGCCAAGGTCGATGTGGTGATGTCGAACGGCTTCGGCTTCGGCGGTACCAACGGCACGCTGGTGTTCAAGCGCGTCTGAGGTCGTCACCCATCGGGTAGCGCCGAGCCACGCTCGGCGGGACCGTCACCAAGCAGCGTTGGTAGCGCCGCGCCATGCTCGCTGGTTGTTGCGGTCGCGCCTGCCGCTGCGCGCGCCGGGCAGCCTTCAGCGCCACCGCTACCGCCGTCGGCGCCCGATACCTGGCGCGCCACACCCGCCCCCCTTCCAGGCGCTGTGCCACCATGTCCGATCCCATCCTGGTCCAGCCCCTCGACGCGCCTGCCGATCTGCTCGCGCTGCAGCAGGCCGATCCCGCACGTTTCCCGCTGCTGATGGAATCCACTGCCTCCGGCACCGCACAGGGGCGCTGGGACCTGCTGCTGGTCGCCGGCGAGGGATACCTGCGGCTGGAGGCTGACGGCATCGTCCGCGACCACCACGGCATCGCCCACGACGGGGATTTCCTTGACCGGCTGGACGATGCCTGGCGTGCCGAGCGCCTGCCACCCGCTGCGGCGCCTGCACTACCGTTCCGTGGCGGCTGGGCGCTGTTGCTGGACTATGAGATCTCCAGCCAGATCGAGCCCGTGTTGCCGGCGCGGGCGCGCGCGGACAACCAGCCCAGTGCCGTGGCGATACGATGCCCCGCAGCCGTGCTGCATGACCATGTGGACAACCGCAGCTATCTGGTCGCCGAGGCCGGTCAGCAGGTGCTGCTCGCCTCGCTGCAGGCCCGGCTGCAGAAGGGCATGCCCGCAGCAGGGCAGGGCTGGGCGCCGCCCCTGAGCGTGGAAGAAGACCTGCCGGCGCGTTTCACCGATGGCGTGCGCCGGGTGATCGACTACCTGATGGCCGGTGACGTGTTCCAGGTGAACCTGTCGCGCCGCTGGCAGGCGCAGTTCGCGCAGGCAGTAAGTCCGCAGGCGCTGTACGCACAGCTGCGGCGGGCCAATCCTGCGCCGTTCGCGGGACTGTTCACGGGGCATGGCCGGCATGTGGTGAGTTCCTCGCCGGAGCGGCTGGTCTCCGTTCATGGCGGGCATGCACAGACCCGGCCGATCGCCGGGACGCGGCCGCGATTCGATGGCGACGACGATGCCGCACGCATCCGCGAACTGGTTGGCCATCCCAAGGAGCGCGCCGAGCACGTGATGCTGATCGACCTGGAGCGCAATGACCTGGGGCGTATCTGCACGCCGGGCAGCGTGGTGGTGGATGAACTGATGATCGTGGAAAGCTACGCGCACGTGCATCACATCGTCAGCAACGTCAGCGGAACGCTTCGCCCGGAGGTGACGCCGGGCCAGGTGATCGCCGCCACGTTCCCCGGCGGCACCATCACCGGCTGCCCGAAAGTGCGCTGCATGCAGATCATCAGCGAGCTGGAGCAGGTGCCACGTGGTGCCTACACCGGTGCGTTCGGATGGCTGAACCGCGATGGCGACCTTGACCTGAACATCCTGATCCGCACCGCTGAAGTCGATGGCAACGTGGTCAGCTTCCGCACCGGCGCAGGCATCGTGGTGGATTCCGATCCGGACAAGGAGCTGGACGAGACCCGTGCCAAGGCCCGCGGTCTGATGCGCGCCCTCGGCCAGGCCGGCTGAACGGTAGTGACGGCCGGCAGACCCGGTAGTGACGGCCGCTGGCCGTCAGCTGTCGCCCCCGCTGAACGTCCCTCACCGCGACCGGCCGCGGGCCGCGCACGGCCCGGCGCACACGATCGCGGTATCCTGCTCACCTGAAAATTGCTCGAGGTAATCCATGGCGGCAGCCAAGCGAGGGTGTCTGGTGGTGGTGACAGTGCTGGTGCTGCTCGGCGCGATCGCCGTCGGTGCCGGGGCGTGGTTCTACTACCAGCAGGGCCAGTTCGCCAACCGTCCGCTGACCCCCGACACGGACAGCGTGACCATTGCCAGCGGCGACGGCTTCAATACCGTGCTCGGGAAGCTGCGCCAGGCCGGCGTGGAGGAAGGGCAGGACGCACAGTGGCAATTGCTGGCGCGCCAGCTGGATGCCGCCGGCAAGCTGAAGGTAGGCGAGTACGCGCTGGATGCCAGCCTCACCCCGCGCGAGCTGTTGACCCGCATGCGCCAGGGGCGGGTGCTGCAGCATCGTGTCACGATCATAGAAGGCTGGAACATCCGCCAGGTGCGTGCCGCGCTCAAGCGCGCCGAGCCGCTGGTGCATACCACCGATGCGCTCGACGATGCCGCGCTGATGCAGCGGCTGGGATTTGGCGGCCAGCACCCGGAGGGCCGCTTCCTGCCTGAAACCTATGTCTATCAGCGCGGCGACACCGACATCGATGTGCTCAAGCGCGCCCACGGGGCCATGGAAAAGGCGCTCGCTGAAGCGTGGGACGCACGCGCCGCTGACCTGCCGATCAGCTCGCCTTACGAGCTGCTGATCCTCGCCTCGATCATCGAGAAGGAAACCGCGCTTGCCAGTGAGCGTCCGCAGATCGCCGGCGTGTTCGCGCGTCGCCTGAAGATGGGCATGCGCCTGCAGACCGATCCCACGGTCATCTACGGTATCGGTCCCGCCTACGATGGCAACATCCGCCGCGTGCACCTGACCACCGACACGCCGTACAACACCTATACCCGCGCCGGGTTGACCCCCACGCCGATCGCCATGCCCAGCCGCGATGCGCTCAACGCCGCCGCGCAGCCCGCGCCCGGCGATGCGCTGTACTTCGTCGCGGTAGGTGATGGCAGTGGTGCGCACGTTTTCTCCGCCAGCTATGCAGAGCACAACGCCGCCGTGGCGAAGTACCTGCAGCAGCTGCGTCAGAACCGGGCCGGGGAGAGGTCATCGCAATGACTGCCGCACTGCTGCGTCACCCCCGTCTGCTGAGCCTGGAAGGCGGCGAAGGGGCCGGCAAGACCACCGCGCTCAATGCCATCCGCGATTGCCTGCAGGCGCATGGCCACGACGTCGTGGTGACCCGTGAGCCGGGCGGCACGCCGCTGGCCGAGCGCATCCGCGCGATGGTGTTGACCCCGGATGCTGTCATCGCGGAGGAGCCGCTGGCTGCCGAAGCCGAGCTGCTGCTGGTCTTCGCCGCGCGCGCCCAGCATGTGCGCCAGGTCATCCAGCCGGCACTGCAGCGAGGTGCCTATGTGCTCACCGACCGCTTCACCGATTCCAGTTATGCCTACCAGGGCGGCGGACGCGGACTGGACGCCGGCTGGATCGCTGATCTTGAACGCCGCGTCGTCGGCCTGCTGCCGGGACTGACTCTGCTGCTGGATGTGGACGTGGATGTCGGACGCGCGCGGGCCGGTGGCCGTGACGAGGCGCCGGACCGTATCGAGAACGAGCAGGACGCCTTCTTCCACCGCGTGCGCGCGGTTTTCCGCGAGCGCGCACAGCGCGATCCCGGCCGTTTTGCGGTGGTCGATGCCGGCCAGCCGCAACCACGCGTGGCCGCCGACGTGGTCGCCCGCGTGGAGCAGTACATGCAGCAGGGAGAAGGCGCATGAGCGCAACGACCCTGGCCGGCTTCTCGCCGTGGCAGCAACGCGCCTATGAGCAGATGATCGCCGCGCTGGACGCGGGTCGCCTCGGCCACGGCCTGCTGATCTGCGGCCCGGCCGGACTCGGCCAGCGTGCCGTGGCCGATGCGTTGGCCGCCCACGTGCTGAGCCAGGGCGGCGGGCCGCAGGCCGACCGCACCCGCCAGCTGATCGCCGCCGGCACCCATCCGGACCTTCAGGTGATCAGCTTCATCCCGAACAAAAGCGGCGACAAACTGCGCACGGAGATCGTGATCGAGCAGGTGCGCGAGATCGGCCAGAAGCTCTCGCTGACCCCGCAGTACGGTGTCGCCCAGGTGGTGATCGTCGATCCTGCCGATGCGATCAACCGCGCGGCCTGCAACGCGCTGCTGAAGACGCTGGAAGAGCCGCAGCCGGGCCGCTATCTGTGGCTGGTGAGCAGCGATCCGGCACGCTTGCCGCAAACCGTGCGCAGCCGCTGCCAGCGGCTGGAATTCCGCCTGCCGCCGCGCGAAGAAGCACTGGCGTGGCTGCAGCAGCAGGGCCACCGCGAAACCGATGCGATGGAGGCGCTGGATGCCGCGCGCGGACATCCCGGGCTGGCCGATTCGTGGCTGCGCGAAGAGGGCCTGGAACTGCGTCGCGAGGTCACCCGTGACCTGGAAGCGCTGGCCGCCGGGCGTACCGGAGCCGTCGTGCTGGCGCAGAAATGGACCGGTGACGAGGACGCGGCGCTTCGCCTGCGCTTTGCCGCCGACCTGGCGCTGTCGATGGCCAGCAGCGACGGCTTGACCGCGCCGGAACGTTTGAACAAGCTGGCAGCCTGGTTCGACGCTGCCAACCGGACCCGCGACCTGCTGCGCACCACCGTGCGCGCGGACCTGGCCGTGGTAGAACTGTTGCTGGCCTGGAACAAGGTCAACGAACGGCAGCACCCAAGGGGTAATCGATGAGCGCCACCAACGCCCGACAGGGCATCCTGTCCCTCGCTGTGAAGGACAAGGCCGCGCTGTACAGCGCCTACATGCCGTTCGTGAAGAACGGCGGGGTGTTCGTGCCCACGCCCAAGCGCTACTTCCTGGGTGATGAGGTGTTCCTGCTGCTGACCCTGCCCGATTCCAGCGAGCGCCTGCCGGTGGCCGGCAAGGTGATCTGGGTGACCCCGGCCGGGGCGCAGGGCAACCGGCCCGCCGGCATCGGTGTGCAGCTGGCGGATGGTCAGGAAGGGGAGGGCGTGCGGCACAAGATCGAGACCCTGCTGGCCGGCCTGACCACCTCGGAAAAGCCCACGCACACCATGTGAAAAGGCAGAAGCCCGGTAGTGACGGCCGCTGGCCGTCAGCTCCTGAAAAACTATTGACGCTCCCGTGAAAGCCCCTATAATGAGCGGCTCAGCAGCATCGGGCGGTTAGCTCAGCGGTAGAGCATTGCCTTCACACGGCAAGGGTCACAAGTTCGAACCTTGTACCGCCCACCATGATTCAGACGAAGAAGCCTCCGGAAACGGGGGCTTTTTTGCATCCCGGGACACGTCGCCTGGAAGTGCATGAGAGACCAGTGCAAGTAAGACGCCATGAATGCCACTACGGCGAACGACGCATGGCTGCGTTCAAGGGCCGGCGGATACCGGACGGCTCTCTGGCGGCCCTGGCGACATTCGGCGCGTCTGCGCGCAAAGTAAGCCGGGTGCATGACGTGCTGTGCAGGCCCACGTCGTCGAAACGATGCCACGTGTTGACATCTGGACCATCGGTGAAGTGCCGGCGGCGCTTTGCCGGCAGACGTGCTGCGATTGCTAGACTGCGCCCCCTGTTGATGGAGATGCAGCGCAGATGGAACTACGAAGACTCCGGTATCTGCTCGCAACCCTCCCGATGCTCGTGAGCGCTGGCATCAGTACCGCACATGCCTCGACGTCGCGGGCGCCGACAGGATCGGTCTACTACCTCACTCACTCCAGCAGCGATCCGCTCAACGCGGAAGAGCAGGTGGAGCGTGTGGCCTTCTACTTTGCCTCAGTGCTTCCTGTGTCGCGCGGCGGCGGGCGCGAGCTGATTGTCAGGCCGCTGTGGGTAAAACACATGGACGCGGCTGGCCAATCCCGCTTGATGATGGATCTGGATCCCGCCGACCCTGACGGCGGCGCATCGGTCAGGGTACTGACGCGCGGATTCTCGACCACCCTCCCACCCGATGGTCCGCCTCCGCCGCTACGCGCGCTTGACCAGACGGCGTGGAAGCAGCTGGAGCGATCTTCCGCTGCCGCAGCGCGTACGCTGGTCGCCACGTACCAGGCAGCCGGAATCCACCCGCTGCCGGTCACCCCCTCGATCAAGGCCGGCGACGTCCTGACCGGTTGGCAGCGCATCGAGCCGTACTCCAGCGTCGCAACGAAGATGAAAGTGGTTGAGGTGACCCCCGATGCGGTGCTGATGGAGGTGACCATCGATGACGCAGCAGCGCAGGGTGAAGGGCGCATGGTCGTCCAACGCACCGACGGCATGCCGATCGAACTCCGGCTTGAAATCCGCTATCGGCCTACGAAGGCGCAGCCCGCATCCGTGCACCGGCTGCATCTGGCCGATATCGAGCACGATCCCATGCTGGCAATGACCGACGACCCACAGGACTACACCAGTTACGTCGAGCAGATCGAGGGCACGCTGGGCCGGCCGCCGTTCAGTACGCCGTCGTCCGATGCCTCGGCCTACACCCATCGCCCTGTGGCGCTGGGGGAACTGGAGGACTACATGGTCGGTGCCGACGTGCTGCCCGGGCTGGAGTCGTTCATGGGGGCATTCTGGATCCCATCGGACGAAGCCAAGCGGCGCCTGGTGCTCGGCGCACGCCTGATGGTGCCGGCGCGTCCAGGCCGGACTGAGGCATCCCGCCAGGAGGCGGTGTTGATGTCGCGCCTGCGCGGCGTGCAGCTGCTGGACGAAAGCGGATCGCCACTGCAGGGCCTGGACGCGGTGCCGGTGACGCGGACCCTGTTCGTTGCCGACCGATACTCCGTCGGGCAGGATGCAGCCGGCTTCCCGTTCCGCCTGCCGCTGGATACACCCGACGATGCACTGGATCGCATCGCGGCCGTGCGCATGGACGTTGACGCAGAGGTGTACGACTACGAATCGGTGGAGACGCTCGCCATCGGCCAGCAGTCCGCGATCAACAACGACCTGCAGGTGCGGGTGGTCTCGCCCCAGCGCGTGACCGTGCTGCATGGCAGGCAGTCCTGGAAGGAAAAGACCGGCGTCTACAGTGTGGTGGAGGCGCTTGATGCGCAGGGCAACGTGTTGCCCTCCGAGCGCGTGCTTGTGGTGCCCCTTGCACCGGCCAGCCCGACCCGTCTCGTTGAGGTGCCACTGGCCTGGGAGAATGGCCGGATCCCCCTGCGCACGGAAATCGCCAGCAGCCGACCCATCACAGGACTGCAGATCAGGCACTACCGATGGCGGTCGGTACCGAGGTCATGGACTTTCCCGGTGCGCCAATGAAAGCTGTACCCATGCGATATCGCCAGCAGAACGAGGAATTACGATGAGCATTGCGCGACACGCCCGGTGGATGGTGTTCCCCGCCATGCTGGCCTGCACGCCAGCGGTCACTGCAGCAGCGCCACTGGCGGGCATCCGTTTTGACCACAACGATTGGACGATCGCCTGCGACAACACCCGCACCTGCCGTGCGGCGGGCTATCAGGCCGACGACGGGAGCAGCGATCCGGTGTCGGTGTTGCTGACGCGAAAGGGCGGGCCGGACCAGCCGGTCACTGCGGAGCTGATGATCGGCGACTACGATCAGCCATCCACGCCATCGAACCTTCGCCTGCGCATCGATGGGCAGGCACTGGGTCGCCTGCCCGAAGCATCCGGTGGCGCGCTCACCCCGGCGCAGACCGCCGCGCTGCTGAAAGCATTGACGCGCGACAGCGAGATCCTGGTCATCGGCAACGATGGCCACCAATGGAAACTGTCCGACCGCGGCGCATCCGCTGTCTTTCTGAAGATGGACGAGTTCCAGGGGCGCCTCGGCACACCGGGCGCCCTGATGCGGAAGGGAAAGCGTGCCGAGTCATCGGTAACGCCGGCGCTGCCGCCGCCGCGCATCACCCGCGTCGCGTGGCCGACGACACGGCCAGCCGATGCGGCGCTGGGCGTGCAGCCCGCGTTGCGCACAGCGCTGCGGCAGTCAGTGGACTCGGACAGCTGCGACGTGCTGGTCGATGCGGAGCAGAAAGAGCCGATCAATGTGCAGCGCCTGAGCGCCGACAAGCTGCTGGCATCCACGCCCTGCTGGATGGGGGCCTACAACGTCGGCGTCGGGTTCTGGGTGATCAACGAAACCGAGCCCTACGCTCCGGTGCTGGTGACGACCGGCGCCAGTGAAGGCGGCGACGGTATGATCTCAGCCGCCCAGAAGGGCCGCGGTCTCGGTGACTGCTGGGCAACGGAAAGCTGGGTGTGGGATGGCAGGCAGTTCGTGCACAGCGCCGAGTCAACGTCCGGCATGTGCCGGCTGGTGACTGCGGGGGGGCCGTGGGACCTGCCCACCCTGGTGACCGAAGTGCGCTGACAGGCGTTCTGATCGCGTGCGTGCCTAGGCGGCCAGCAACCCCAGCATCCGCATCCACAGGAACTGCAGCGGCGCCACCACCAGCAACGTCGCCAATGCCAGCCACAGCGAGAGTTTCACCCCCTCGCGCAACGGCACCTTGCCCATCATCATCGCCACGACGATGGGCGAGGCCTGGTAAGGCAGCAGGGGGGTGGAATAACTGAGCACCTGGAACATCAGCACGGTCGTCAGCGGCAGGCCGGAGGCATCGGCAATTTCCTGCGCCAGCGGCGTGAACACCGCCGGCACACCGTTGGCGGTGGTCAGCGCGTTGAGCAGTTCGCCCAGTCCGAATACCGACAGATAGCTGACGAAGGGCTGCGCAGGGTCCAGCGGCAGCAGCGGTATCACATGGTCGCCAACGTGGTCGCCGAGGCCTGTGGCAGCGACGAACGCGCTCAGCCCCAGCAGACCCGCCACGTACAGGCAGGTGCGGAAGTTGCTGGCCTGTCCGAACTCATCACTGGTCAGGAAGCCGACGCGCGGCAGCAGGCACACGCAGGCAGCCACGAGGCCTACCCACGCCGGTGAGATGCCATGCAGCGCATCGGTCATCCACATGCCAAGCGTGCACAGCAGAATCAGCATCAGGCGCCGTTCGGCCGTGCTCCACGGCGTTCGCTGCACGGCGGAGGCGATCACCGCGGGACGCGCGGGGAACAGGAGGTACACCAGCGCCACCACCAGCGCGCCTTTCAGTACGCCGAGCAGCGGAGTGAACGTCACCAGATAGGGAAGGTAGTGCAGGTGCAGCCCGTACGTGGCCTCGATCGCACCGGCCATCACCAGGTTGGGCACGTTCGCCGGCAGGATGCTGGCCGACAGCTGGAAGGTGCCGAATCCCACCGCAAGCGCCAGCCCGAACCAGCCACGCGATCCGGGCCGGATGCCCGACTTCTCGGCGATGGCCAGCACCATCGGCATCAGCAGCGCGATGCGGCCCATGTTGGAGGGCATCACGAAGGCCGCCGCGTAACTGACCGCAACGGTACCCCCGACCATGCGCAGCCAGGAGCCGGCCAGATGCGGTTGCAGCGCGGCAGCAAGGCGGTCGGCCAGGCCGGTCTTCCTGATGGCCGCGCCGAGTACGAAGCCGCTCAGCACCAGCCAGAATGCGGCCGAGGCAAAGCCGGAGAAGATGGTCGCCGCCGGGACGGGGGTGAGGACGGTCGCGGCGGCGAAGAACAGCAGCGCCGTGAGGTATTCCGGCAGCCGGCCGGTGGCCCACAGGGCAATGGTGGCCACGACCAGCGTCGCGGCAATGAGCAGGTCCGTGTTGATGGCCTTCGTCCTTGACGTACAGGGCGCACCGCGCGCCGTTGCAGCGTATTTTGCCACTGGTACTGCAGAGCGCGTGCAGGCGCGATGTCCCAGGCCCATCGGAGTCGACAGGCGGTGCGCACGTTACTTCCGGCATTCGCCGGGATGCCCTCCAGGCCGCACTGTCGCACTTCACTTCAGGGAAAGTAGTCGCCATGCTTCGCTCCGCGCTGTGCGTTGCCCTGCTGTTTTCGCTGCCGACGCTGACGCATGCCGAAGCACCCTCGGTTCCAGGACCCTGTGAGGACGCCGGAACCTCGGCGTCGCTGCACGGTTCGCTGTGCATGACGGTGCCGGTGCCGCTGCACCACGCCGTGCCGGACGGGGAAACCATTGCAGTGTTCGTGCGGCGCATCCCCGTGCCGACAGCGGTGAAGCGGCGTGGCGAAGTCTGGTTGCTGTCCGGTGGGCCCGGCGAGGCGGGGGCATCGTTGTACCCGATGATCGCGACCTACCAGCGTGCGTTTCCCGGCTTTGACCTGGTGATTCCCGATCATCGCGGCACAGGGCGTTCGACCCGTACCTGCCCGCAGCAGGAGGCGCCCGGAAGCGCAGATGGCACGGGGTTGGCCGGCAGCGAGTGGGGACCCTGCATCGGCGGGATGCATGCCAACGTGCGGCGCACGACGGCGTTCTCCACCACCGAGGCCGCGCGGGACCTCGGTCTGTTGATGTCCCAGCGGTCTGCCGACGGCCAGGTCATGCTGTATGGCGTTTCCTACGGCACCCAGCTTGCCCTGCGCGCGTTGCAGGTGACGTCGCTGCCATTGGACGGCCTGGTGCTTGATGGCCTGGTGCCGCCGGAACGCACCGGGCAGTGGGACCTGAGCCGTCGCACCGCACTGGTCGATGAGGTGGGCCGCCAAGCGCTCGGCGAGGCGGGTGTGGCGACGTATCGCCGCGTACTGGCCGCAGCGGCAAGTGCACCGTGGCGGACGCAGGTGCCCGGCGGCGATCTGCGGCGCTTCTTTGCCGCGCTGCTGAGCTTCCCGACATTGCGCGATCGCATGCCGCAGATCGTGCAGGACCTGTCCCACGATGATGTGCGCTCACTGGACACCACCGTGACCGACTGGAAGGCGGCGCTGGCGCAGCTCGGGCAGGGCGGCGACAACCAGCCCGCGCTGCCGCTGGTGATGCTGATTGCCGCATCGGAGAACAACGCCCGGCCGGGGCTGACCAGGGAGATGGTCGAGGCTGAGCAGAAGGACGCCTTGTTCGTCAGCCCCCTTCCCGGCCTGCTGGTGGACAGCCCGGTACCGGCCTATCCAAAGGATGCGTGGTCCGGTCAGAGCCCGAAGACCTTGCCGCGGACGCTCGTGGTGCACGGCACGCTGGACCCGAACACCGCCTACGCCGGCGCGCTCGAACACACGGCCACGCTGGCCAAGGCCGGCCCGGTGCGCTTCCACACGGTGGAGCGCAGTGCGCACCTGCTGGCACTGGTGGCACCCTCCTGCTTCGTCACCGCGGTGCAGGCATTCGTGGACGGCGGGGAGGCCGCGGCCCGCTGCGCGGAGCCTGTCCTGCCCTGAGCGCTCACTGGCTAGCGATCAGATGTCTGCCAGGGCGTCAGCTCCGTGCAGGCTCGACGATCACCGTCGACATGAGTCGCTTCTGACTCTTCAACATCGTCCCGTCAATCGGTAGCGTTTTATCTCACCGTTACTGGCTATCAGGGGTGATGAGATGAGCGCGCACTACGACAGCATTGTTGACCAGTACGTGGCCTATGCCAGTGCATCCCCCACCCGCGGGATCGAGATGCGCACGATGCTTCGCCTCGCCGGTGACGTGCAGGGCCGGTCGGTCCTGGACCTGGCGTGTGGATCGGGCTATTACGGGCGCGAGTTCCTGCGTCACGGTGCCAGCAGAGCGCACGGCGTGGACCAGTCCCAGGGCATGATCGATTTCGCCCGCGCGCTGTCGAAGTATCGTGGCGACGACATGACGTTCCAGGTCTGCGACGTGACCGAGCTTCCGTTCGCGGGGGACTACGACATCGTGCTGGCGGCGTATCTCTTCAACTACGCGGAGTCTCCGGAAGAACTGCATCGGATGTTCGCTGCCGTCGCACCGCACGTGAAGCGCGGCGGCACGATGGTGGTGCAGACGTTCAACCCGGAGTATCGGCTGGCATTGGGCAACTACGCCCAATACGGCGTCAAGGTGCTCGACGAGGTGCCATGGCTGCATGGCGCGCGACTGCGACTGGAGTTCCCAGGCTCGCCCCCGGCATTGATCACCAACTACCGCTGGCCGCGGGCGGACTACGAACAGGCTGCGCACGCGGCGGGCTTCACTGCGGTGGCTTGGCATGAACCGGTGGTGGAGGCAGACGATGTCGCAGCTCATACCGACGGCTTCTGGGACGGCTACGTGCACAACTGCATGTCGGTGAACATGGTCTGCGCACGCTGATACACAGGGCCGGCTGAAGCAGACTTTACGGGAGGCCCGCCGATGGGCAGCGCCGACGCATCGGCGGCGACGAAGGGCCGGCTATCGTGGCCGCCCGATCAGCGGCGGTCGCGACGGATCCAGGCGCGCACGAATACGGCGATCAGGCCACTGAAGACAACCCAGGACACGACGTCGTACGAACCGTCACCCAGCAGCGCGCTGACCAGCCCGACCAGGCTGGCAAGCGCTATCCACGCGGGGGCGACGAACGGGCTCTTCATGCCAGCTCCTGGGTCTGGGCCCGCTCGATCTCGGCGACGCGGGTGGCCGTGCTGCCGCGCTTGAACCACAGATACAGCCCGCTGACCAGGACGATGATGGTCATGATGTCCAGCAGTGCCCACAGGATCTTCAGCGGCAGGCTGCCGTAGTCACCGAAGTGCAGCGGCTGGCTGAGCAGCAGCACGGTCATGTAGGTCGGCAGCTGCGGCCGGGCGGTCAGCGCGCCGGTCTGTGCGTCGATGAGCACCGGGCGGTACATCCGTTCGGTCAGTGGAGTATTCCCCTGCATGAACACACCATAGTGGTGGTCGCCGCTGTAGCCGGTGCCGGGGAAGCTCACAAACGCCGGGCGCATATGTGGCTCGGCCGAACGCGCGGTACTCACCGCGTCCTGCAGCGAGGAAAGCCGGGTCGGGCGTGGTTGGCCTGCGTAAGCCGCCGCGAATTCGCCCAGCTGCTCGCTCTGCCAGGCCTGTTCAAGCGGCTTGGCAAGCGTGTTGATGGCACCGGTCAGGCCCACCACCAGCGCCCAGCCCAGCGTGACCACGCCCAGGACATTGTGCAGGTCCAGCCATGCCAGCCGCCGGCTGCGTCCGGTGCGCAGCGTGCCGAAGCGCTGCTTGCGCATGAACGGTCCGTACAGGACCAGTCCGGAAATGAGGGCGGCCACGAACAGCAGGCCCATCGCGCCCATGAACAACAGACCGGGTAGGCCGAGGAACAGGTCGGTATGCAGGCGCAGGAGGAAATACATGACGCCTTCGTTGAACTGCGGTGCCGGCACCTGCTCGCCGGTCAGTGTATTGAGCAGGACGGTCTGCATTGCCGGCGGTGGCGTGTCCACCCGCGCGCCGGTGTTGACGTACATCGTGGGCGCTTCCGGGTCCCAGCCGACGAACAGCGGTACGTTGCCCGGGTATCGCTTCAACGCGGTTTGCACCTGCTCGTCGAGGTCACGCAGCGGAGCGCCGGCCGGCGCTGGCCCCAACTCCGGTTCGGCGCCGCTGAGGTGTTCGATTTCATGGCCGAAGATCAGCGGAAGTCCGGTAAGGCACAGCAGCAACAGGAACAGCGTGCAGACCAGGCTTGTCCATTTGTGGATGACGAACCAGGTTTTGATGGCGGAACGTTGCATGCAGCGATGTACCTCGGGGCGACGGCTGGAGCTGGGGCGAGTGATGCAGCCGTGCAGGCACGCCGAGGGCAGTCATGGCAGTGCCTCGCCTGCATGCGGCGGTAACCCGTCGATTATCCGGAAGCGGATATGTGAATACAAATGATTCGCAGATGCGACGTGGGCGGTGATGACGCATCTGGCGATGGAACGGGGCGTTGAAAGGTTTCACGCTGGCCCCTTGCGTGTTGCCAGGAGAGATGCGGTCATGAAAGACGATTACGATCAGGTCGGACAAGCCTATGTGCAGCTGGTCGGCAGCGGGCCGGTATTGCCGTTGCGGCGCCGCCTCCTGGGAGAACTGGCGGGACCTGCCGCAGGACGCTCCGTGCTGGACCTGGGGTGCGGCAATGGCTGCTACGGACGCCAGCTGTTGGGCGAGGGTGCCGCCAGCGCGCTCGGCGTGGACCTGTCCGCTGGCATGCTGGCGCAGGCGCGTCGGCTGTCGGCAGAGGCGGGCGACAGCATGCAGTTCGAGCAGGCCGACCTGCTGGACTGGGCGTGCAGCCGCTCCTTCGATATCACCTTGGCCATCTGGGTTTTCTGCGTGGCATCCGATTACGCGACGCTGGCACGGCTGTACGCTGCAGCCGCGCGCGTGACACGCGCCGACGGACGCTTCATCGCAGCCTTCAATCGACCGGATTACGAGCCGACGCCAGATGATGGCGACTACGGGGTACGTATGCTCAGGCTGGCTCCCGAGTGCGGCGTGCGCCGGCTGCAGGCGGTGTTTGGCGGTGCCGCGGACAGCACGCAGCTGGTGGATTACCAGTGGGATGTGGCCAGTCATGAGCGTGCTGCCCGTGCCGCCGGTTTCACCCAGCTGGAGTGGCACGTGCTGCGCGCCAACGCGGTCGAACAGGCGGCAGCGCCTTCGGGCTTCTGGGGCGCGTACAACGCCAATCCGCTCGAGGCGTTCCTGCTCTGCCGGCGCTGAGCACCGCCATCTCCCCGACGCCCTGTCGTGGCGCCCGCCAGTAACCTCCGGGGCCACCCACCTGTCGCCAAGGCCTCTGGCAATGGAGTGCGATGGGATGCAGAACAGCAGTCAACCCCCGCGGGAGGTTGAGACATGGTCTGCAATGCGCTGTATGACGGAAAGGCTTCGCTGTACGAGAGCGCCGCCGGGAGCGAACGCTATCGCGCAATGGAACTGAGGACGGTGCTCAGGGCCACCGGCCCGGTGGCGGGGCGGGACATACTGGATCTGGGCTGCGGCACGGGCTGGTGGGGGAGGCAGATGCTCGCACGTGGCGCCCGATGCGTCATGGGTGTGGACGGTACGCGTGACATGCTCGTAGAAGCGCGGCGATTGTCCATCGCAGGGGGATCCCGCCTGATCCTTGCGGAGGGCGACATACGGACGTGGAGCGCTGACGTCCCGTTCCACATCGTGATCGCCGTATGGGTGCTGTGCCATGCCAGCACAGTGCATGAGCTCACGGCGATGTACCGCTGCGCTTCATCGGCGTTGCCACCGAATGGCCAGTTCGTCGCGGTGATCAACAATCCGGCGTATCGGCTCGACGAAGGTGATGGCGCTGCCTACGGCGGACGGGTGATCGAACAGACGGCATGCCCGGACGGCCACCGCATCGTTTACGAACTTGCCAGCAATCCGCCGTTGCGGGTGGTGGATCACCAGTGGAGCGCCGCAGCGCATCAGGCTGCGGCGCGTGCGGCGGGTTTCGGCAAACTGTCCTGGGTGCGCCTCGCGCCCAGCAGCGCCGAGCGGGCTGCGTGTCCGGCGCGCTTCCGGGATGAGCTCGAGTGCAACCCGTTCTCGGTGGTCATCCACTGCAGGGCATGAAAGGCCCTGAAGCGAACGCGTGGCGCATCACGGCGCGTAGGCTGATCGGCTGTTCTCGGCCCCGTGGATACCCTGCAGGATGAGGCGGGCACCGCCGCCTTCAGCCGCCGCGATCTCCAGGTGCAGGCCATGCAGGCTGGCGATGGCCGCCACGATGGACAGGCCGAGACCGAATCCGTCCGACTGCCCGGCGGGGTCGCGACCGCGCTGGAAGCGCTGCACCACGCGCGAGCGGTCTTCAGCCGGGATGCCGGGACCGGAGTCGACGACCTCCACCTGTATGCCGGCAGCGTCGCTGACCGCACGCAGCACGATGCGCCCACCCTCAGGCGTGAAACGCAGCGCGTTGGACAGCAGGTTGGCGATGGCCTCGAACAGCAGCTCCCGGTCGCCACGCAGCAGGATCGGGTCCGTCCCCGTTTCCAGCTCCAGCCGCTGCTGCTTTTCCTCCGCCAACGGCAGGTAGAACTCGTGCAGTTCCGCGAGCAGCGACATCACCTCCACGTCTTCGAATGCGGAGCGGCGCTGGCCGCTTTCCAGCTCGGACACGCGCAGGAGGGCGCTGAAGCGTCCCATCAGCAGGTCGGTCTCGGTGAGGGCGCGATCAAGCTGTACGGCTTGGGGGTCCTGGTCATCCAGCGCAACGCGGGTGCGGTAAAGATGCGCGCGCAGGCGCGTGAGCGGGGTGCGCAGGTCGTGCGCGATGCTGTCCGAAACGCCCTTCACTTCCGTCATCAACTGTTCGATCCGGTCCAGCATGCCGTTGACGATGCTGGAGAGGCGATCGATCTCATCACGACGCCCGGACACCGGCAGGCGCTGGCCCAGATCACCCGCGGTGATCCGGTCGGTGGCCGCCTCGATCTGCTGGATCCGCTTGAGCGGCCGCCGGCGCAGGACATGCCAGCCAGCCAGGCCGGGGATCACTGTCAGCGACACGCCCCACCACAGCGCGTCGAGGATGATGCTGTTGACCGCCGTCAGCTTGCCGCTCTGCCGCACCAGGACCAGCACGCGGTCATCCTGGGTACGCACCGCCAGCGCCCGGCCGTTGTCTTCGCGGACGCCATCGGCGAGTTGCCAGCGACGGATCTGGCGCGAACGCTGGTCCGCTTCAATGCCCTGCGGCAGCGCCTGCAGCGGCCCGGTCAGATGCCTTCCCTGCGCGTTGAACACCCCATACGCGTAGGTGCCATGGATGTCGTAACGCAGGCTTTCACTCAGCGCGTCGTCCAGCGTCTGTCCCTGGAAGCGCTGGAACAGATGCGCGCGCTGCAGCAGCGCCGATTCGGCCAACCCGTCCAGATAGTCTGAAACGCGCCAGTACATCACGCCCAGCAGCACGCTGGACCAGGCGACGAACAACAGGCTGTACAGGCCGAGCAGCCGGCTGCTGGACGAACGCCAGCCTTCAGTCAGCGGCGTCGAAGACATAGCCGGTCCCCCGCACGGTCTTGATCGGCTGCGCGCGCCCGGGCTGCTCGATGCGTCGCCGCAGACGACCGATGTGGACCTCGATCAGGTTGGTGCCCGGATCGAAGTGGTAGCCCCACACTTCCTGGAACAGCATTGTGCGGCTGAGCACCTGGCCCGCGTTGCGCATCAGGAATTCCAGCAGTTTGAACTCGGTGGGCAGCAGGCTGATGTCCTGACCGCTGCGGCGGGCACTTCGCGTCATCAGGTCAAGCTGCAGGTCGCCGACGCGCAGCTGGCTGTCCGCAGTTGCGACGTGCGCATGCCGTCGCAGCAGGACCTCCACGCGGGCGGACATCTCATCTGACGCGAATGGCTTGGTAAGGTAATCGTCGCCGCCGGCACGCAGGCCGCGCACGCGCTCATCCACGTCGGAAAGGGCACTGATCATCAGCACCGGTGTCGTGATTCCCTGTCCGCGCAATGTCGCAACCAGCGCGAGTCCATCAAGGCCGGGCAGCATGCGGTCCAGGGTGATGGCGTCATAGTGGCCGCGTTGCGCCAGCGCCAGTCCCTCGCGGCCATCAGCCGCCAGGTCCACCGCGAAACCATGGCTGCGCAGCTCGGTGGCGATCTCTTCGGCCGTGACGAGGTCGTCTTCAATGGTCAGGACGCGCGGCATGGACCCATACGGAAAGGAGGCCGGTCGCATCCTCGCCTGTGCGCGTCGCTACTGCAAATGAAGAAAGTTTCATCCGGATCCGACCGGGTACAGGGGGCCGGTCTTCTATATTCGCCAGCAGCTCCTTCCACGTTCCGCTTCCAGGAAACCGTCCCGATGTTGCTTTCCCCCCCCCGCAGCCTGGCCTGCGCCGCCCTGACCTGCCTGCTGCTGGCTGCCTGCACGCGGGAGCAGGCCACACAGCCCTTGCCGCCGCGCGTGGTGCAGGTGCTGACGCTGCAGGCGCAGCCGCTGGCCCTGCAGGAAGAGTTGGCCGGGCGCACGGTGGCATCGGAGGAGTCGGACGTGCGGCCGCAGGTGTCCGGCGTGCTACTGAAGCGGCTGTTCGAGGAGGGCGCCCTGGTGCGTGCGGGGCAGCCGCTGTTCCAGATCGAACCGGCGTTGTACGAGGCTGCGGCCAACGAGGCCGAGGCCAACCTGCGTACGGCCAAGGCCACTGCGGTGGCGGCATCATTGCGTGCTCAGCGACTGCAGGCGCTGGGCAAGGATCAGCTGACTTCGCGGCAGGACGTGGACGATGCGCTGGCCACTGCCAGGCAGACGGCTGCGGCGGTGGATGCCGCGGCCGCCGTGGTGCAGACCGCACGTACCAACCTGCGCTTTGCCGCAGTGGCGGCACCGATCAGTGGACGCATCGGCCGCGCGCTGTTCACGCCCGGTGCGCTGGTGACCTCCGGCCAGGCCGAACCGTTGGCCAGGATCCAGCGACTGGACCCGATGAACGTGGACATCACCCAGTCCAGCAACGAGTTCCTTGCGCTGCGCCGGGCGATCGCGCAGGGCGGGGTGGAAGCCACGTCGGCACCGGTCACGCTGAAGCTTTCCGATGGCAGCGACTATCCGCTCGCCGGCACCCTGCAGTTTGCCGACCTGGACGTCGACCCGGGCACGGGCAGCATCACCCTGCGCGCGACCTTCCCCAATCCGGAGGGTCAGCTGCTGCCGGGCATGTATGTGCGCGCGACGGTCGGGCAGGGCACGCGCCAACAGGCGCTGCTGGTGCCGCAGGCGGTGGTGGACCGGAGCCCGCGCGGCAATGCGCTGGCATGGGTGGTAGGCGCGGACGATACCGTGCGGCAGCGGGAATTCAGCACGCTGCGCGCGGTAGGCGACCAGTGGCTGGTGAAAGACGGACTCAAGCCCGGCGAACGCATCGTGGTTGGTGGTCGCCAAGGCCTGACCGACGGTGCGAAGGTGGCGCTGGGCGCCCAGCCCGCAGCGGCCCCGCCCGCGCCGCCCGCAGCGAAGAAGGGCTGATCCCCGATGCTCTCCCGCTTTTTCATTCACCGCCCGATCTTTGCCTGGGTCCTGGCGATCGTCATCATGGCGCTGGGCAGCATGGCCGTCGTGCAGCTGCCCGTGGAGCAGTACCCGGACATCGCGCCGCCGCAGATCAACATCACCGCGCGCTATACCGGCGCGTCCGCACAGACGGTGGAGGACAGTGTCACCCAGGTGATCGAACAGCAGATCAAGGGCATCGACAACCTGCTGTACTTCTCCTCCACCAGCGCTTCCAACGGTCAGTCGCGCATCACCGTGACCTTCGACCAGAGCGCCGATCCGGACATCGCCCAGGTACAGGTGCAGAACAGCGTCAACCAGGCCATCAACCGGCTTCCGCAGGAAGTGCAGCAGCAGGGCGTGACGGTGGCCAAATCGCAGGGCGATTCGCTGATGGTGGTCTCGCTGTACGACACCACCGGGCGGATGCAGCGGGTGGATGTGTCGGACTTCCTGACCAGCAGCGTGCAGGACCCGATGAGCCGCATTCCGGGCGTCGGCGAGATCGATGTCTTCGGTGCGCCGTACGCGATGCGCATCTGGCTCGACCCGCATCAGCTGCGGGCCTATGGCCTGATGCCTTCGGATGTACGCCGTGCGGTGGAAGCGCAGAACACCCAGGTCACCGCAGGGGAGCTGGGCGCGCCGCCGGCCGCGGCAGACCAGCAGCTCAACGCCACGGTCACTTCGCAGTCGCGGCTGCAGACGCCGGAGCAGTTCCGCCAGATCATCCTGAAAACCCTGCCCAGCGGCGCGGCAGTGACCCTGGGCCAGGTGGCACGGGTGGAGATCGGCGCCGAAGGCTACACGATGAGCAGCTTCCTCAACGGCTATCCGGCCGCGGGCTTCTCGGTCACCCTGGCTTCGGGCGCCAACGCGCTGCAGACCAGCGATGCGGTGCGCGCGGAGATCGAACGCCTCAAGCCCGGTTTCCCGCCCGGCCTGGAGGTCGCCTACCCACGCGACAGCACGCCCTTCGTGCGCGTTTCGGTGGAAGGCGTGGTCCATACCCTGATCGAGGCGATCATCCTGGTCGTGGTGGTGATGTACCTGTTCCTGCAGAACTGGCGGGCCACGCTGATCCCCGCGATCACCGTGCCGGTGGTGCTGCTGGGGACGTTCGGCATCCTGGCGCTGGCCGGTTTCACCATCAACACGCTGACCTTGTTCGCGATGGTGCTGGCGATCGGCCTGCTGGTCGACGATGCGATCGTCGTGGTGGAAAACGTGGAGCGCATCATCCATGAGGAAGGGCTGTCGCCACGCGAGGCCACCGAGCGGTCGATGGGCGAGATCACCGGTGCGTTGATCGGCATCACCGTCGTGCTGGGGGCCGTGTTCCTGCCGATGGCGATGTTCGGCGGGGCCACCGGCATCATCTACCGCCAGTTCTCCGTCACCATCGCCTCGGCGATGGCGCTGTCGGCACTGGTGGCGCTGACGCTGACCCCGGCACTGTGCGCCACGCTGCTCGCGCCGGCGGACAAGGAGCGGCCGCCGGGTCGCTTCTTCCGCTGGTTCAACGGCCGGGTGGACCACGCGCAGGGCGCGTACCAGGACCGCCTGGGCCGGATCGTCGCCCACCCGCGGCGTTGGATGGCGTTCTATCTGGTGATTCTGGTCGCGGTGGGCGTGTTGTACGCGCGCATGCCGACCGGCTTCCTGCCGGTGGAAGACCAGGGCATGGTCATGTTCCAGTTCAATACGCCGGAAGGCACGCCGATGGCCCAGACCGAGGTGCTGGGCGAGCAGATCGGGCGTTATTTCCGCGAGCAGGAGAAAGACAGCGTCGACGTCGCGTTCATCGTGGTCGGGCGCAACAATGCCGGCACCGGGCAGAACGCAGGGCAGGGCTTCGTCGCGTTGAAGCCGTGGGACCAGCGGGGCAGCGGGAACACGGCGGCGGCGATCATCCGGCGCGCGAACGCGCACTTCGCCGGGCTGGCCGATGCGCGGGTCAACGTGCTGTCGCCACCGGCGGTGCGCGGCCTGGGACAGTCCAGCGGGTTCGAACTGTGGCTGCAGGACACCACTGCGGTGGGACGATCCGCCCTGCAGGCGGCGCAGCAGCGCATCGTGCAGGCAGCCAGCGAGGACGACGGGCTGTCGTCGGTGCGCTTGAACGGGCTGGGCGACAAGGCCCAGCTGCAGCTGGACATCGACCATGCGCAGGCCAGTGCGCTTGGTCTCTCGCAGGCCGATATCAATGCCACGCTGTCTGCTGCGTGGGGCGGCAGTTACATCAACGATTTCCTCGACCGCGGTCGGGTCAAGCGCGTCTACATGCAGGGTGACCAGCCTTACCGCTCCGTACCGGAGGACATCGGGCAGTGGTACGTGCGCGGTAGTAACGGACAGATGGCGTCCTTCGCCAGCTTCGCCAGCAGTCGCTGGACGCGGGGGCCGCAGCTGCAGCAGCGCTTCAATGGCCTGCCGGCGATGCAGGTGCAGGGCAGTGCCGCAGAGGGCAGCAGCTCGGGCCAGGCCATGCAACGCATGCAGCAACTGGTGCAGGACGAGCAGGGCATCGGACTGCAGTGGAGCGGGTTGTCCTACCAGGAGCAGATGGCCAGCAGCCAGACGCTGTGGCTGTACCTGGCCTCCATCGCCTTCATTTTCCTGTGCCTGGCCGCGCTTTATGAAAGCTGGACGGTGCCGGTCGCCGTGTTGCTGGTGATTCCCCTGGGGGTGATCGGCACGGTGCTGGCGACGATGGGTGCTGGTTTCATCAACGATATCTACTTCCAGGTCGGCCTGCTGACCACGATCGGCCTTTCGGCCAAGAATGCAATTCTGATCGTGGAGTTCGCCGAGGCCGAGTACAACGCCGGACGCAGCGTGGTCGAGGCGGCCCTGGAGGGCGCCCGCCTGCGCCTGCGACCGATCGTCATGACCTCGCTGGCGTTCGTGGCAGGTGTCGTGCCCTTGGCGCTGGCGACCGGTGCGGGTGCGGCCAGCCGACGCGAGATCGGGGTCAGCGTCATGGGCGGGATGATCTCCGGGACCGCGCTGGCGATTCTGCTGGTGCCACTGTTCTTCGTATTGGTGCGTGGCTGGAGCCGCAGGAAACTGCCTGGCTGAACGACGGCGGCGGCCATGTTCAGCGCGGTCATCATGGTGTCATCGGCGAATCACATGGCGGTCTCCATCGCGGGGGTAGCGTGCACCCATACCCCCGCACCACGGAGACCTGCCATGTGGCTACTTGATCGCCTGCTTGCCACCCCTGTCGGTGCTGATGCCACGGTCGGCGCAGGTTCTGCGCGGGATGCCGAAGACAGTCTCGAAGAAAGCATGACCCTGCCGGAGACCGGCGGGCGCCGCTTCAGTCTGAAGCGCACCGCGCGGGCAGGGCGGATGCCGATTTCGCCTTGGCAGAAAGTGGCCACGTTCGGGCGCCGCGCCCGCAACTGAGATCCGGGCGTCCGGAGCTGCGGCCTATGTGCCCTGGGCGGACCCGCCGGTGGCACGGTCGCAGGGGTGGTGGACCCCATCGCTCGTCGGTACCGGGCCCAGCGCAAACGGATCCACGCCGTCCAGGCAGCCGACGTTGTACCCATATTCGTTCGGGTTGGAGCGCCGCCGGTGATGCGTGTAGATGCCGCACACGCTGCAGAACCAATGCTCGGCAACGTGAGTGTTGAACTGGTAGCGGCGAAGCAGATCGGCTCCCCGGACCACCTCGATGGCATCCAGCGCGGCCGTGGCAGCAATGGCGCCGCGGCGTCGGCACATCGAGCAGTCGCAGCGACGTGGGTCGACGATGCCATCCGGCAGATGGATGCGCAGCTCTACGCCGCCGCAATGGCAGCTCGCCCGGTGGTGTCCCTCGACCTTGGTGTTTCCAACGACCGTGATACCCATGACGCGCTCCTGGGGCAATGCGTCCATTGTGCCGTGATTGCCAAACTGAACAGGCAACGATTCCGCCGTGATGCCCGTTATGGCTAACTAGGCACCCTCCGCATATGACGCATCAGGCCTCTCGTGAAAGCAACAGGACGTTGGATGATCGGTTTCACCCTGCTTCTGGGTGCGTTGTGGGTGGGGGGACTGGCGGTTTACCAGCTCCCGGGGCCGCGACCGCTGGCTGCCGCAGGGGGCGCCCTGTTGGTACTGGCTGGGGGCTGGGTCGCCTGGCGGGTGGGACGCGGCCAGGCCGACCGGCGCCTGCTGTGGGCGTACGCGATGGCATTTTTCGTGGCCCTGCTCGGCTGGCTCGCCCTGAGCCCCCGTCAGGACCGCATCTGGGCGGACGACGTGGCGCAGCGCCTGCATGTCGTGAGCTTCGACGGACAGCAGGTGGTGCTGGACAACGTACGCGACTTCACCTGGCGCAGCGAAACGGACTATGACGCGCGTTGGGTAAGGCGCGAGTACGACCTGACGCAGCTGCGCTCGGCCGATCTGGTGATGTCGTACTGGATGGGCCCGGCCATCGCTCACACACTGGTCTCCTTCGGGTTCGCCGACGGTCGCCAGCTGGTCTTCTCGTTGGAGATCCGCAAGGAGCGCGGTGAGTCGTTCTCCGCGCTGGGCGGGTTCTTCCGCAAGTTCGAGATGACCCTGGTCGCGGCCGAGGAAACCGACATCATCCGCACGCGCACCAATGCCCGCGGAGAAGACGTCTACCTGTACCGGATCCGGGGCCTGGACCAGGCGCAGCTGCGCACGCTCTTCGCTGGCTACATCGACGAAGCCAGGAAGCTGGATGCAGCGCCCGCGTTCTACAACACGCTGACCAGCAACTGCACCACGATCGTGTTCGATCTTGCCCGCCACATCGCGCCCGGGCTGCCGCTGGACTACCGGTTGCTGGCCTCGGGCTATCTGGACGAGTACGCCTATGACCAGCACGCGCTGGCGCCAGGGCATTCGTTCGACGAGCTGAAGCAGCGCGGCCGCATCACCGCGCGGGCGCTGCAGCCCCAGGCAGACGCCGACTTCTCCCGATGGATACGCCGCGGCATCCCCGGCACCGCGCAGGAGAATGACCGATGAGCGCCGTCGATACCCGGTTCCCCGGGTTGCGTCGGCTGCGCGTGCTGCTGGCGGCCAGTGTGCTGGTGATGGCCAGCGGCTGCGCGATGGTGACGGTCAAGCAGGTGGCCAATACGGACTACCTGGCCAGCAAGCGATCGGACGTGCTGACCAGCGGCAAGCTGAGCGCCGCCTCGCAGGAAACCCTCAGCGTGGTGGGGCTGGATGAAGGCCAATGCGGCAAGGATGTCGTGGCCTGCCGCCGCACGCTGCTGGAGACCGATGGGATCAGTGCCGAACAGCGCATGTCAGCCCTTTCCGAGCTGTGGGTGCAGACGGCGATCACGCTCAGTCCGAAACCGAAGCACGCCGACGTCGAGCCAATGGGCGATGCGGCCGTGGACGCCTGGCTTGAAGCGGCCCGCTACGCCTATGCGTACCTGTTCTTCAGTGGCCGGGCGCCCTCGGACCGCGCCTTTGAAGATCGCCAGACCCAGGTGCGTGATTACTACAATTACGCTGCCGAGCAGACCGCCTCGGTCGTATTCCGTCGCGCGCGGGAATCCGCGCTGGACGGTGAGGATTACAACGCAGCGGTTGCCGGTGAGCGTTGGACCTTGACCTCCGACTTTGACCGCTTGGCCATGCCGAGCATCCCGACGCGTCTGGTGTCGGCCGCGACGATCAGCTTCGTCGGCCTGCGCAGCACCTACCGGCGTGATGGCTTCGGTGCGGAGCTGGTGGTGGTGATGGACCCGCCCCAGCTGAGCACGCCGTTGCCGCAGGCCGACGCACCGCTGGAAGGCGAGGCAGCCAAGCCGGTCCACGACGTGCCGCAATACAGTGAGATGTCATCCATCAATGCCACGGCCCTGTTGCGCTTCAAGGGCAATACCCTGGATGAAGTGCTGCACACCTCGCAGGTACTGCTGGATGTGTATTCGCCCGAAGCCACTGAACGCGTGGAGCTGCAGGGGCAACAGGTGCCGCTGGCCGGCAACTTCACCGCAGCGTATGGCCTGTGGCTGGCCCAGAGCGGATTTGCGACGCAGGCGCTGCGTACGCTGTTCGGGATGGCCGAGGGCATCAAGGAGCCGCACATCTACCTGATGCAGCCGTGGGATCCCGACCGCCGCATCATCTTCATGCTGCATGGCCTGGGCAGCAGTCCGGAAGCCTGGGTCAACGTCGCCAACGAGATCATGGGCGAGGAAGAGCTACGTCGCGAGTTCCAGGTCTGGCAGGTCTACTACCCCACCAATGCGCCGATCGCGCTGAACCGCTACGAGATCTCCCGCGCGTTCAACAGCACGCTCAGGCACTTCGATCCGGGCGGAACATCGCGTGCATCCAGGGACCAGGTCTTCATCGGCCACAGCATGGGCGGCGTGCTGGGACGGCTGATGCTCAGCGGCTCCGGCGACGTGCTGTGGGACGACCTGATGGCCCGCTATGAGCTCAAGGGCGAGCGCCTGCAGCGGGTGAAGACCAAGCTGGGGCCATTGCTGCAGTTCAAACCCCAGCCCAACGTGGAGCGTGCCATTTTCATTGCCGCCCCGCACAAGGGTACTGATATCGCCGGCAACCGCGTGGGGCGCCTGATTGGACGGTTGGTGCGCCTGCCACTGACCATCCTCGGTTCGTTCGAAGACGCGTTCCAGACGCTCCAGCAGGCCGATCCGCAGCGTGGTGGCAGCGAGAAGCTGCGGGTACCCAACAGCATCGACAACCTGAAATCCAGTGATCCCTTCGTCAGGGCCGCAGCGTCACTGCCGATCCAGCCGGGCTTGAAGTACCACTCGATCATCGCGCAGCGGCGGCCCGACGTGCCGCTGCGGGCGTCTGACGATGGGCTGGTGCCGTACTGGAGCGCACACCTGGACGGCGCGCTTTCGGAAAAGGTGATCAGCTCCGGCCACAGTGTGCAGGAGACGCCGCAGGCCGTGCTGGAGATCCGGCGCATCCTCCGCGAGGACGTGGACGCAGTGGGCCCGCGCCCCTAGCGCAGCGGCGCTCTGTGATGCCGGCTTCAGCCGGCATCCACGCCCGCCCTCAAGGCAACGGGGGGAGCCGCGCAAGCCGGCGCCACAGGCCGGCTCTCCGGGCCATCAGGGTCAATCAGATCCGCCGTGCCACCACAGTGCCCAATAGGGCCAGCACCAGCGTCACCGTGAAGCACAGCAGATAGCCGACTGTTTCGCGGCCGTCCACGAAGGCGGCGAACAACGAGCCCGACAGCGCCAGCGCAGTCGCCACCGCCACGCCTTCGCTGAGCTGCAGCGCGGAGCTGTTCGCGCCCTGTTCGTGCGGCGCGGACATCGACAGGGTAAGCACGGACAGACTCGGATAGATCAGCCCCATGCCGAGGCCCGTCAGCGTCCAGCCGGCGAGGGCCAGCAGCAGCGGCACGCCCTGTTGCAGGGTCAGCGAGGTCACCACCAGCCCAGCGCACATCATCCACGCGCCGGTCCGGACCAGTTGGCTGCGCGTCCAGCCATGGCGCTGGTGTCCCTGGAACCACGAGCCGGCGAACCAGCCCAGCGCTCCCATGCTCAACGCGGCGCCGGCCCACAGCGGAGAAAGATCCCGTTCCCGCTGCAGCAGGAGCGGAAGGAAGGCTTCGGCGGCAAAGAACGCGGACGCGGCGATGCCGCGCAGGGCGATGACGCTGGGCAGGCCGCGTGCCAGCTGCAGTGTGCCGGCAGGAAGCAGGTGCCGGCAGCAGAACACCAGGCCCCCCAGCGCGGCGCCCACCAGCGCCACGGCGACAACGCCGTGCTGCTGACCGCCGACGTACAGCGCCAGTGCGGCCAGTGCCGTGCCGACTGCCCAGCGCACCACGGGCCGCGCGGTGGTGGTCCGGCGCACGTCCTGCGCACTCGCGCGCAGTGCGGGCACCAGCAACAGTGCGGCAGGGATCGCCAGCACCGGCACCAACAAGAACACCCAGCGCCAGCCGAGATACTGCACGATCAAGCCGCTGATCGATGGCCCCACCAGCGAGGGCACCACCCATCCGGCCGAAAACGCAGCGAACACCTTCGGCCGCAGAGCCTCGGGGAAGGTGCGGGCCACGAGAACGTAGAGCGACACCGATATCGCACCGATGCCCATCCCCTGCAGCAGGCGACCGCCCACCAGCACGTCCATGCGCGTCGCCAGTCCTGCCACCAGCAGACCGGCGATGAAAAATCCCAACCCCAGCCACAGCGGGCGCGCGGGCCCCTGCTGATCGCACAGGCGCCCGGCCACTGTCATGCCGATCACGCTGGTGGCCAGCACGCCCCCGAACGCCAGGGCATACAGCCGCAACCCGTCCAGGGCCTGCGCAACGGTGGGCATCGCGGCGGCCACGGCCAGCGATTCGAACGCCATCAGGGCCACCAGCACCACCATGCCGAGGGTGGTGGCACGGTACTGCACCGCGAGGACCGAAGCATCAGGCGGCGGGTTGATCGAAGTGGTCGGGGCATGCATGGAGGGACTTGTCCTGGCGAGGCGGAGGCGGCAGCATGCGACCTCAACAATGGTTGAGGTCAACAGATGGCGGCGCAGGAGCTTAGTGTAGGCGAGGTGGCAAGGCGCAGCGGGGTGGCGGTGTCGGCGCTGCATTTCTACGAGCGCAAGGGACTGATCCGCAGCCTGCGCAACGCCGGCAACCAGCGGCGCTTCCCACGCGAGGTACTGCGGCGGCTGGCAGTGATCCGCGTAGCGCAGCGGGTGGGCATGCCACTGGAAGCGGTCGGCGTGGCGCTGGCCGAGCTGCCCGAGGGCCGCACGCCGACCAGGGCGGAGTGGGCGCGGATGTCGGCACGCTGGCGTTCCGAGCTGGATGAGCGCATCCAGATGCTGCAGTTCCTGCGCGACCAGCTGACGGGCTGCATCGGCTGCGGTTGTCTGTCATTGCAGCGCTGTCGCTTGGCCAATCCGGGCGACGTACTCGGCGAGCAGGGTGACGGGCCACAGCGCTGGAGCTGAAGCCGGCTACCAGACGGTCAGGGTCTGTCCGCTCTGGATGCCTTCCACCGCGCGCTGGTAGGCCAGCGCGACGCGGTCGGCGGGGACAGGTTCGAAGCCGGGGAACGAGGACCCGTAGCTGGCCATCGACTCCTGCAGCACCGTGGGGCTGACGATGTTGATGCGCAGCCCCTTGGCCGCCAGCTCGAAAGCGGCCGCGCGCACGAAACCTTCCAGTCCGGCGTTGACCGCAGTGGCATTGCTTCCATCGCGGATGGGCTGGGCACTGATGATGCCGCTGGTCAGGGTGATCGAGCCGCCTGGACGCAGGTGGTGCTGGGCGGCCAGCGCCAACCGCACCTGACCCAGCAGCTTGTCCTGCAGGCCAGTGTTGAACTGGGTGGCGGTCATGTCCGCCAGTGCGCCGAAGTGGACCTGCCCGGTTGTCGCGATCACGGCGTCGAGCCGCCCCGTGGCAGCGAACAAGGCCTGGACACTGTCGTCACGGGTCAGGTCCACGGGATGCTCGGAGCTGCTGCGCCCGGCCCGGAGGACTTCGTGCTGTCCGCTCAAGCGGTTGGCCACCGCCTGGCCGAGGGTGCCAGAGGCACCGACGATGAGGATTTTCATGACACGACTCCTTGCGAAGGGGTGTTTAGTGTCGCCCGCTCCGTGGGACGCGGTAAGCGGCGTATCCTTCGTGGATCACCAACCATGGGTTTGCAATGGATACCTTGCGCTGCATGCAGGCCTTCGCGACCGTGGCCGAAGTGGGGAGTTTCGCGCAGGCCGCCGTGCGGTTGCAGGTGTCAGCGGTGATGGTGGGCAAGTACATCCAGCAACTGGAAGCCCACCTGGGCACGGCACTGCTGCAGCGGAATACCCGTCGGCAGCGACTCACCGAGGCCGGCCGAGCCTACCTGGCAGGCTGCCACGCGGTGCTGGAGCAGGTGCAGCAGGCCGAGGCGAGCGTGGCCGGCCTGCAGGTGCAGCCCCACGGGCTGCTGCGAGTAAGCGCGCCCAGTACCTGGGGCAGCTGCGTGCTGGCGCCTGCCCTGGCGGGCCTGCTGCACGCGCAGCCGCTGCTCGACATCGAACTGGACCTGGGCAACCGCACGGTGGATCTGATCGAAGATGGCTTCGATGCTGCGATCCGGGTGGGCGCGTTGCCGTCGCGGGAAATCGTCGCACGTCCCTTGTCGCCCTATGCGATGAGCCTGTGCGCGTCGCCGGATTATCTGCGGCGCCGCGGCGTGCCGCAGGTGCCTGCGGACCTGGCGACCCATGATTGCCTGAGCCATCTCGCGTGGCGCGGGGGACGGGGATGGCAGCTGGCCACGGGGGAGGCATTGGACTGGGAGGCCGGAGCGCGCCTGCGCAGCAACGACGGCGAGGCGTTGCGCCGGGCCGCGCTGGCAGGCGCAGGGCTGGTGCTGCAGCCCACTGCGCTGCTGGCCGAAGACATGGCCGCGGGGCGCCTGGTCGGCCTGCTGGTTGATTACCTGCCATTGCCACGCCCGATGCACCTGATCTACCTGCCGGACCGGCGGCCGCGGCCGCGGTTGCAGTGCTTCGTGGATTACGTGGTCGCGCGGTTTCCGCCCGATGGGGGCCTGCAGGCTGTGTAGCGCCGGCTTGCGCCGGCTGGGGGTACGCGCTTGCCCGAAGGGCGGGCGGGATTGTGGGCGATTGCAGGGCGGCCGACCGCAGTCGGCGCGGCATGACGGCCAGCGGCCGTCACGACCGTCTGGAACACGGCATGACGGCCAGCGGCCGTCACTACCCTTGCCGGGTCAATCGTTGGCGGCGGACAGACTGCGGCCGCGCTGTTGGGCGGCGAGCAGGGCACCGGCGACCAGTGCCTCGAATCCGCCCGCCTGGAATGCCTCGATCGCGGCCTGTGTGGTGCCGCCGGGCGAGGTGACGCGGCGGCGCAGTTCGTCGGGCGCTTCGCCCGCTTCTTCCAGCATCCGTGAGGCACCGAGCAGGGTCTGCTGGACCAGCGTACGGGCGGCCTCGGCGGGCAGGCCCTGCGCTATCCCTGCCGCCTCCATCGCTTCGGCCAGCAGGAACACGTAGGCCGGCCCGCTACCGGAAACGGCAGTGACCGAGTCCATCAGCGCCTCGTCGTCCACCCACACGGTGCGCCCCGCACTGGCCAATACATGATCGGCCTGCGCGCGCTGCGCAGCGGTCACCTGCGCCGTGGCGAACAGACCGGTGACGCCCGCACCGAGCAGCGCGGGCGTGTTGGGCATCGCGCGCACCACGGCCGCGTTGCCGCCCAGCCAACGTTCCAGCTGCGCGCTGGTAATGCCCGCGGCAATCGACACGACCAGTGGCGGAGGCGCCGCAGCCAACGGTTGCAGGGACGTGCACACCTCGCGCAGTACCTGCGGCTTGACCGCCAGCAACCACGTTGCGGCCGCTGCCGCAGCGTCGCGGGCATCGGCATGCACGGTGACCCCGAAGTCCGCGTGCAGCGCATCACGCAGTGCATCCACGGGTTCTGCCACGTGGATGTCGGCGGGCGCGGTGCCCCTGCGCACCAGCCCGGCAACCAGGCTGCGGGCCATGTTGCCGCCGCCGATGAAGGCAATGGAGGTCTGGGTCATGCGGATGCTCCTTTCAGGTCAGCCTGCACGGTTCGCGCGCCGAACAGCGCGGTACCGATGCGGACCAGGGTGGCGCCATGGGCGACGGCCTCGGCGTAGTCGCTGCTCATACCCATGGACAGGGTATCGGCTTGCGGATGGACCGCCTGCAGCTGCTGGTGCAGCACATGCATGCGCTCGAATGCGGCCTGGCGCCGGGCAGGCTCCGGCCACGGCGCCGGAATCGCCATCAGGCCACGCAGGCGCAGCGTGGGTTCGGCGGCAACGGCGGCCGCCAGCGCCGGCACCGCGTCCGGCTGGCAGCCATGCTTGCTGGCCTCGTCATCAATGTTGACCTGGACCAGCACATTCAGCGGCGCCTGCGTCGGGCTGCGGTGGCGGGCCAGGGCCGTGACCAGCCGGGTCCGGTCCACGCTCTGCACCCAGTCGAAGTGGCGGGCCGCCAGCTCGGCCTTGTTCGACTGCAGGTGGCCGATCAGGTGCCATTCCAGGCACGCGTCTTCCAGCGCCTGGATCTTCGCCACGGCTTCCTGCACGTAGTTCTCGCCGAAGGCGCGCTGGCCCTGCGCCGCCAGCGCGGCGACCGCCCCGGCAGGCTGGGTCTTGGATACAGCCAGCAGCACCGGCACGGGCCGACCGGCGGCCCGGGCTGCGTTCTGCAGGTTGCTCAGGATGGCGGGCAGGGGACTTTGCACGGGACGCGTTCCGGTCTGACAGGACGCTATACTGACGCCCGGGGAAAGATCCTTCCAGTCGACGTCGTTATTGGGGAGTAGCGCTCATGGATATCGCCGAGCTGTTGGCGTTTTCCGTAAAGAACAAAGCATCCGACCTGCATCTGTCCGCAGGCCTGCCGCCGATGATCCGCGTGGATGGCGACGTCCGGCGCATCAACATTCCGGCGCTGGACCACAAGCAGGTGCATGCGCTGGTCTACGACATCATGTCGGACAAGCAGCGTCGCGATTACGAGGAGTTCCTCGAGGTCGATTTCTCGTTCGAGATTCCCTCGCTCGCGCGCTTCCGCGTCAATGCCTTCAACCAGAACCGCGGCGCGGGTGCGGTGTTCCGTACCATTCCATCGGAAGTGCTGACGCTGGAAGACCTGGCCTGCCCGCCGCTGTTCCGCGAAGTGATCCAGCAGCCGCAGGGCCTGATCCTGGTGACCGGCCCGACCGGCTCGGGCAAGTCGACCACGCTGGCGGCAATGATCGACTACATCAACAAGAACGAATACGGCCACATCCTCACCGTCGAGGATCCGATCGAATTCGTGCACACCTCGCAGAAGTGCCTGATCAACCAGCGCGAAGTGCACCGCGACACGCACGGCTTCAACGAGGCGCTGCGTTCGGCGCTGCGCGAAGACCCGGACATCATCCTGGTCGGCGAGTTGCGCGACCTGGAAACCATCCGCCTGGCGCTGACCGCGGCGGAAACCGGCCACCTGGTGTTCGGCACCCTGCACACCAGTTCGGCGGCCAAGACCATCGACCGCATCATCGACGTGTTCCCGGCCGGCGAAAAGCCGATGGTGCGCTCGATGCTGTCCGAATCTTTGCGCGCGGTGATCTCGCAGGCGCTGCTCAAGAAGGTCGGCGGCGGCCGCACCGCAGCGTGGGAGATCATGGTCGGCACCCCGGCGATCCGCAACCTGATCCGCGAGGACAAGGTGGCGCAGATGTACTCGGCGATCCAGACCGGCCAGCAGTACGGCATGCAGACCCTGGACCAGCACCTGCAGGATCTGGTCAAGCGCAGCCTGATCACCCGCAACCAGGCGCGCGACTACGCCAAGGACAAGCGGGTCTTCGAGTGAGGCCGGGACCGGGGACCGGGGACTCGGAACTCGGAAAAGCGATCCATCGCGGTTTGATTTTTCATTGGGTGGACAGGGCAGGATCGGGAGTCGGCGGCTTGCGTCGTTCGAGTCCCGGGTCCCGGGTCCCGCGTCCCGGAGCCTGCAAATGAGCATCATCGACTTCACCTCGTTCCTGAAACTGATGGCGCACCAGAAGGCGTCGGATCTGTTCATCACCGCGGGCATGCCGCCGGCGATCAAGGTGCACGGCAAGATCACCCCGATCACGCAGACGCCGCTGACCGCGCAGCAGAGCCGCGACCTGGTGCTGAACGTGATGACCCCGGCGCAGCGCGAGGAATTCGAGAAGACCCACGAGTGCAACTTCGCCATCGGCGTGGCCGGGGTCGGGCGCTTCCGCGTCAGCTGCTTCTACCAGCGCAACCAGGTCGGCATGGTGCTGCGCCGGATCGAGACGCGCATCCCCACCGTCGATGAGCTGAACCTGCCGCCGGTGATCAAGACCCTGGCGATGACCAAGCGCGGCATCATCATCTTCGTCGGCGCCACCGGCACCGGCAAGTCGACCTCGCTGGCGGCGATGATCGGCTACCGCAACCAGAATTCCACCGGCCACATCATCACCATCGAAGACCCGATCGAGTTCGTGCACAAGCACGAGGGCTGCATCATCACCCAGCGCGAAGTCGGCATCGACACCGACAGCTGGGAGAACGCGCTGAAGAACACCCTGCGCCAGGCGCCGGACGTGATCATGATCGGCGAGGTGCGCACCCGCGAAGGCATGGACCACGCAATCTCCTTCGCCGAGACCGGCCATCTGGTGCTGTGCACCCTGCACGCCAACAACGCCAATCAGGCGATGGACCGGATCATCAATTTCTTTCCCGAGGACCGCCGCAGCCAGCTGCTGATGGACCTGTCGCTGAATATGCGCGGCGTGGTCGCCCAGCAGCTGATCCCGAGCCCCGACGGCAAGAGCCGCCGCGTGGCGATGGAGATCATGCTCGGTACGCCGCTGGTGCAGGACTACATCCGCGAAGGCGAGATCCACAAGCTCAAGGACGTGATGAAGGAATCCACCAACCTGGGCATGAAGACCTTCGACCAGAGCCTGTTCGAGCTGTACCAGGCCGGCGAGATCAGCTACGAGGACGCGCTGCGCTATGCGGACTCGCAGAACGAAGTGCGCCTGAAGATCAAGCTGAGCCAGGGCGGCGACGCACGCACGCTGGCACAGGGCCTGGACGGCGTGGAGATCTCCGAGATCCGTTGAGGTCCGCCTCCGGTTGACCGGTCCGCGGATGGATGCCGCTGTCGCGGTATCGCGTCATTCAGCGTGCCGTTCGCACCGGGATTCGATGCTCCCTTCGTGCCCGGGCCATCGTGGCGTGGCGCTTGCGGGAGGATGATCTGATGACGGTGATTCGTCGCGGGGAAGCAACGTTCGAGACGCTGCAGAAAGGCTTCAATCTGCGCTGGCCGCCGAGTCCGGCGGAGGGGGCCGACGAGATCCATGTGTGTACGACCCCGGAGGCGGTGCTGGCAGCGGCGAACGCGGCGCTGTCGGCAGGGCGGCGCATCACGGTCCGCAGCGGCGGCCATTGCTATGAAGGCCTGGTCAGCAACCGCCTGGACCGTGAGTCGCTGGCGATCATCGATCTGGGCGAGATGAAGGGGATGACCTTCGATCCGGCCGGCGGCGTCACCTCCCTGTGGGAGCCGTCGGTCCGGGGCTACCGGTTCCGTATCCTCACCGGCAACCAGAACTGGGATGGCTATGTCGCGCTCTACAAGCAGACCGGGCGCACGTTGCCTGGCGGGTCCTGTTATTCGGTCGGCGTTGGCGGACACATCAGCGGGGGCGGGTATGGCCTGTTGTCGCGCCTCCACGGCCTGACGGTCGACTGGGTCACCGGCGTTGACATCCTGGTGCCGGACCGCACGTCGACCGCCCTGGTTCCCCGGCACGTGCGCGCGGACAGTCCCACGCAGGACGACCGGGACCTGTTCACCGCCTGCTGTGGTGCGGGTGGGGGCAACTACGGGATCATCATTGCGTACTACTTCGATGATCTGCCGATGGCGCCGCGCAGGGCCTACTGGCTGCCCCTCGCGTATCCCTGGCGCTCGCTCGAAGGGCGGTTCACCACGTTCCTGCAGGCCTATTGGGCCTGGTTCGAGCAGCATGACGCGGACGCAACCGATCCCGTGCCGGGCCGTGGGAACGGCGGCTTGTTCACAACACTCAAGCTCAACCATGTCGATGCGTCCGATCACGTGGTGCTGGGCATCCAGTACACCGGTCCCGGTGGCGAGATCGGTGGGGCCAACGACGCGCCGCTCAACGACTTCATCGAGCATATGAATGCCGCCGCCGGCCTGGTACCCACGTTGAGCGAGGCCTTTGTCCTGCCCAACATCCCGCCGCTGGTGCCCTCGCGTGGCCGTCTGCGCACGGTAGGGAGGGCGGAGCCGTTCGAGGCGATGGACTGGTTGTATCTGACGCAGAGCGTCAACGGATCCGGTCGCAACCAGCGTGGCAAGTACAAATCGGATTATCAGTGCAGGCAGTTCAGCCCGGCCATGTGCGACGCATTGTGGGAGCACCTGACACATCCGTCGCCGGATCGACGGTTTGCCCAGTCGCTGGTGCAGATCGACTCCTACGGCGGTGCGATCAACAGGAACGGGAAGGGCCATACGGCGGTGCCGCAGCGCGCGTCGCTGCTCAAGACGCAGTACCAGACCTACTGGGCCGATCCCGCCGATGACGCCACCCAGATTGACTGGATCCGCCGGATATACAGCGCGGTCCATGGCGCAAAGCCGGCGCCGCCGGTATCCGAGGGGTGCTACATCAATTATCCCGACATCGACATGCGCTATTCGCCATCAGGCGAAGAAGATGGGGACTGGCTGGGAATCTACTATGGGTGGGACAGCGGGTTGATCCAGACGCTGCGCCAGCTCAAGACGCGCATCGATCCGGAAAACGTGTTTCGGCACGCGTTGTCCATCCCGCCGTTGCCGACGCCACAGGCCGGGGCCTGAGGTGCCTGACGGGCGCTACTCCATGCCGAGCTTTTTGAGCTTGTAGCGAAGCGCGCGGAAGGTAATGCCCAGTTGCGCCGCGGTGCGTGTCTTGTTCCAGCGGTTTTCTTCCAGCGCGCGCTGGATGGCGGTGCGCTCCATCTGCTCGATGTAGGACGGCAGCGCGGCGTTGCCGGCCGGCAGGTCGACCACGGCCTCGACCGGCGACGCCGACGCGTTTCCGCCCCCGCGGGCGCCGGCCTGCGGCAGCCGCAGGTCGTCAGCACCGATGGTGTCTCCTTCCGCCAGCGCCAGCGCCCGCTCCAGGATGTTTTCCAGTTCGCGCACGTTGCCGGGAAACGCATACTGCGCCAGCGCGTCCAGTGCCGACGGTGCCAGCAGCGGCACCGCGCAGCCATGGGTGCGTGCCAGGCGGGCCAGGATCGCGCCGGCCAGTTCCGGCAGGTCGCCTTGGCGCTCGCGCAGGGGGGGCACCCTCAGCTCGATCACGTTGATGCGGTAGTAGAGGTCGTGGCGGAAGCGGCCTTCGTCGACCAGGTCGGACAGGTCGCGGTGGGTCGCCGACAGGATGCGCACATCCACCGCGATCTCCGCCGATGCACCGACCGGGCGCACCGATTTTTCCTGGATGGCGCGCAGCAGCTTGACCTGCATCTGCAGCGGCAGTTCGGCGACTTCGTCCAGGAACAGGGTGCCGCCGTGCGCGGCCTGGAACAGCCCGGGCTTGTCGGCATGGGCGCCGGTGAAGCTGCCCTTCTTGTGGCCGAAGAACTCGCTCTCCATCAGTTCCGACGGAATGGCGCCGCAATTGACCGGAATGAACGGACCGGCCGCGCGGGCGCCCTGTTCGTGGATGGTGCGCGCGACGAGTTCCTTGCCGACGCCGGATTCGCCGAGGATATACACCGGCGCCTGGCTGCGGGCGACTTTCGCCAGCGTTGCGCGCAGACTGTCCATGGCCGGCGACCCGCCCAGCAGACGGCCCTGCTGTTCGGCCGGTGCGGCCAGCGGCGCTCGCTCGGTGTTGTTGAGCTCCAGGGCATGCTTGACCAGGCCGCGCAGCACGGAAATGTCCACCGGCTTGCTGACGAAGTCGAATGCACCTGCTTTCAATGCTTCCACGGCCAGGTCCATGCTGCCGAAGGCGGTGATCATGGCCACCGGCGTGCGCGGATAGCGCTGCGCGATCTCGGTCACCAGCTCGATGCCATTGCCGTCGGGCAGCCGCATGTCGGTGATGCACAGATCATAGGGGTTGCTGGCCAGCAGCTCACGGGCCTCGGCAAGGTTGGCAGCGGTATTGATGCGCAGACCCATGCGGCCCAGCGTCAAGACCAGAAGTTCGCGGATGTCGCGCTCGTCGTCGACGACCAGTGCGCTTCGGGTTTCGTTCATGGATGAGAAGATAGCGGAGGGGGGCGATACCGACAAATGCTTGACGCAGGGCAGGTCGCCTACGCCGATGAAAGGGAATGCGGCGCAGGCAGCAGAATGCGGAAGCAGGCGCCGCCGGCGGGCACCGGGACATAGTCGAGCCGGGCCTGGTTGGCGCGGCACAGCTCGCGCGCGATGTAGAGGCCGAGGCCCGTGCCATGCTCGGACGTAGTGAAGAAAGGGTTGAACAGCCGTTCGACGACCGCGTCGGGAATGCCCGGTCCGCGATCCATCACATCGATGACGGGGCCGCTGTCGAGCCGGCCCACGCGCAGACGGACGCGCGCGGGCTGTTCGCCGATCCGTCCATATTTCAGCGCGTTGTGGACCAGCGCGGTCAGTACCTGGTGCAGGTGACGCGGGTCGACCTGGGCGGCGACGGAGGTCTCGGAGATGATCGATTCCACACTGTCGGTTTCCATCGACAGGCCCTGCTTGTACTCAAGCACGAAACGCCGTACCAGTGCGGCCAGGTCGATGTTTTCCGGATGGGCGCGCTCGCGCCGGGCCAACCCCAGCACGCTTTCCACGATGCCGTTGGTGCGCTGGCATTGCTGGTGGATGATCTGCAGCAGGCGCCGGTCACTGTCGTTGAAATTACCGTCCTCTTCTTCCAGCAGCTGCACGGCGTAGTTGATCGCCGCCAGGGGATTGCGGATTTCGTGCGCCAGGCTGGCTGAAAACCGGCCCAGCGCGGACAGGGTGAGTGACTCCGCGCGGCGGGAGACGACGCTTGAGTCATCAAGGAACACCAGCGTGAGATCACTGCCTGCCAGCAGGCGGGCGAAGCGTGGCTGCACTTCGGGCTGCTCCGGTGACAACTGCAGCGGCGCTTCCTCCTGGTTCCAGCCGCTTCGCCAGCGCTGCAGGCGCCTGGCCAGCTCCGGTGCCGCCTGGGTCAGGCTGCGGCGCGCATCGTTCTGCGGCCCATCATGCTCGCCGAGCAGTGCAGCCGCCGCCTCGTTGGCCAGGGTGATGCGGTTGTCCCCGTCCACCACCAGCACCCCCGTGCGCATGCGGCGGATGATCAGTTCGTTGATCTGGTACAGGTTGGCGACTTCGTCGCCGCGCTGGTTGGCCAGCTGCTGGCTGCGCCGCGCCCGGTGCGCCACCTGGGAACTGATGAAGGCCAGTGCCAGGTAGCTGGTGGCGAACATCGCCAGCTCGGCCAGGGTACGGCTCGGGTCGCCGCCTTCAACGAGTTTCCACAGGTATTCGGCGACCGTCGCCATGCTGGCGCCGACGGCCAGGCTCAATGCCATCGACAGCGGCAGCAGGGTCGCGGCTGCGGCGATGTTGAACAGCAGCGACATTGAAATGCCGGCACTTGCGCCGGGCAGCACGTGTGCCAGCAGGGTCGCCGCGACGATGTCCAGGCTGACCCCGACCAGCACGAACTGCTGGAGCCAGCGCTCGCGGCGACCGAGCAGCAGCATCAGCACGGAGAAGACCCAGTAGGCGGCCGAGACCGTGCCCGCAAGTTCGGGATGGGTCGCCTGCCCCAGCAGGTCGGCCATCGGACTGAACATCAGGCCGGCGATCACCGTGGCGATCAGCAGGCGGTAGAGGGCGAAGAAATACAGCTCGCGTCGAGGGATGGACTCGATGCGGTCGATCAGTGATGCGGTCGGTGCCACGCCAAAACTCCCCTTCTGGCTCCCGGCAGTATAGGCATGCTTGGTCCGGACCCGGGCAGGATGCGTCGCCCGGCTGGCGCGCATCGGCTGGCCGGACACCACCGGCGCTGTCTCCCCCATGCCACAAATGTCTGAAAATGCAGCAGAATCCGGCGAGCGGGCCGGGCGCGAGGCGCTGTCTTTGCGCCACGCGCCGGGGTCGGCCACAATAGCGGGCCCGCCGCGGTCGATGCCGGCACCCGTCAGGGAGCCCAGGAGGATGCGCGTGCGGTCGTTCCTATTCCCACGGTGACGCATGAATTTCCACGAATACCAGTCAAAACAGCTGCTTGCCGAGTACGGCATCCCCGTCCCGGCCGGTAAGGTCGCGGCGACTCCGGAAGAGGCCGTCGAAGCGGCCAACGCCCTCGGCCAGGGCCCCTGGATGGTGAAGGCGCAGATCCACGCGGGCGGCCGCGGCAAGGCTGGCGGCGTCAAGTTCTGCAAGACGACCGACGACGTCAAGGCCGCTGCGGCCAAGATGCTCGGCACCAAGATGGCCACCTACCAGACCGCCGGCGTCGAGCTGCCGGTCAACCTGGTGCTGGTGACCACCGCCGGTGAGATCGTCAAGGAGCTGTACCTCTCGGTGCTGGTCGACCGTGGCACCAAGACCATCACCTACATCGCCTCTTCGGAAGGCGGCGTGGAAATCGAGCAGGTCGCTGCCGAAACGCCGGAGCTGATCCACTCGCTGAACGTCGACTTCGTCGAAGGCGTGCAGGGTTATCACGGCCGTGATTTCGGCTTCAAGCTGGGCCTTACCGCAAAGCAGGCCGGCCAGTTCGCCAGCATCATGGTCAACCTGTACCGCCTGTTCAATGAAAAGGATCTGGCGCTGGTTGAAATCAACCCGCTCGCCATCCTGGACGACGGCAACCTGTACGCGCTGGACGGCAAGTTCGACAGCGACGACAACGCGGCATTCCGCCAGAAGGCGCTGGTCGCCATGCGCGACAAGACGCAGGAAGACGAAACCGAAGTGACTGCTTCGGAGCTGGACATCAACTACGTCACCATGGACGGCAACATCGGCTGCATGGTCAACGGCGCAGGCCTGGCCATGGCCACCATGGACGTCATCAAGCTCAACGGTGGCGAGCCGGCGAACTTCCTGGACGTGGGCGGCGGTGCCAACAAGCAGCGCGTCATCGAGGCGTTCAAGCTGATCCTGTCCTCGGACAAGGTCGAAGGCATCTTCGTCAACATCTTCGGCGGCATCGTCCGCTGCGACATGATCGCCGAAGGCATCATCGCCGCGGTCAAGGAAGTGGGCGTCAAGGTTCCGGTCGTGGTGCGCCTGGAAGGCACCAACGTGGAAGAAGGCAAGCAGCTGCTGCGCGACAGCGGCATGGCCATCATCCCGGCTGACAACATCAACGACGGCGCGAAGAAGGTCGTTGAAGCTGTCAAGAACGCCGCCTAATTTCCCACGGCATCGGATCGCCGGCAGAATCCTGGCGTGCCCCCTTGAGTCAAGGGGGCTGGCACTCCGCGACGCGGGGTGACGGGGATTCTGGTGGCACGCGATACGGGCGTCGACCTGGTCGATGGGCCCTCCGCCGAAGCCGGCCCAAATAATTTATGAAGGACTTCAAGACATGTCCGTTTTGATCAACAAGAACACCAAGGTGATCGTGCAGGGCTTCACCGGCCAGCAGG
>JAZBLM010000016.1:0-40666 GCA_037033225.1 Pseudomonadota bacterium
GGGTCGGGGTGGGTTGGCGGGGCGTTGAGCGCCATGGATGGCGCGAAACGAGGCCGCAGGAGCGGCTGTTGCCGTCCCCGTCAACTCACCCCGACCCGCCAGCAAGCAGCCTTGCGGCTTTTGACGTTGCCGTGGCTTGAAAAGGCAGGTGCTGGACACAGCACGGCGCAGCTGTGCTCGGCGGGAGGGGAGGGGATGGGCGACGCGTGAACACAGTCGATCATCGGCTGGACCCGCATACACTCTCTGCCATGCGGCGGCGCAGCTTTCCGGCGTCGCGGGGGTTTGATTACACTTGAAACTTGTTTGTCACCACAGCCGGATGTGCCCATGAAGCTTGGTTCTTTGAAGGAAGGCGGCCGCGACGGCACCTTGATTGTCGTTTCCCGCGACCTGCAGCACGGCGTGCGCGCCACCGGTATCGCGGCGACGCTGCAGGCCGCGCTGGAGGATTGGCAGCGGGTGGCACCGCGCCTGCAGGCGCTGTCGGATTCGTTGAACGCGGGCGATGCCGACGGGGTGTTCGACATCGACATGCAGGCGCTGGCCGCGCCGTTGCCGCGCGCATACGAATTCCTGGATGGCAGCGCCTATCTGCCCCACGTGGCACGGGTACGCCGTGCGCGCGGCGCAGAAGTGCCGGAAAGCTTCTACACCGATCCGCTGATGTACCAGGCCACCAGTGCTGGCTTCCACGGTCCGCGCGATGCGGTGAAGGTTGTCAGCGAAGAGCACGGCATCGATCTGGAAGCGGAAATCGTGGTCATCACCGACGATGTGCCGATGGCCGTCAGCGCCGAGCAGGCGGCCGGCCACATCCAGCTGATCGGCCTGGTCAACGACGTATCGCTGCGCAACCTGATCCCCGGCGAGCTGGCCAAGGGCTTCGGCTTCCTGCAGTCCAAGCCGCGCTCGGCCTTGTCGCCGGTGTTCGTCACTCCGGACGAACTGGGCGACGCCTGGCGCGACAGCAAGGTGCACCTGCCGCTGGTGTCGCACGTCAACGGCGCATGGTTCGGTGCCCCCGAAGCCGGCGTGGACATGCAGTTCAACTTTGGCCAGCTGGTCGCGCATGCCGCCCGCACCCGACCGTTGAGCGCCGGCACCGTGGTGGGCTCGGGCACCATCGCCAACGAGGACACGGGCAAGGGTGCGTCGTGTTTCGCTGAACTGCGCACTGTGGAGACACTGCGCGACGGCAAGCCGAGCACGCCTTTCATGTCCTTCGGCGACGTGGTTCGCATCGAGATGCTGGACGCCGGCGGCAAGAGCATCTTCGGCGCGATCGAGCAGCGCATCGAGCAGGCCGCCGCGCCGTGAACCCGATGGTGACGGCGGCCGCGGGGCGGGGCGGCGTCGTGCTGCATACCTACTGGCGCTCAAGCGCGGCCTATCGGGTGCGCATCGGCCTGAACCTGAAAGGGCTGCCGTGGGAAAGCCGCCCGGTGCACCTGGTGCGCAACGGCGGCGAGCAGCACGCCGATGCCTACGTGCGGATCAATCCCCAGCAGCTGGTGCCCACGCTGGAGCACGGCGGCCTGGTGCTGACGCAGTCGATGGCGATACTGGAATACCTTGATGAGGCGTTCGCCGGTACACCGCCGCTGCTGCCACGCGAGCCGGCGGCCAGGGCACGGGTCCGCGCGCTCGCCCAGCTGGTGGGATGTGACATCCACCCGCTGAACAACCTGCGGGTCATGCAGTACCTGGAACAGCGGTTGGCGGCCCCGACCGACGCGCGCCAGCACTGGACGCTGCACTGGATGGCCGAAGGCTTTGCGGCGCTGGAAACATTGCTGGCGAGCAGCGCGGAGACCGGCACCTTCTGCCACGGCGACCAGCCCGGCCTGGCCGACGCCTGCCTGGTACCGCAGCTCTACAACGCCCACCGCTTCGGGCTGGACCTGGCACCCTACCCGCATCTGCAGCGGATCGAAGCGGCCTGCCTGGCACTGCCCGCCTTCGACAGCGCCCGTCCGGAAAACCAGCCGGACGCCGCCTGACAAAAAAGGGGACGGAGGGGATTAAGTCGTTTTCGACCGCGTCGGGTCGAGAACGACTTAATCCCCTCCGTCCCCTTTTTTCAGTCCCCTTTTTTCAGAAGCCGTGGGAGATGGTGGGCTGGCCGGCGGAGAAGTCGGCGTACGGGTCGTGTTCGCCGCTGCCGCCTTCGGACAGGCGGAACTTCAGCGCGAGGCCATCGCGGGAATCGGCTGCGCGCAGGGCTTCCTCGATCTCGATCGTGCCGTCCTTGGCCATGCGGAACAGGCACTGGTCGAAGCTTTCCATGCCTTCTTCCAGCGACGCTTCCATTGCAGCCTTGATCTCGTGCACCTGGCCACGGCGCAGCAGGTCGCGGATCATCGGCGTGTTGATCAGCACTTCGGTGGCGGGCAGACGGCGGCCGTCCTGGCCCTTGACCAAGCGCTGGCTGATGACGCCGCGCAGGTTCAGCGACAGGTTCATCAGCACGTTGCGGTGCGCGCTTTCCGGGAAGAAGTTGAGGATGCGCTCGATGGTCTGGTCGGCATTGTTGGAATGCAGCGTGGCCAGGCACAGGTGTCCGGTTTCCGCAAAGGCGATAGCCGCCTCCATGGTTTCGGCATCCAGGATCTCACCGATCAGGATCACATCCGGCGCCTCGCGCATCGCGTTCTTCAGCGCGTTGTGGAAGGCATGCGTATCCAGCCCGACCTCGCGCTGGTTGACGATGGACATCTTGTGCTTGTGCAGGTACTCGATCGGATCCTCGATGGTGAGGATGTGACCGGTGGTGGTGCTGTTGCGGTGGTCGATCATCGACGCCAGCGACGTGGATTTGCCCGAGCCGGTGGACCCCACCACCAGCACCAGACCGCGCGGGGTCATGATCACGTCCTTGAGCACCTGCGGCAGGTTCAGCTCTTCGATGCTGGGAATCCGGCTGCGGATGGCGCGGATGACCATGCCGACTTCGCCGCGTTGTTTGAACACATTCACGCGGAAGCGGCCGGTATCGGCCAGGGCGATCGCCATGTTCAGCTCCAGATCGCGCTCGAACTGGGGCACCTGGCCCTCGTCCATCAGTGAGTAGGCGATCTTCTTGACCATGCCCGGCGGCAGGCCGGTGTTGCCCAGCGGGTAAAGCTTGCCCTCGATCTTGATGTAGACCGGCGCGCCGGTCGTCAAAAACATGTCCGAAGCGTTCTTTTCGGTCATCAGCTTCAGGAAGTAGCCGATATCCATCGCGTTTTTCCCCAAAAACGAGTCGCCGACGAACCAAGTTGCAAGCATGGCATCGGCATGACGACAATGGCCGTGCACAACAACCGGCACGGCCTCCCCAAATGAATCGACGTAGCTTCGCACAAATGCGCCCTGGTCAGTATGTGATGGCGTTGGCATTCGCACTCACCCTTTCCGTCCCTTCGTTCGCCCAGGACGCCGCGCTGGAGCTGGCGCAGGCGCGCCAGGCCGTGGACAGGGCGACCCAGGCCGACGCCGACCAGTACGCGCCGGACCTGATCAACCTGGCCCGTCAAGGGCTCGAGCAGGCACAGCGCGCCGCCGGTGAGCGCCGTGAACGCAAGAACGTCCCGGTGCTGGCGCTGCGCGCCGCTGCGGACGCCGACCTGGCCCGCGCCCGCAGCGAAGAAGCCACCACCACCGCGCAACTCCAGCTGCGCCGCAATGAAGTCAACCAGCTGCAGCGCCAGCTCGAAAACGGGGAAAACCGCTGATGCGCGCACGTTCGATGTACCTTGCCGCCGGCCTGCTGGCCCTGCCGCTGCTGGCCGTGGCGGCTGACGATCCGCTGGTGCTGCAGCTCAACCAGCGCCTGGTGGCCATCTCGGCCAATCCGGACACCGCCAACCTGGCGGCGCTGGAGCGCATGCAGGCCCAACAGGCCATCGGGGCCTTCAATGCGGCCAAGCGGCGTGATCAGGAACTGACCCGTTACCTGGCCGAGCGCCGGGTGGAGATCGCCGAGACCGCCGTGCGCACCGCATTGGCGCGGCAGGAAGTGGACCAGCTCGAGCGGACCCGCAGCGACCTGCTGATCGAGGCCAGCCGACGCGAAGCCGCCCGCGCGCGCCAGGAAGCCGAGCGCCTGCGCGTGCAGGCGCAGATCCAGGCCGAAGAGAGCGAGCGCCTGCGGCTTGCGGCGGAAAGCGAAGCGTTGGCCCGACAGGACGCGGAGAACGCGCTGACCAGCGTGGCCGGCAAGCAGCAGCAGCGCCTGAGCGCGGCGCAGCAGAATGCCGCCAAGCTGGCGCGTGAGGAGGCCGAACTGGTGTCCGGGCAGAAGCTGCCGGCCAGCCGGTTCGACAGCCGCGGCGAAGTCTTCACAATGACCGGCGATGCATTTGCTGCCGGGCAGGCTGGCCTCTCCAACGCGGCGAAGAACCAGGCCAAGGCGCTGGCCGAATACCTCAACATCGGCAAGAAGGGCCGGGTGCGGATCGAGGCCTATGACAGCGCCGATGGCGTGGGTCAGCGCCGCGCCGAAGCCCTGCGCGATGTCCTGGTTGCGGCCGGGGTAGCGGGTAACCGGATCCAGCTGTCGGGCAAGAAAGCGGCTGCGACCCGTGCACGTTCTGCTGAGGTGATCGTTTCACCTTAAAGTATTGTTTTCGTTAATGAATGCGGTCCCCGGATCACCTCGCTGAACCGCTTGTCGCCGCGATTGTCATTTATGGCGCCCGGGGCTTGAACGACCTCTTCGGCAAGCGTAGGGTCAGTTGTCCGGGACGCATTCCGCGGACCGGACGATGGGAGGGCCGGGCCGATGCAATCTGGGCACGAACCGAATGGGGCAAGCAGCCACGGGCCAGTGTGGAACGCCGCATCCGACATGTTCCTGCGCACGGTACCTGCCGTCCTTCCCCTGACGCCCCGTGCCTCCCAGGCCGGGGCGTTCGTGTTTCTGCTGAAGGAGGTACATCATGTTTGAAGATCAGTCCCAGAGCGAGATCGAAGCCCGGCGTGCGCTCGATCCGGAGTTCCGGACCCTGCATGACGAACACCGGAAGTTGAACCGCCAATGCATGGATGCCGAGCTCGGCGTGTTCGCCGTGAGTGATCTCACCCTGGTCCGCATGAAGCGGGAGAAGCTGCTGGCCAAGCAACGCCTGCTGCGCATGCTTGAAACTCCTGCGCCGTCGCCCTCCTCCCCTGCCCACTGATTTTCTCCCGTCCTGGCGGGCATCGGCCGGCGGTGCTGTACGCCGGCCTTGCCCCTATTGCGAGGCCTGGGTTTTCCCCGGCCTTCAGCCGTGTTCCCCTGTCGCGGGCGGCGTGGACTTCCTCGTCGATCCATGTCGTCCGCGTCACTTTCCGGCGCGCCTCCGACCGTCGGCAGGGCGGCCAGGGCCTACCCTATTCACGCCCACCAGCGGATAATCCACTATCCGGCCCTGCGCGGCGCGAATCGAAGTCTCCCGAATGCCCATCCATGCTTCCGTCCTCGACCTCATCGGCCAGACCCCCATCGTCAAGGCCCAGCGTCTGGATACCGGCGTCTGCGAGCTGTTCCTGAAGCTGGAAAGCGCCAACCCGGGTGGCTCCATCAAGGACCGCATCGGCCTGTCGATGATCGAAGCCGCCGAGCAGCGAGGTGACCTGAAGCCGGGCGCCACGCTGGTGGAAGGCACCGCCGGCAACACCGGGCTGGGGCTGGCACTGGTCGCCCAGCAGAAAGGCTACAAGCTGGTCCTGGTCGTGCCCGACAAGATGAGCCGGGAAAAGATCTTCAATCTGAAGGCGATGGGCGCCGAAGTACGCCTGACCCGTTCGGATGTGGCGAAGGGGCACCCGGAGTACTACCAGGACCTGGCCAAGACCATCGCCGACCAGATCCCGGGCGCCTACTTCATCAACCAGTTCGGCAATCCGGACAACCCGGCCGCGCATGAGTTCGGCACCGGTCCGGAAATCCTGGAGCAGATGGGCGGCGATCTGGACGCGATCGTGTTCGGCTGCGGCAGCTCGGGCACGATGACCGGCCTGTCGCGGGCATTCTCCACCCTGTCGCCGAAGACCGAGCTGGTGCTGGCCGATCCGGTCGGTTCCATCCTGGCCGAATACATCAACGACGGCGTGCTCAACGACAAGTCCGGCAGCTGGCTGGTCGAAGGCATCGGCGAGGACTTCCTGCCGTCGATCTCCGATTTCAGCCGGGTCAAGAAGGCCTACGCGATCACCGATGCGGAGAGCTTCCACACCGCGCGGGAGCTGCTGGGCAAGGAAGGCATCCTCGGCGGGTCATCCACCGGCACCCTGCTGGCGGCCGCGCTGAAGTACTGCAGGGAGCAGACCACGCCCAAGCGGGTGCTGGTGCTGGTCTGCGATACCGGCAACAAGTACCTGTCCAAGATGTACAACGACTACTGGATGCTGGACAACGGATTCCTGGAGCGTCCCCAGCACGGCGACCTGCGCGACCTGATCCTGCGCCCGTACGGGCAGCGCGATACGGTGGTGATCGGCCCCAACGACCTGCTGACCACCGCCTACCAGCGGATGAAGCTGTATGACGTCTCCCAGTTGCCCGTGGTGGATGGCGACTCGCTGGTCGGCATCGTCGATGAGAGCGACGTGCTGCTGCACGTGTACGGCGACGAGGCACGCTTCCGCGACACGGTGTCGACCGCGATGGTCAGCAAGCTGGACCGGCTGGACGTCAAGTCGCCGATCGAGGCGCTGCTGCCCGTGTTCGATCGTGGCCAGGTTGCGATCATCATGGACGGAGACAGCTTCCTTGGCCTGATCACCCGGATCGATCTGCTGAATTACCTGCGTCGCCGCGTGCAGTAAGGCGTCGTTGGCCGCATTTACGTGCTGGATCCGTGTCCAGCAGCGTCAAGGGGTCGTTAAGCCCCCGCTGCTAGACTCCCGAACCTTCTTTGGCGACCGTGTCGGGCGCCCTGCAGGAACCTATCTATATGTCTGAGTCGTCAAAGCCTGATCACGCTCGCGCGCTGTCGCTCGCCACCCTGGCCATCCACGGCGGGCAGTCGCCGGATCCCACCACCGGTGCGGTGATGCCGCCGATCTACGCGACGTCCACGTATGCGCAGAGCAGCCCCGGCGAGCACCAGGGATTCGAGTATTCGCGTACCCACAATCCCACGCGCTTTGCCTATGAGCGCTGCGTGGCGTCATTGGAAGGCGGCACCCGCGGGTTCGCGTTCGCCTCCGGGATGGCCGCCACCTCCACGGTGATGGAACTGCTGGATGCCGGCAGCCACGTGGTGGCGATGGATGACATCTACGGCGGCACGTACCGTCTGTTCGAGCGCGTGCGACGCCGCACCGCGGGGCTCGACTTCAGCTTCGTCGACCTGACCGACCTGGCTGCGCTGGAGGCCGCGATCACGCCGGCTACGCGCATGCTCTGGATCGAGACCCCGACCAACCCGATGCTGAAGATCGTCGACATCGCGGCCGTCGCCGCGATCGCGAAGAAGCACAAGCTGATCGTGGTGGTCGACAACACCTTCGCCTCGCCAATGCTGCAGCGTTCGCTGGAGCTGGGTGCGGACCTGGTGCTGCATTCGGCGACCAAGTATCTCAACGGCCATTCGGACATGGTCGGCGGCATGGTCGTGGTTGGTGACAATGCGGAACTGGCCGAGCAGATGGCCTTCCTGCAGAACTCCATCGGTGGCGTGCAGGGGCCGTTCGACAGCTTCCTGGCCCTGCGCGGGCTGAAGACCCTGCCGCTGCGCATGAAAGCCCACTGCGCCAATGCCCTGGCGCTCGCGCAATGGCTGGAGTCGCAGCCGGCGGTGGAGAAGGTGATCTATCCCGGCCTGACCTCGCACCCGCAGCACGAGCTGGCCACGCGCCAGATGAACGGCTACGGCGGGATCGTGTCGATCGTGCTGAAGGGCGGGTTCGAGGCGGCGAAGCGCTTCTGTGAACGTACCGAACTGTTCACCCTGGCCGAGTCGTTGGGCGGGGTGGAGAGTCTGGTCAACCATCCTGCGGTGATGACGCATGCTTCGATTCCGGTGGAGCGGAGGGAGAAGCTGGGTATCAGTGCGGGGCTGGTGAGGCTGAGTGTGGGTGTGGAGGAGGTGGGGGATCTCATGGTGGATCTGGAGAGGGCGCTGCAGTGAGCTACCACAATAACAACGGACGTGTATCCAAATGAGCGCATCCAAATTGCCCGGGTTGATCTACCAGCTCTCGCGTCGAGAGGTCAGCGGGCGGTACAAAGGCTCGATGCTTGGAATTTTCTGGTCCTTCGTAAATCCCCTTCTGATGCTGAGCGTCTACACGCTCTTCTTCTCTGTGATCCTGAAGGTCAGATGGGGCACGCAACCGCAGAGCAAGTCGGAGTTCGCGGTCCTGTTGTTTGTCGGATTGATCATGCATGGATTCATCGCAGAGTGCATCAACCGCGCGCCGGGGCTGATCACCGGTAATGTAAATTACGTGAAGAAGGTTGTGTTTCCTGTCGCGATCCTGCCAGTGGTTGCCGCTGGCTCGGCATTGTTCCATTGGGCGATCAGTCTGTCCGTCCTGCTATTGGCATTGATCGTGCTCGGGCACGACGTTCCGCCGACCTTCCCTTTGATCGTCGTGGTCATGGTGCCCTTGGTCCTGTACGCATTGGGCATTTCCTGGATGCTGGCTTCTCTGGGTGTATATCTGCGAGACGTAAGCCAGGTAGTGGGTGTTTTTACACAGGTGCTGCTTTTCATTTCGCCGGTGTTCTTCCCTATCACCAACATTCCAGAGGAATATCGCCCTCTATTCCTTGCCAACCCGCTTACCACCATCATCGAACAGGCGCGTGGAGTCGTCATCTTCGGGAATGCTCCGGACCTCCAGGCGATTGGGCTGCAGACGCTGATCGGTGCCGCCGTATGCCTTTTTGGCTATCTGTTCTTCCGTCGCACCCGTCGCGGCTTCGCCGACGTTCTTTGAGTGAGCGCCATCTCAATGAAAAAGCTCAAGGTCTGGCTGCTCCAGCAGCGTTTTTTCTACCTGTTGATGGGGCTGAAGTACTACGTTGGCAATAACATGGTGGCGCGCTTCCCGAATGAGCGCCTGCGCGCGATGTATCTGCGCAGGGTAATGAAGGTCGCGGTAGGCCAGGATACTCACGTGAGCATGCGCTGGTTCATCACCGGATATCCGGTCCGCGCCAATGTGACCATCGGAAACAACTGTGTAATCAACCGCGAGGTCTATCTCGACGGCCGAGTTGGCGTGCATATCGGGAACAACGTCAACGTTTCATTCCAAACCTGCATCCTGAGCCTGCATCACGACCACAATTCTCCGGACTTCGTTGCGGTGGGCTCCGCGGTGACTATTCAGGACCATGTATGGATAGGGGCGAGGGCGACGATCCTCCCAGGAGTAACAGTTGGTGAAGGCGCGGTCATCGCGGCCGGCGCCGTGGTTGCACGCGATGTGCCTGCCTACGATGTCGTCGGTGGCGTACCTGCAAAAAAGATCGGCGAAAGAAATCGTGACATACGCTATCTGACAAAATTTTCGCCATATTTCGACTCGGATATCTTTGATGAAACCGCAGGCTAAGAAGCAGGTCCTTGTATTCATGCTGGCGCCCCCCTTGCCTGCAGTCGCGGGCGGCGACATATATGCAGTGAACGCGTTGATTCCGTTCGCTGAACATGTCGATTACCACCTGTTCTGCTTCATCGGTGGAGAAGCCGATATCGCCAAGGTGGAAAAGCACAGGGACGCCTACGCGGCGGTGTTCCGCTCGGTGCATCTCGAACCAAGGCCGCTCATGCCCTTCCAGATGCCAAAGCTCGCGAAAGGCATCAAGCTGGCGTGGCACGCCCTGCAAGGGCTTCCGTTCATTGATGCGAGCTACTGCAGTCGCTCTGCCGTTGCCGCGGCGCGTCGCTTGGTCAAGCAGCACCGCATCGATGCCCTTGAAGTCAACTCAGCGCACTTGGCCTTCTTCCGGAAATTCTTCCCCTCGATTCCCGGTGTGTTGGTCAGCCACAACATTGAGGCCGACATTTTTCCTTTCTGGATGCCTGCTGGATTTCGCGGCTGGAAAGCCCATTTCATAGAGTGGGTGGCCGGCCGAAGCCGGAAAGCTGCGAAGGACGTCGAGCTCGGAAATGCATTCGGCTTCAGCGCGATGACATTCATCTCATCCCACGACATGGCACGGGTAACCGCAGACGTGCCCAAGTATCTGATGCCGCTTCACTTCCCGCTTGACGGGGTTGATTACGCGCAGAAGCCTGCGTCGGTCTTCAACGTCCTTTGGATGGGGGGATTTGGCTGGTACCCCAACGCCGAAGGGGTGAAATGGTATGCCGACGAAGTCCATCCGCACATCCGTGACGCCCTGGAGGAGTCCGGCATCGTGCTGCATTTCTGCGGCAGCAATCCCCCTGAAGAGTTGCGCGTCCTGCATGACGGCAGCAGGATCAAGGTCCATGGCTTCGTGGATGACTTGAAGCCGATCCTCGACGATGCGCATCTCCTCATCGTGCCGCTCCTGTCCGGAGGCGGCATCAGGGTAAAGATCGTCGAGGCGATGTCGGCCGGGATTCCGGTACTCAGCACGAGCAAAGGCTGTGAAGGAATCGGTGCAACGGACGGCGTGGACATCCTCGTTGCAGACAACGCTGTCCAGTTCGCCCAGGAAATCCTGGCCTGTGCAAAAGACCGCGGCCGGATGGCCCGTATTGCAGAAGCCGGGCTCGACCTGATGCGCCTGCGATATTCAGAGCAGGCCAGCCTTGATGCAAAGCGCAATGCCTACCAAGATGCCGGAGTGATGTAATGACAAGTTCAAGCGACATTGCAGTCGCGCCGGTAGTATCGGTCCGCGGCATCAGCAAAACGTTCCGCATCTTCGACGCGCCAGCCCATCGGCTGCTGCTTCCGCTTCTCAACCGGATCCGGCGCGTCTTTGGAATTGCCCCGCAACCGGTTCGCGTTTTCCGTGCACTGGACAACGTGAGCTTCGAGATCGCGCCCGGCGAGACGGTAGGCATCATCGGACGGAATGGCAGTGGCAAGTCGACCCTCCTGCAGATACTTGTGGGAACTCTGCAGCCCAACGAGGGTGAGGTCACGGTGAAGGGCCGGGTCTCAGCGCTTCTTGAGCTCGGTGCAGGCTTCAACCCGGAGTTCAGTGGCCGCGACAATGCGTATCTCGCTGGAGCGATCATCGGGCTGTCGCGAGCCGAGATGGAAAGGCTTCTTCCGCAGATCGAGAAGTTCGCAGATATTGGCGAGTTCATCGAGCAACCCGTCAAGACCTACTCATCCGGCATGTATGTCCGGCTTGCATTTTCTGTAGCGATACATGTATCGCCGGACATCCTCGTGGTTGACGAGGCGCTCGCCGTGGGCGACACCGCCTTCCAGACGAAATGCCTGACGAGAATCCGGCGCATGCAGTCGGAGGGGGTCAGCATCATCCTGGTGACGCACTCCACAAACACGCTGCTGGAATACTGCGATCGCGGCATTTATCTGCGACGCGGAGAGCTGGTGCTGGATGGTGCGTGTCGCGATGTAGTGAAGCGCTACGCCGATGATCTGGTTGACGAAGAAGGCGGGGCGGTAATCTACGCCGATGACTCCATCACCGTTGCGGAGCCGGCCGATGAGGATCATCCTCAGAGTCGGGCGGTCGCGCTCAATGCTGATGGCCCTGCAAGCGAGATCGTCGAGGCATCGATTCTGGACAGCGACGGCCACGCGCGTACGACCTTCAGCAATGGAGACCAGATCGTGGTAAGGGTGGGCATCCGCGTGCATCGTCGCATCGAGGCGCCCTGCTTCGGCGTGCAGATCAAGAGCGTGGATGACATTGCGCTGTGGGCGGGTACCACGCAGAACATGAGTCTGACACCAAGCGCGTTGGAGCCGGGCAAGTACGAGTTCAGCTGGCGACTCAGGCTGGACATGACCGGGAACCGGTATGTGATCGCCCTGGGCATTGGTGATATCGACAGTGGCGAGTATCACCGACACAGCCGAGTTCCCTACGCGGGGCATATCGATGTACTTCCGGAGCCTCATTCCGGCCACGGTTGGCTGGCCCCCAAGCCGCAGTTCAGTGATCCGAAGAGGCTGGCACGATGAGCGCCGCTGCTCGCGTGCCGACCTTCCGCGCACTTGCCATCGGGTTCTATGGTGCGCCCAACGTGGGTGACGAAGTGCTGCTCGATGTCCTTGTCCATCGAGTGCGTGAACTTGGAGGAGAGTTGATCGTAGCAAGCGTCGATCCGGCCATGACGCGCAGGATGCATGCGGTCGAATCCATCGAGTTCGCCAATATCGGCGCAGTCGGCCGGACGCTGCTTCATTGTGATGTGCTCATCATGGGCGGTGGGGGCATTTTCCAAGACCATCATCCTTTCAATCTTGATGCGGTCTACCTGCCCTATTTGAATGACATCAGCGGCTACGCGCGTCCGATGCTGCTGGCGCGGCAGCTGGGGGTGCCCGTCGTTGTATGGGGCCATGGAGTGGGTCCCTTGCGACAGAGTGAACCGCGAGCGCTGGTTCGTGACTTGTTCGAGAGCGCGTTCGCCGTTTCAGTGCGTGACGAGGCGTCGCTGGCGCTGCTCAGGGAGATTGGTGTCAGACGTCCGGTCGAGGTTGCTCCTGATCCAGGTTGGCTGTTCGCCGACTACCATTCCGTGCCGGTACGCGAGTCAGTGGATGAAGCGCCAAAGGTACTCGCGCTGGTGTTGCGCGAGTGGGAGAAAGGCATCTGGAAGCCGCAGCTCATCGAGGGGCTGCGTCGAGCGGTTCCGGCGAACTGGTCTATCCAGTGGATCGCGTTCCAGGCCTATACCGAGGGTAGCGGCGCGTTGTCTGACCTTCCCTTGATGGAAGAGCTTCGCGCGCAGATGGGTGACCGCCCGCTGGATACGTTGGAGACACCTGCCACTCCGGAGGATGCTTGGGAGCTGTTGAGTCGCGCCGATGCGGTGTTTTCGATGCGGCTGCACGCCAGCGTGCTTGCACTGCTCGCGGGACGTCCTACCTGTGGACTGGAGTATGACGAGAAGCTTGTCCATGCTCACGATATGGCCGGCGTCCCCGACACTCTCAGGCTGCAGATCGGCGCCACCACCGAGCAGTTCGAGGCATCCATCAGGTTGCTCGTTGCTGCGGATTGGGCGCCCAGTCAGACGCGCATTGCTCGTATCGCCGCCGATGCCCGTCGGCACCTCGGATTGCTTGATGGCTGCCTGGCGCTCCCGAAGCGAGAAGTGACCTTCGACGCGGGGAAGATGGACTGGCTTTCGGCATGGCTGCAGCAGTCGCTGCGCGAGATGGAGGACGTTTCCGAACGCAGTCGACTTGCGCACGAACTGCTGGCGTACCGCGACCTGCAGCTCAGCACCCGGGATGATGAAGTACGTCTGCAGGAGCAGGCGACCGCGCAAGCACAGGAAGCCCTGCTGGAGAAGCAGGCTTTGATTGAAGAAAGTGACGCATCCCTTGCCGCACTGCGTGGCGAGAACGCTCAGCTTGGCGAGCGTTTAGAGGCCCTGGTGCGAGCGATGGAAGATAGTGGGCGCGTGGTGGAGGAAGTCCGTGCCCAGGCCCAGCAAGAAGTGCGAAGCGCGAACGAAAGGAATAGGACCGTGATGGACCAGTTTGAGGGTAGATTGAAATCCATCGAAGAGAAGCTTCGTGCATCCGAGGTGCTTCTCGCCGATACGCGGGATGAACTTGACCAGAAAAATGCCTACGTGCAGGACAAGGAAATCTATATCGCGATGTTGCGGCAGCAGATCGATGAACTACAGGCCGGTTTGGAAGCCGCTCAGGCCGAGGTAGTGGAGGCGCGTGATCTCTGGCGCAGGGTGCGCATGGGCGGAGAGATCGTCCGACGCGACCTGCTCCGGCTAGCGGCAGCACCTTTCAAGCTCGTCACGGTCTGGCGGCGCTATGGGCTTCGGGTCGCGCTTCAGCAGATCCCCCGACGCGTGAAGGAACTCGGTTCCCAGACAGCGGATGGGGCGGGGGCGGCTGCCGTCCACACTGGACCGGTTACTGTTCGTGCCCTGCGTCGCGAACGCCTGCTGGTACTTGGATCGCGTGCGCTGCATCCCGACGGCTGGCCAACGAGGGCGCTGGAGTTGACCAAGGCGGGTGAACGTGCGGGCTTCCATGCCCGGATATGCTGCCTCGACGAGCGACTGCCCCCGGCGGGTGTCGAAATGGAAATGCATCGACTTTTCATCGATGAAGCCGGTTGGTTGAACGATGTGCGAAACGAAACAACGCGCGTTCTTCTTGCTGATGCATCGGAGCATGCAATCGACCTGGCCGCCTCTGCGCACGAGCGCGGTGCCGAGATCATCCTTGACCTGCAGGAATTTGGAGCGGAACCAGCATCCCACCCGGGCTGGGGACGGCTACAGACGATCGTGTCGCGTGCGTTCCAGGCGAGCAGCGTGCCGTCAGGTATCGACACTGAGGTCCTGCATCTGCAGGATGCAGCGGACAACGAGGTATTCGATTCTTACAAGACCTATCCGGCTCCTGTGTCCTACAGCAAGAATCGCGGCAATGTCCTGGTACTGGATTATTCGGGCGAAGCCGATGGCGTGGTGGAGGACATCCTGGCTGCCAGCCACAACGTTCACGTGCACGTCCGTGGGCACGCGGCTCCGGCTATTCACTCGGACCGGGTGAAGTTCGAAACGCAGGTCGAGGATTCGAGAGCGCTTGCACCGCTGTTCGCCCACGCTGCGACGGTCGTGGTGCTGGGTACCGATGAAGGTAGCGCGGCAACACGCAGGCGTGCGGTTCTTGCGGCTCTGCTGTTGGAAAGGCCTGTCCTCGTCAATGATCCGTCCCTCCACGTGGATTCGACCAACCTGCATCTGATTGATGCATCGCAATGGTCTGCTCACCTCGCGCTGCCGGGGAACGAAGACTATCCGCACATTTCCGCCAACACCTGGCTTCGCCGGGTCGAAACCCTGATGCGTCCTGCGTACCCCGAGTCGGTGAGCGCGGTGGTCCTGATCCACAACAACCGTCGCATCGTTGAGCGCTGCATTCGGACGCTGCTCGACCATGCGGGCAACTGGCTGAATGAGATCGTGGTCGTGGACAACCAGTCTTCGGATGGTGGACCGGAGCTTGTCGAGGAACTGTTTGGTGGGCATGACAAAGTCAAACTCGTGCGGAACAGCGAGAACGGTTGTTCCTCCGGACGCAACCTGGGTGTCAAGAACGCGACGGGCAAATACATCGCCTTCTTCGATTCAGACCAGTGGCTAACGTCCCCCACCTGTTTCCCTGAAGCTGTTTCGATCCTGAATCTGGAAGAAGGGGTCGGCGCGATCGGTTGGAACGCGGGCTGGTTCGACCCGCACAGGGATGACCTGGGAGGGCCGATATCGGATTACATACCCAACAGGGGCATGAATGCAGAAGCGCTGACCACTGGTTATCGGGATGACATCGGATTCCTGGGCACCAGTTGCATGTTCATGACGAAGGAGCTGTTCGAACGCATCGACGGCTTCGATACCTTCTACGATCCGACGTGTTTCGAGGACACGGACATCTGTTTCCAGATCAAGCGCGCCGGGTATTCTGTCGCGTTCCGTGATCTGGCGGGCGTGCGACACCAGCCCCATCAGACGACTGGAGCCAGCGAAGGAAGCGAGCGTTACAAAAAGCTCTTCAACCGCAATGCAGCCTACTTCAAGGCCAAGTGGCGAGAGTTTCCCGAGTTCTTCGTCGATCTGAAGTCCTGGCACTGAGCAACAGGTCGACAGGTTAATGGAGCATCAGTTCAGAACCTGGCTGCTTGAATCTGTCCTGGCTCTTGCGCCGACCCTTTACGGGCGGTACCTGGGTAAGGGGCGTGGGGCAGCGACGCCCCCACCCCCCTTGGAATCGGCACGATCATCTCGCGGCACGGTATTGGTCATCGACCAGGATTTTCCTGAGCCTGATCGCGATGCAGGATCCCGCGCGATTGCGAGCTTCATCGGTCTCATCCAGGACTGTGGACATCCGGTTACCGTCTGGGTGGCATCGACTTCGCCTTCTGAGCGCGGACGGCGTCACCTTGTCGAGAAAGGAGTGCACTGCGTAGCGCGCTCGGAGACGGGGGGGCTGGATGACTGGCTGGCACAGTCCAATACGACACCGATATTCGCGTGCGTGCTTAGCCGCCCTTTTGTTGCTGCCATGCACCTGCCTACGGTACGAAAGCATTTCAATGGGACCTGCCTCTACTACGGGCACGATATCCATCACCGCCGGCTGCAGGCCATGCGAAGGACGTCTCGCCTGACGGCTCGAGCACGTTGGGAACTGTGGGTCCTCCGCCGGGTGGAGCAGCGCCTGTGGCGGGATGTGGACGTCATACTTTATCCCTCTACCGAAGAGGCGAAACACGTCAGGCAGTGGCTGGACGAACGCAGAATGTCTGCCATCGTAGAGGCATTTCCGCTTTGGACCTTCAAGCCAGTCAGCGTTGATATCGCTCCGCCGGATGGCCGCTCCGGACTGCTGTTTGTTGGAAGCATCGCCCATGCACCGAACGTGGACGGGCTTGATTGGTTCATCGGTGACGTAATGCCAATGTTGGAGCCACTCGGTGGCGCCGCACGACTCCGTATCGTTGGATCGGGGATGGAGGCATACGTACTGCCGCGCGCTGACCTGCCGCTCACGGTCATGGGGCGAGTGGAGGACTCAGTGCTTGAACAATGCTATGCCTCCGCCCGAGTCGTAGTGGCACCGCTGCGTTTCGGCGGCGGCGTAAAAGGTAAGGTCGTGGAGGCAATTGCACACGGCGTCCCCGTCGTCATGACACTTGCAGGCGCGCAGGGCCTCGATGGAATCGAGCGCCTGCTGCCAGTGACGGATGATCCGGCGAGCTTCGCCGCGGAGATCGGTCGCCTGCTTCGGGATGATGCAGCCTGGCTGTCGGCAAGCGTGAGTGCACGTGCGCTTATGGCACAGCGATTCGATCACGCGGATGTTCAGCAGCGTCTGGGCGAGTTATTGGCCGGCCGGCCCCTGTGAGGGGGCCTCAATGGCCACCGTATGGTGCGAGGCAATCTCTGCTTCGCACCATGCAGTGGAACGGTCCTGTCAGAGCGCGCTTTCCAGCTCGGGCAGCAGGGTGAACAGATCTCCCACCAGCCCGATGTCGGCGATCTCGAAGATCGGCGAATCCGGATCCTTGTTGATCGCCACGATCGTGCCGGCATCCTTTATTCCGGTCAGATGCTGGATGGCACCACTGATGCCGATGGCAACATAAAGTTCCGGCGCGATGATCTTGCCGGTCTGGCCGACCTGCAGTTCATTGGGAACATAACCGGCATCGACGGCGGCACGCGAGGCACCGACCGCGGCACCCAATTTGTCCGCCAGCTGATAGATCACCTTGAAGTTCTCTTCCGAGCCGACGCCACGGCCACCGGACACCACGCGCTTGGCGCTCTGAAGGTCCGGACGGTCGCTGCTGGCGGCGGCCAGGCCGACGAAACGGGTATGTGTCGGCAACGTCGCTTCGACAGTCAGCGACTCTATGGACGCATTGCCACCCTGTGCCGCTTCCGGCCACGACGCGCTACGGACGGTAGCGACGACGATCTGGTCGGACGGCGCCTCGACCGTGATGATCGCATTCCCGGCGTAGATCGGACGCTTGAAGACATGGCTGCTTTCCACGGTCATCAGGTCGGACACCTGGGCCACGCCGAGCAGGGCGGCGACGCAGGGCATAAGGTCCTTGCCAAAGGTGGTCGACGGGCCGAACACATGGCTGTAGCCAGTGGTGGCCTTGGCGATCTGCGGGGCCAGCACCTGGGCGATCGGCGCAGCGTTTGCGGCATTGGCCACGGTCAGCACCCTGGATACGCCGCTGATCTTCGCAGCCTCTGCAGCGACCGCGGCGGGATCAGCGGCCAGCACCAGGACGTGGACTTCGGCGCCACTGATCGCACTGGCCGCACTGACGGTCTTGGCCGTGGCCGCGTTGAGCTTGCCGTCGTGGTGCTCGGCGATGACGAGAATCTTGCTCATTACAGCAACCCCTTCTGCTTGAGTGCAGCCACCAGTTCGGCGGCATCCTTCACCATGACGCCCTTGCTGCGCTTACCGGGGGCGGCGTAGGCGGTGGTCTTCAACGTGTCCACCGCTTCAACGCCCAGCTCGGCCAACTGCAGGGTTTCCAGCGGCTTGGCCTTGGCCTTCATGATGTCGGGTAGTTTGATGAAGCGCGGCTCGTTCAGGCGGAGGTCGGTGGTGACCACGGCCGGCAGCTCGACTTCCAGCGTTTCCAGTCCAGCATCGACTTCGCGGGTAACCGTGGCCTTGCCGTCGGCAATCTCCAGCTTGCTGGCGAAGGTGGCCTGTGGGCGGTTCCAGATCGTGGCCAGCATCTGGCCGGTCTGGCTTGCGTCGTCATCGATAGCCTGCTTGCCGAGGATCACCAGCTCCGGCTGTTCCTTCTCGATCAGCTTGAGCAGCGCGCGCGCGGCGGTAAGTGGCTGGATCGCTTGGTCGGTGACGATGTGGATGGCGCGATTCGCCCCCATGGCCAGACCGTTGCGCAGGTGCGCCTGTGCATCTGCCGGCGCAATGGTGGCGACGATGACTTCGCTGGCGATGCCCTTGTCGCGCAGGCGCAGGGCTTCTTCCAATGCGATTTCATCGAACGGGTTGGGGGACAGCTTGACGCCGTCCGTCACCACGCCGGAGCCGTCCGGCTTGACCTGAATGCGGACGTTGTAGTCCACCACGCGCTTGTACGCGACGAGGATCTTCATCTGGTTCGGGGTCCTTCATTATCAGGGGGGCGTCCGGTCTCATAGTGCAGCGACCGGTTCGGAGGTGGGACCTCGATTCTAACTGGCGACGGGCGACCATGCGAATGCGTATGGCGTGATCTTGGGGATGCTGCAGTGCAGTATGTGGTGCTCCTCCATTGACGGTTGGACCCAGGCGCGCGGCGGACCGCGTTGTATGCTGTGCTGCTGAACGGGCCGCGGCTCAGGCCACTGTCAGTGCTTTAATCAGGAGAACTATTTAGTGTCCACATGGCTTGTCACCGGCGGCGCCGGATTCATTGGCGGAAATTTCGTTCTCGAAGCGGTCGCGTGCGGCGTCAAGGTCATCAACCTCGATGCCCTGACCTATGCCGGCAACCTGCAGACCCTTTCCCGTCTCGATGGCAACCCGAACCATGTATTCGTGGAGGGCGACATCGGTGACAGCTCGCTCGTCGCGCGCCTTCTCGCCGAGCACCAGCCTGATGCGGTCCTGAACTTCGCTGCAGAGAGCCACGTGGATCGCTCCATCGATGGTCCGGGTGCCTTCATCCAGACCAACGTCGTCGGTACGCTCGGCCTGCTGGAAGCGGTACGTGACTACTGGAAGGCGCTGCCGACCGACAAGGGCGCGGCGTTCCGCTTCCTGCACGTGTCCACCGATGAGGTCTACGGCACCCTCGGCGAGACCGGCAAGTTCAGCGAGACCACGCCGTACGCGCCGAATTCCCCGTACTCGGCTTCCAAGGCGGCCTCGGACCACCTGGTACGCGCGTTCCACCACACCTACGGGCTGCCGGTGCTGACCACCAACTGTTCGAACAACTACGGTCCCTACCACTTCCCGGAGAAGCTGATCCCGCTGGTGATCGCCAAGGCGATCGCCGGCGAGCCGCTGCCGGTCTACGGCGACGGCAAGCAGGTCCGCGACTGGCTGTTCGTGTCCGATCACTGCGAAGCGATCCGCACGGTGCTGGCCAAGGGCCGCGTCGGCGAAACCTACAACGTGGGCGGCAACTCCGAAAAGCAGAATATCGAAGTCGTGCAGGCGATCTGCGCGCTGCTGGATGCGCGCCGTCCGCGCGAGGACGGTCAGCCGCGCAGCAGCCAGATCACCTATGTGGCGGACCGTCCCGGCCACGACCGCCGCTATGCGATCGACGCATCCAAGCTTAAGAACGAGCTGGGCTGGGAGCCGGCGTACACCTTCGAGCAGGGCATTGGTTTGACGGTTGACTGGTACCTGGACAACCAGGAATGGGTCAACGGCGTGCTCGACGGCAGCTACCGTCTGCAGCGCATCGGCACCACGGCCTGAGCCCACAAGGAATTCGTACCCATGACGCAGACCCAGCGTAAAGGCATCATCCTGGCCGGTGGCTCAGGCACCCGGTTGTATCCGATCACCAAGGGCGTCAGCAAGCAGCTGCTGCCGGTGTACGACAAGCCGATGATCTATTACCCGCTCAGCGTGCTGATGCTGGCCGGCATCCGTGAGGTGCTGATCATCAACACCCCGCATGAGCAGGCCCTGTTCCAGCAGCTGCTGGGCGATGGTTCGCAGTGGGGTATGGACATCCAGTACGCGGTCCAGCCTAGCCCGGATGGCCTGGCCCAAGCGTATCTGATCGGTAGAGAGTTCCTGAATGGCAAGCCCAGCTGTCTGGTGCTGGGTGACAATGTATTCCATGGCCATGGCCTGACCGACGTGTTGAAGCGCGCTGACGCGCGCGCGGATGGCGCCACCGTGTTCGGCTACTGGGTCAGTGATCCGGAGCGTTACGGCGTGGCTGAGTTCGACAACGATGGCAAGGTGATCGGCCTGGTCGAAAAGCCGGCCAAGCCGCGATCGAACTATGCAGTGACCGGCCTGTATTTCTACGACGGCAAGGCCAGTGAGTACGCTGCCGAACTAAAGCCCTCGCCACGAGGCGAACTCGAAATCACCGATCTCAACCAGCGCTACCTGGATGAAGGGGCGTTGCAGCTCGAGCCGCTTGGCCGCGGTTATGCGTGGCTGGATACCGGTACCCACCAGTCGCTGCTGGAAGCCTCAAATTTCATTGAAACCATCCAGACCCGCCAAGGCCTGCAGGTATGCTGTCCGGAGGAGATCGCGCTGGGCAACGGATGGATAGACGTGAACCAGCTCGAGGCGCTCGCCGCACCGTTGATCAAGAATGCATATGGCCAGTATCTTCATGCTCTCGCGGTACGAGGGACTGTTGTATGAAGATTATCGAGACCAGACTGCCGGGCTGCGTGGTCATCGAGCCGGCCGTCTTCGGCGATGAACGTGGTTACTTCTTCGAAACCTGGAATGCCGAGCGCTTCGGCCAGCACGGCCTGCCGACGAAGTTCGTGCAGAGCAACGTGTCGACGTCGGCCAAGGCCGTGCTGCGTGGCCTGCACTACCAGTGGCCACGGCCGCAGGGCAAGCTGGTCAGCGTGCTGGAAGGCGAGGTGTATGACGTTGCGCTTGATATCCGCCGTGGCTCGCCGACCTTCGGTCAGTGGGAAGCGGTGGTGCTGAGCGGAGAAAACAAAAAGCAGTTCTGGATCCCGGAAGGGTTCGCACATGGCTTTGCTGTCCTGTCCGAGCGTGCGGTCTTCAGCTACCTGTGCACTGATGTGTATGTGAAGGAAGCCGACGCGGGCGTCCGCTGGAACGATGCGGACGTCGCCGTTGATTGGCCGATCTCCAAGCCCATCCTGTCGGCAAAGGATCAGGCCGCGCCGTTCCTGAAAGACATCGTCGAAGACCGCCTGCCGGTGTTCCTCGCATGACGATCCTCGTGTTCGGTGGCAACGGCCAGGTCGGACGTGAGCTGCTGCGGGCGCTGGCCCCGCTGGGCAAGGTGGTGGCCACCACACGCAGCGGTGCCCTGCCGGACGGTAGCGCCTGCGAGGTGGCGGACTTCGATCAGCCAGATTCGCTGCCTGCGCTGTTGGATCGCATGCGCCCTGATGTCGTGGTCAATGCGGCTGCCTATACGGCAGTGGACAAGGCGGAACAGGACGTGGACGCGGCCTTCCGTACCAACGCCGAGGCGCCGGGCGTGATCGCACGCTGGTGCGCCGCGGCCGGGGTGCCCTTCGTACATTACTCGACCGACTATGTATTCGATGGTGAGGGCACCGCGCCTTACCTTGAAGACCAGCCGACCGCGCCGCTGGGCGTGTACGGCACCAGCAAGCGTGCTGGCGAAGACGCCGTCCGTGCTGCCGGCGGACGCCATCTGATCTTCCGTACAGCGTGGGTCTATGCCTCGCATGGGGCCAACTTCCTGCGCACCATGCTGCGAGTTGGTGCCGAGCGCGATGCATTGCGGGTGGTCGCCGACCAGATCGGTACGCCAACCCCGGCAGCGCTGATCGCCGATGTCACGGCGCACGCGCTGCAGCATCCCGGCGCTTTGTCCGGCACCTGGCACCTGACTGCCTCGGGCCAGACCAGCTGGCACGGCTTTGCCGAAGCGATCTTCGCCGAGGCAGTGGCCAGCGGGCTGCTTGCCAAGGCGCCGCGTGTGGAGCCCATCCCGAGCACGGACTACCCCACGCCGGCCAAGCGTCCGGCCTGGTCGGTGCTGGACAACCGCCAGCTTCAGCAGGATTTCGGCATTGCGCTGCCCGCCTGGCAGGTCGGGTTGAAGCGTGTCATGGCGGAGCTGACCCGGTAACAGCAGCGCGCCGGGCCAAGCCCGGCGCATGCATGCATTCAACCGTTGCGCGCCTACGGCGCTAGCTGCGACCGTACGTGTCCTCGAACCGCACGATATCGTCTTCGCCGAGATAGCTGCCGGACTGCACTTCGATGAGCTCCAGCGGCAGGCGTCCGGGATTACGCAGGCGGTGGGTGACGCCCAGCGGGATGTAGGTGCTCTGGTTTTCGCTGAGCAGCAGCACTTCCTCGCCGCGGGTGACCTCGGCGGTACCACTCACCACGATCCAGTGTTCGGCTCGGTGGTGGTGCATCTGCAGGCTCAGCGTACCGCCAGGTTTGACGGTGATGCGCTTGACTTGGAAGCGCGCACCGTTGTCGATCGAATCGTAGGCACCCCATGGCCGATACACTTTCCGGTGCCACGTGGCCTCGCTGCGGCCTTCGGCTTTCAGCTGGGCCACCACGGCCTTGACCTCTTGGATGCGGTCGCCTTTGCCGACCAATACCGCATCGTCGGTCTCCACCACGATTACGTCATCCAGTCCGACCATTGCCACTAGGCGCTGGCCGTAGGCATACGTGTTGCGGCAGTCGATCGCGATGACATCGCCCTGGTGGGCGTTGCCGTCGCCGTCTTGCTGCGATACATCGCGCAGTGCGGTCCACGATCCGACATCGTTCCAGCCGGCATCCAGCGGCACCACAACTGCATCGGCGGTCTTCTCCATCACGGCGTAGTCGATGGAATCGGACGGCACCGCGGTGAACGCGTCCTTGTCCAGGCGGGTGAAGTCGGCATCACGGCGGGCCTTGCTCCAGGCGTCGCGGCTGCCAGCCAGCATCGCCGGCTGGAAGCGCTCGAGTTCCTGCAGGTAACGCGAAGCCTTGAACAGGAACATGCCGCTGTTCCAGTAGTGCTGCCCGCTGGCTACGTAATCGGTGGCCGTGGCAAGGTCCGGCTTCTCGACAAAACACTCCACCGCGCGGACACCTTCGCCTGCCGCTGCCTTGATGTACCCATAGCCAGTTTCCGGGCCGGTGGGCACAACGCCGAACGTTACCAGCTTGCCAGTGTCGGCGGCACCTGCAGCCTGCTCGATCGCGCGCAGGAAAGCGGCGTTGTCGCTGACCACATGATCTGATGGAAGCACCAGCAGTAGCGCGTCAGCGCCATCACGGGTGGCCTCGAGGGCAGCCATCGCGATGGCCGGCGCAGTATTGCGGCCGATCGGTTCGAGGATGATCGCGGCAGGCTCGGCGCCCACCTGCTGCAGCTGTTCGGCAACCACGAAGCGATGCTCTTCGTTGGCGACGACCAGCAGGCCGTGCGACGAAATAGCGGACACCCGCTTCCACGTCTCCTGCAGCATGGTCAACTCACTGGCCAAGGGCAGGAACTGCTTTGGGTAAGCCTCACGGGAAAGTGGCCACAGGCGGGTTCCGGACCCACCCGAAAGGATGACAACTTGGATCTTGTTCATATCAAGTCCGCTGGTTGATGGATTACAGCTGCAGCAGTGAAGAAATCTCGTCGGTACGCGCCTGCAGCAGCGCCGCATCGCCGCGCGTCTCAACGTTCAGGCGCAGCAGCGGCTCGGTGTTCGAGCTGCGCAGGTTGAAGCGCCACTCGCCGAAGTCGGCGCTGATGCCGTCGGTATGGTCCAGCACCGGCGCATGCGAAGCAAAATGCTCCATGACCCGTGCCACGGACGCCTGGGCGTCGGTCACCTTGAAATTGATCTCGCCGCTGCAGGGGTAAGCCGCCATGCGATCTTCGACCCAGTCGGCCAGCGAACGGCCGCTTTCGGAGACCAGCGCGGCAATCAGCAGCCACGGGATCATGCCGGAATCGGCGTAGGCGAACTCGCGGAAATAATGGTGCGCGCTCATTTCGCCGCCGTAGACCGCATCTTGGGCGCGCATCTTTTCCTTGATGAAGGCATGGCCGCTCTTGCACAGCACCGGGATGCCGCCGGCCTGCTCGACCATCTCCACCGTGTTCCAGATCAGGCGCGGATCATGCACGACCTTGCCGCCGGGGTGGCGCTTGAGCGCGGCCTGCGCCAGCAGCCCGACCAGGTAATAGCCTTCGATGAAGCGGCCGGTATGGTCGAAGAAGAAGCAGCGGTCGAAGTCGCCATCCCAGGCGATGCCGAAGTCGGCGCCATGTTCGCGTACCGCTTCAGCAGTTGCGGCGCGGTTTTCCTTCAGCAGCGGGTTGGGGATGCCGTTGGGGAAGTTGCCGTCCGGCTCATGGTTGATGCGCACGAACTGCAGCGGCAGGTGCGGCGCGAGCAGGTCGACGATCGCGCCGGCGCCCCCATTGCCGGCGTTGACCACGATCTTCAGCGGCTTCAGCGCCGACGCATCGACGTAGGACAGCAGATGCTGGATGTACGCGCCCTTGTCGTGTTCCGCACGCTGCCCGGCCTTCGGCGGCAGGGCGTCGGCGGTATCGACGGCAACGGCATCGGAGATCGCGAACAGTCCGGTGTCGGAGCTGATCGGGCGCGCTTTCTCGCGCACCAGCTTCATGCCGTTGTAATCCATCGGATTATGGCTGGCGGTGACCATCACACCGCCCGCGGCCCCCAGGTGGTCGGTCTGGAAATAGACCTCTTCCGTACCGCACAGGCCGATGTCGATGACGTCGCGGCCGGCCCCGCGCAGGCCTACCACCAGCGCATCCTGCAACGCTGAACTGGTCAGGCGGACATCATGACCCACCACCACCGCACCGGCCTCCAGCTGGTCCGACAACGCCACGCCGATGCGGCGGGCGAGGTCCTCGTTCAATTCGTCCGGCACGCGGCCGCGGATATCGTAGGCCTTGAAGGCGGGCAGGGGCATGGGTCACTCCGTTGGTGGTATATCTGCTTAGTTTATACGCTGGTGCGTATGGGAATCGTTGTCATGTGCCGGTATGCCTCGGCCCGACTGTCCCCGCTTCCGGATTACGCCGCGTCGTCCTCCGCCGCTTTCGCGCCGGCGCCCCCGGCAGCGGCTGCAGCAGGGCCTGCAGGTCGTCTTCGCTGAAGGCAGTTCCCGTACCGGAGCCGTTCTCCAGGATGGAGTCCGCCAGCGCGGACTTGCGCTGCTGCAGTTCGGCGATGCGCTCTTCGATGCTGCCGGCAGCAATCAGGCGATATACGAACACCGGCTTGTCCTGCCCGATGCGATGGGCGCGGTCGCTCGCCTGGTTTTCCGCCGCCGGGTTCCACCATGGATCGAAGTGAATGACGGTATCGGCGGCTGTCAGGTTCAGGCCGACGCCGCCCGCCTTGAGGCTGATCAGGAAGATCGGAACCTCGCCCTGCATGAACCTCCGGACCGGTGTGGCCCGGTCACGGGTGTCGCCGGTGAGCATCACGAAGGGCAGTCCGCCGTCGTCCAGTGCCTGCGCGATAAGGTCCAGCATGCGCGTGAACTGGGAGAACACCAGGATGCGCCGGCCTTCCTCCACCATCTCCGGCAGCAGGGTCATCAGCAGGTCGAGCTTGGCCGAGCCGGCCGCGCGTTCCGCGCCATCACCGGGCAGCAGGCGCGGATCACAACAGACCTGGCGCAGCTTCAGGAGCGCGTCGAGCACCACGATATGGCTCCTGGCCAGACCGTCGCCGGCGATGGCCTCGCGGACCTTTTCCTGCATTGCCACACGGACGGTTTCATACAGGTCGCGCTGGCTGCTTTCCAGCGTGACCTGGCGGGTGACGGTGGTCTTGGGGGGAAGTTCGGTGGCCACCTGGTCCTTGCGCCGACGCAGGACGAACGGGCGCACGCGCTGCGCCAGCAACTGCGCGCGCTGCGGGTCGCCATTGCGTTCGATGGGGTGGCGCCAATGCTGGTTGAAGGTTTTTTCGGTGCCGAGCAGCCCGGGCAGGAGGAAGTCGAACTGGGTCCACAGCTCGCCCAGGTGATTTTCCAGCGGTGTACCGGTGAGGCACAGGCGATGACGACTTTGCAGGGTGCGCAGGCTGATTGCCGCACGCGCCTTGGCATTCTTCACCTGCTGAGCCTCGTCCAGGATCAGCAGGTGGTAGGCGTGCGCCTGCAGCGCGGACTCGTCGCGCCACACCAGCGGATAGGTGGTCAGCACCAGATCGTGATCCGGGATCCGTGCGAACAGGGCCTCGCGCCCGGGGCCATGCAGGACCAGGACGCGCAGGTCCGGCGCGAAGCGCGCCGCCTCCTCCTGCCAGTTGAACAGCAGGGACGTCGGCATGACCACCAGCGCCGGCCGATCCAGTCGCCCACTCTCTTTTTCCAGCAGCACGTGGGCCAGCGTCTGCAGCGTTTTTCCCAGGCCCATGTCGTCGGCCAGGATGCCGCCGAGATGTTGCTGGCGCAGGTACTGCAGCCAGGCCAGGCCATCGAGCTGGTAGGGACGCAGCACGGCGCGCAAGCCGGCAGGCGGTGCCACGGTGTGCAGTGCGGGGGCCTCCAACAGCCGCTGGACCAGCGCGTGGGTATCGGCCGCGCCGCGCAGCTCAAGGCGCCCGGCCTGCTGCAGCGCCTGCAGTCGCCCACGGTCATGTGCGGAAATGCGCAGGGTGCTGCTGCGCTGTTCCAGCAGGTCCGCCAGCAGGATGATCACCGGCTTGAGTCGCCCGGCCAGGAACGAGAGGGCACCCAGCGCGGTATCCGGAATCAGGATGCGCTCGTCGTCATTGATCGCGTCCAGTGGCCCGCGCGTCCAGCGCGGATCGGTCTCCAGCAGCTGCTGCAGCATGGGGGCCAGCGGCAGCGTACGGCCGTCCACTTCGATGTCCAGCGCAACATCCAGCCAGCCGGTATCGGCAGGGTCTGCCTGCACGTCCCACAGCACACCCTCCACTGCCGTGATCCGGTGCCGGAAGTCTTCGGGAACCGTGACCACCCAGCCCAGTGACTTCAGCCTCGGCACCTCGTGCAACATGAAGCCGCCCCAGTCGAAGGAACGCAGCTGGAAATGCGGCCCTGCATCGGTGAGCAGGGCCGTGGAGTGCGGATTGCGGTGCAGTCCGCTGCCGCGCAGCTCGCTTTCCCGCCGCGCTTCCTCGGCCGTGTCGCGAGGCAGCAGCTGCAGCGTTCCATCGCTGCCACGCACGTAACGCGACGGGTCATCCAGATGCTTGAAGTGATCACCGTACTCGAAGGCGACCGTTGCGAACTCCACTCGATGTGGCTGTGCGCGTCGTCCGCCCCAGCTCGGTGACGTCTCTTCGGTGTGCAGCATCAGATGCGGAACCATGCCCTGGAGCGCGATGATCGGCAGGCCCTCATCGGTCGTTGCGGGTCGGGGCAGGGCAGGGTCGAGCTGCTGCAGGGCCTGGGCGGTGACCGTATGCTCTTCCGGAAGCAGAGGAGGAAGACTGAGGAATGCCTCGGCGTCCTCGGCGCTGACCGGCAGATCGAGCAGGCCGTACTCGCCGGTGACCTCATCAATGTAGAGGGCGCAGGCGCCTTGGACAAGGCCGCGCGCCTCGCCGTCCACCCGAAGCACGGGCCGCGACAGCGGGCGTTCGCCACGGTCGTCCAGTTTCCAGTCAAGCTGTCCTGCGCGCACGGGGCCGGCGCGCAGCGGCAGCAGCTCCTGGCTTTCGCGGTGGCGCACCCAGCCATGGCCGGTGGCCAGGACCCTCTCCAACAACTGCGTTACCGCGACGCGATGCGTGCTCCTGGCCTGCCCACGCAGCCACATCTGCCCCAACACGACGATGTCCTGCTGCGACACATACCCGGGTGGGTCCAGCACCAGTTCGGGGGTGACGTCGAGATGTTTCTGCTGTTCGACCTCGCCCTCTGCGGACTTCCCGGTCCGGTACACACGCAGGCCGAGGCGGAACTCGTCCACCTCCACGATGAAGGCGAGGCACGGGCGGCTCTGCCTGCTGACCGTGCCTGATGTGCGCGCTGCATGCTGCTCGTGCCATTCGGAAAGTCGGGCGAGCAGTTCCGTGCGCACGCCGGATGCCGCCTGCGACATGGGGGCGATGTCGTCCACGGGTGCCATGAACAGCGCGTCCATCAGCAGCGCCGCGACGTGCTTGCAGTTCTCGCCGACCGGGCAGCTGCAGCTGCCATGCAGCGGACTGTGGGGGCTGCGGAGACTGGCGCGCAGGTCGACCGCGACGCGGTACGGGCGGGCGGCAGTGCCTTTGATTTCGCCGCGCAGCACCTGGCCGTCCAGGCGGATGTCCTCCACGCGGGCCGCATAGCCCTCGGCCTTTGCAATCGTCTGCGTGTCCAGCCAGCGGTAGACATCGGTTTCGTCGTACGGCACTTCCATCAGCGGGATTTCCTGGGCGGATACGTGGCACGGCGGCACATGCGCATCCGGCATTCTACGAAGTACGCTGGGCCGCTGCAGCGCTTGCGGGCAAATGCTGCGACGCATCCCAGCCGATCACTGGCCTGCCGGTAGAATGCGGGCATCCTCATTGTGTGGGACAGCAAGGCAATGGCTAATTCCAGTACGGGCAGCAAGCGCGACAAGCGACACGCCAGTGCCGCGCTCGCGCTGCAGGGCGTGGTCGCGGACGGACAGACCCTGGCCGTGGGCGGCTTCGGCCTGTGCGGCATTCCGGAGGCGTTGATCGCGGCACTGCGTGACAGCGGCGTCAGTGGGCTGACGGTGATCTCCAACAATGCAGGCGTCGACGGCTTTGGCCTGGGTCAACTGCTGGCCACCCGGCAGATCCGCAAGATGATCTCGTCGTACGTGGGCGAGAACAAGGAGTTCGAGCGCCAGTTCCTGGCCGGTGAGCTGGAGCTGGAGTTCAATCCGCAGGGCACGCTGGCCGAACGCCTGCGCGCGGGCGGCGCGGGCATTCCGGCATTTTTCACCGCCACCGGCTACGGCACGGTGGTGGCCGAAGGCAAGGAAACCCGTGAGTTCGACGGACGCCATTACGTCATGGAAACCGCGCTGCGCGCCGATGTGGCGCTGGTCAAGGCGTGGAAGGCCGACGAGGCGGGCAATCTGGTCTTCCGCCGTACCGCACGCAACTTCAACCCGGCCTGCGCCATGGCCGGCAAGGTCTGCATCGCTGAAGTGGAAGAGGTGGTGCCGGTCGGCAGCATTGATCCCGACCATGTGCACCTGCCGGGCATCTACGTGCACCGCATCGTGCACAACCCGACCCCCGAGAAGCGCATCGAACAGCGGACCGTCCGCGCGGAGAACACCTGACATGGCCTGGACGCGTGATGAGATGGCGGCCCGAGCCGCCCGTGAACTGACCGACGGTGCCTACGTGAACCTGGGCATCGGCCTGCCGACGCTGGTGGCCAACCATATTCCCGAGGGCGTGGATGTCTGGCTGCAGTCGGAGAATGGACTGCTCGGCATTGGTCCGTTCCCGACCGAGGCGGAGATCGATCCCGACCTGATCAACGCCGGCAAGCAGACCGTCACGGCGCGCGAGGGTGCCAGTTACTTCGGCAGCGACGACAGCTTCGCGATGATCCGGGGCGGGCACGTCAACCTGGCCATCCTGGGTGCGATGCAGGTAACCGCCAGGGGTGACCTGGCGAACTGGATGGTGCCGGGCAAGATGGTCAAGGGCATGGGCGGTGCAATGGACCTGGTCGCCGGCGTGCAGCGTGTGGTCGTGCTGATGGAGCACACGGCGAAGAACGGCGAGCACAAGATCCTGGACACCTGCTCGCTGCCATTGACCGGGGTGGGCGTGGTGGATCGGATCATCACCGACCTGGCTGTGTTCGATGTCACCGAAGATGGGTTGGTGCTGGTCGAAATCGCGCCGGGCGTCGATGAGGCCGAATTGAAGGAAAAGACCGGCGTGGCCTTCAGGCACGACTGAGCCGTCATGCTGTTTCCGCCTGCACTGCCGGGAGCCTATGTCCGCCATGTACCCGGCTGGCTGCCCGCCGCGCAGGCGGACACCCTGCTGGCGGCGCTGAAGGATACGGTGCCCTGGGAGGTGCACCGGATCCGGCTGTTCGGCCGCTGGGTCGATTCGCCCCGGTTGAGCTGCTGGATGGGCGATGCGGATGCGCGCTACCAGTATTCCGGGGCGGCGTTCCTGCCACACCAGTGGTCTCCGCTGTTGCAGGCAGTGCGCCGGCGGCTGCAGTCCGAGCTCGGAACGCCCTTCAACAGCGTGCTGTTGAACCGGTACCGCAGCGGGACGGACAGCATGGGCTGGCACAGCGACGATGAGCGGGAGCTGGGCGATGAGCCGGTGATTGCCTCGCTCAGCCTGGGCCAGGCGCGCCGCTTTCTGCTGCGGCGTCGCGACGATCATGCCAGCAAGGTGGAGTACCTGCTCGGCCATGGCGACCTGCTGGTGATGGCGGGCAGCACCCAGCGCCACTGTCAGCACGCCCTGCCGAAGTCGGCCCGGGCACAGGCAGAACGCATCAACCTGACCTTCCGCCACATCGCCGCGCGCTGACACGCCGCCAGCGCCGTGGTACAGCCCGGCTGCGATCAGCAACGAACGAGGTCGATCGCCGCTGACAGCACACCACGGCCAAATCGTGCGTAGTGTCCCGCCACCAGCTCGCGGAGCACCGGCGGAATACGACGCACGCGGGACGCGGGCAGTGAAGCACGGAAGGCGACATGCATCATCTTCAGCTGGACCGTCTGCTGCATGCCGGCGGGCAAGGCGAGTTCCTGCGCACGCTTCAGGAGGCAATCGCACTGCTCGACTTCGCGCTGGAGCTGTTGCCTGCGCTGCTCACTGCGGGGGCGCGCATCGTTGCCGCCAAGTCCAAGCTGATTTGTGTCATGGATCCGATAGCTGATCCAAGGCTCAGCCAAGCTGTCGACGTCACCGCGCATCGCAGCCAGCGTAGCGATCCACGCATCGTGCACCCAGCCGGAAGCCGGGAGCGGCAGCACGTCTCCCAGAACATCGTAGCGAATCGCCATGGCAGCGCCCGTCACCATGTTGCGCTTCAACAGCAGATTGAAGGCATCGCCCTGGTGCATCCGCCGCAGTTCCCGTTCCCCGATGCCCAACGACCTGAACAACCGCTTCCCCAATGCCTTCCCGTCTCCATCGATCAGCTCCGCATCGCAGTGCAGGGCCAGCAGATCCGGGCGTGCGTCGAACTCCGCACAGAACCGTGACACTTTATCGGCGTGCCATACATCGTCGTGGTCACACAGGAAGATCACCTCGCCGGTACAGGCACGCAAGGCACCGTCGAAATTGAGGCGGTACCCGCTGTTCACCGCATTGACCTGCAGATCGACGGCAATGCCAAGCGCTTCGGCGACAGGTACGAACGCGCGCAGGATATCCAGCGTGCGATCGGTGGAAACGTCGTCGCGGATGACGATCTGGTCGGGCCGTTGCGCCTGCGCGAGCAGGCTGTCCAGCTGCGCCTGCAGGAAGCGCTCACCGTTGTAGGTGCACAGGGCGATGGAAGTGGAAAGCGGCATCGTTCGGGCTGAGGCGGGGTGCGGTGATTATGGCACCCCGTCAAGCTGTCACGTGCCGTTACCGCGTCGGGATCGACGGCGCCGGGCGAAGCGCCGTGCTCGCGGCGGCGGCAAGGGCATGACGGCCAGAGCCGTCACGGCTGCGGCATTACCGGATCGGCGTCACCGGTGATCCGGCGTCCACATCCTTCTGCCCACTGGTCAGCGCCCAGCCCACCACGTCGGCGGTCAGGGCATTCAGACCCTTCTCGAACGCAGCCGTCACGGCGGGAATATCGGTGGAGCCGACCGGCTGCTCTTGGCGGAAGGTGCGATCAATGACCACCCGCTGGTCGACGACGTGGATGAGCTTGGTGTTGATCTCGATTACCACGGTGGGCGTCGACTGGCCGCGGTAATCCGATTCGAACCGACGGATGTCGGTCGCCAAGCGGTAATCGGCGCGGATGCCGGCAGCCGCACGCCCGACGCCGGCAATCCGGCCGGAATCCTCGAAACCGCGCAGCAGGGCGTCTTCGATCATGTCCGTGGCCGGCTGCGCCCACGTCGCACCCCGATAGATCTCGAGTTCGGACGGGGTCGGGCGCACGTTGATGCGCGGGCTGTCAACCATGCGCGTGGCGCTGGGCTTGGACAGCACCAGTTGCCAGTCCACCGTCGGCCAGTTCGGGTCGACCTGGACGTGAAGCGCCGGGGAGTAGATGGTCACCGCCTTGCGGTCACCGCCTGACAGGATCGAACAGCCGGCCAGGCTGGCCAGCAACACTGCTGGCAGCACCAGGCGCGTCACGCGGAGGGAGGACAGGGCTTTCATTCGGGTTCGAACTCCTTCGGTGCGTCGCGGCCCAGCAGGTAGCGCGCGGGATTGTTCTCGAGACGGTCGCTGACCCGGCGCAGGTCGCGGATCAGGCCACGCAGTTCGGTAAGGGTCGGGCCGAGCTGGCCCAGGCCGTCACTGGCGAAGCTGTTGATCGCGGCGCGGTTCTCGCCAAGGATCGAGTTGGCATTGCCGGCGGCCGAATCCATCTTCGTCATGGTGGCGTCCAGCTTGTCGATGATGCCTGGCAGCTGCTGCACCAGGTTCTGGTCCAGGCGCTGGATGGTGCCATTGGTGGTCTTCAGCGTCTCGTCCAGGCTGCGCGCGGCATTGCGCGCGCTGAGCAGCAGCGCCTGGGTGCCCTGCTTCTGGTCGGCCAGGCCGCCGCTGATCGATTCGATGTTGGCCAGGGTTGCGTTGATCGCCGCTACGTTTCGATCGCTCAGCACCTGGTCCATGCGTTCGACGATGCGGTTGGCCACGTCGGTGATGTTCTGCAGAGCGGAGGGTGTGGTCGGAATGATCGGCGCCGGATCGCGGTTCACCGAGGTCAGCGCCGGTGATTGCGGCGTGCCGCCGCTGAGCTGGATGATCGACGGACCGGTCAGGCTGGTGATCGCCAGCTTGGCGCGGGTATCGGTCTTGACCGGCGTGGTGGAGTTGAGCCTGATCTTGGCCACTACCTGGCGTGGGTCATCCGGCACCAGGTTGAGTTCAGTGATCGAGCCGACCGCGATGCCGTTGTACTGCACCGGGCTGCCGACCGACAGGCCGGTCACCGCTTCGCGGAATACCACGCGGTATTCCTGCCAGGTGCGGTCGGACGAATATTTCGCCGCCCACAGGCCGAAGGCCAGCAGGGCCAGGCCGGTGATCAGGGTGAACGCGCCTATGAGCACGTAGTTGGCTTTGGTTTCCATGACTCAGGCACTCTCGGTCTGTTCGCCGCGCGCGGCACGTGCGCGCGGACCGTGGAAATACTCCTGGATCCAGGGATGGTCCAGCTTTTCAATCTCCGCCAGCGGCGCGTTGGCGACCACCTTGCGGTCGGCCAGCACGGCTACCCGGTCACAGATGGCATACAACGTGTCCAGGTCGTGCGTGATCAGGAAGACGGTCAATCCCAGCGCCTCCTGCAGCGTCTTGATCAGCCGGTCGAAGGCGGCTGCACCGATCGGATCCAGGCCGGCGGTGGGCTCGTCCAGGAACAGCAGCGGCGGATCCAGCGCCAGCGCCCGGGCCAGGCCGGCACGCTTGCGCATGCCACCGGACAGCTGCGACGGCAGCTTGCTGATCGCATCCGCCGGCAGGCCGGCCAGCTTGACCTTCAGCAGCGCCAGTTCGTAGTGCCAGCGTTCGGGCAGTTCCCGATGGTGCTCCTTCAGCGGCACCTGCACGTTCTCACCGACGGTCAGCGACGAGAACAGCGCACCATCCTGGAACAGCACGCCGGTATTGCGCTGGATGTGCAGGCGGCTGTCGGTATCGCCACCGCGCGCATTACGGCCCAGCACTTCGATCTGGCCCTCATCGGGGGTGCGCAGGCCGAGAATGGAGCGCATCAGCACCGATTTGCCGGTACCCGATCCGCCGACGACGCCAAGGATCTCGCCGCGGCGCACGTCCAGGTCCAGGCCCTCATGCACGGTCTGGGTGCCGAAGCGGTTGACCAGGCCCCTCACGCGGATCGCGAGCCGGGCGTCACCATCGCGCGCTGCGCGATCATCGGAAAGGGTCTCGTCCATGGTCACCAGCCCACCTGCATGAACCACAACGCGGCGAACGCGTCGAGGATGATCACCAGAGAAATCGCCTGCACGACGCTGGACGTCGTGCGTTCACCGACCGACTGCGCGGTGCCTTCCACCTTCAGGCCTTCGAGGCAACCGATCAGTCCGATGACCAGCGCGAACACCGGCGCCTTGACCAGGCCGACCAGCATGTTGCGCACTTCCATCGTTTCGTACATGCGCGCGATGTACATCTGCGGCGGAATATCCAGGTCGAACGCGCCGACCGTGATGCCGCCCGCCAGGCCGGCCACCATGGCGATGAAGGTCAGCAGCGGCAGGGTGATCAGCAGTGCGACGATGCGCGGCAGCACGAGCAGGTCGATCGGGTCCAGCCCAAGGGTCTGCATCGCGTCGATTTCCTCGCGTGCCTTCATCGCGCCGATCTGCGCGGTGAACGCGCTCGCGGTGCGGCCGGCCAGCACGATGGCCGTCAGCAGCACGGCGAACTCGCGCAGGAAGGCGATGTTGACCAGTTCCACTACATAGATCTCGGCGCCGAAGTCGCGCAGGATGGTCGAGCCCAGGAAGGCGATCACCGCACCTACGAGATAGGACAGCAGGGCAACCAGCGGCACCGCGTCCAGGCCGACCTGCTCCATCTGGTGCACAGTGGCGGTCAGCCGGAAGCGGCGGGGCTCCTTGATCAGGCGCGCGCCCTTGACCAGGCTTTCGCCAAGGAAGCTGGCCAAGGCCACGATGTTTCTGCCGGTCGCATGCATGCTGCGGCCCAGGCGCTCCAGCGCGGCCAGGACGCCGAAGTCGCGCTTGGCCTTTGGGCGGTCATCGGCCACTTCCTCGATGGTACAGACCAACGCCTGGTGATCTTCGCGGAACAGCAGCGCGTCCTGCGCGAGATCGGCGCGGTGCGCCACGCGCAGTAGTTGGAGCACCCCGGCCGAATCGAGCTGCTCAACGCCTCTGGCGTCGATGGCAGTCAGCGGATCGGGCAGGTCACGCAGCACCTCGGCCGACTGCAGCGCGGTATGCAACGTCCAGCGGCCGGACAGCCGGATCCGGCCCGGTGCTTCGGCATCGCGTTCGATCTGGGGCGTCTGGTCGGAGGTCATGGTCGCCATCAAGGATGCAGCATAGCGTGTGCATGTCGCATGCAGCGTAGGTCCTGTCCGAATATCCTTCTGCCCCGGGCGGGGCTGGGACATACTACCGCGCATGCCTGCCGACACTGCCCAGATTGCTTCGCCCCCGGCCACCTATGCGCAGCGCGTGGCGTTCGTCTGTGAGATCGCCGGCCGCCTGCACAGCTACGGGACCACCGCGCAGCGACTGGAGGCGGCCGTGGTGGCCCTGGCCCAGCAGCTTGGGCTGGATTGCGAGCCATGGTCGAACCCGACCGGCATCATCCTGAGTTTCAGCGATCCGGCCAAGGCGATCGGTTCCAGTGACATCACCCGGGTCATCCGCCTGGCACCCGGTGAGAATGACCTGCACAAACTCAGTGTGGCCGACCGGATCGCCGAGGACGTCGCGAACGGCCGCATGAGTCTTGCGCAGGGACACACCGCGCTGCGCCAGCTCGACGCCGATCCCGGCCTGCGCGGCCGGGTCAAGGAAGTGCTTTCCTACGGGCTGGGTGCCGCCGGCGTGGCGGGACTTTGGAAACTCCCCTGGCTGGACATTGCCACCGCCGGTGCGATCGGCCTGCTGATCGGCCTGCTCGGTCGCTGGACCAGCAAGCGTGCCGCTACCCGCGAGGCCAGCGAGGCGCTCGCTGCCGCACTGGCTGGCCTTGTGGCGACGCTGGTAGCGACCTATGTGGGTGCGCTCAATCTCAACACGGTGCTGATCGCGTCGCTGGTGATCCTGCTGCCCGGCATGTCGTTGACCAATGCGGTCAATGAACTGGCCAGCCAGCATTGGGTGTCGGGCACGGCGCGCGTCGCCGGCGCCCTGACCACCATCATGAAACTGACGGTGGGCGCGATGATCGCGGTGACGCTGGCCGACGTCATCGGCCTGGATCCGGTGGTGCGTGCATCGCGTCCGCAGGGTGCATGGGTGGAATGGTCGGCCCTGCTGATCGCCGCGTTCGCGTTCGCGATGCTGTTCAAGGCCAACCGACGCGATTTTCCATGGGTATTGGCCGCCTGTGTCGCCGGTTACGCGATCTCCAAGTTTGCCGGTCATGCCTGGGGTGCGCCGGCGGGCATTTTCCTTTCCGCCATGCTGCTGACCGCAGCCGGCAATCTGTTCGGTCGGCTGGTGCAGCGGCCGGGCGCGATCATCCGGCTGCCGGGCATCATCATGATGGTGCCCGGCAGTACCAGCCTGCGTGGCGTACTGACCCTGGTACAACAACAGGACGTCGGGGCGGGGCAGGGCGTGTTCCTGACCGTGCTCAACGTGGTGATGGCGCTGGTGGCCGGCCTGCTGTTCGGCAATCTGGTGATCCCGGCCCGCAAGACGCTGTAAGACGGCGCGCGCAGCGTCGGGTGGTCGCCGGTCGCGCAGGGAATCAACCACGTGGCACACCCCGGAAAACAGGAAACGCCGGCTCTGCAGCCGGCGTTTCCTGTTTTCGGGCAATCCGGCTTTCAGGCCTTCTTGATCAGGAAATCCTCGACCTTCTTGCCCTTGCCGGTAAGCTCGGCCAGCCAGCGCGGCTGCTTGCCACGACCGGTCCAGGTTTCCTTGGCATTGGCCGGATTGCGATACTTCGGTGCCACCTTGCCCAGCTTGCGGCCGGCGGTCTTGGACGGTGCCTTGGTCGCGGCCTTGCGGGCACGCGGTGCCGGGGCGCCGCCAAACAGTTCCTCGATGCTGTAACCCTCGACCTTGGCCAGCTTTTCCAGCTGCGCGCGGACCTTGGTGATCGGGCGACGCTTGGCGACGATGGTCTGCTGCTTCTTGGCGGTGCGGATGAGCGCACCCAGTTCGCGGGCCGACAGACCGGTCAGATCAATACTCATGCAGTGCTCCAGATAATGTGGACGGGGTCTGCCAGTCCTTGGCTCGGGCCCAAGGGTAATGCGCAAACCTGCGCAGCACAAACATTCATTCCAACTTTCCGTGGCGGCATTCCGCGAGAAAGGCCGGGATTATCCCGGCCTTTTCGTTTCATCCCAGCAGCTTGCGCATCAGACTGTCGCGATCCAGGCTTTCCGCCTCGCTGGCGCTGCGTGCGCGATATTCGAAAGTTCCAGCCGCCAGTCCACGTTCGGATACCACCACGCGGTGTGGAATGCCGATCAGTTCCATGTCGGCGAACATGGCGCCCGGGCGCAGGCCACGGTCATCCATGGCAGCGTCGAGACCGCCCGCGCGCAGGGATTCAAGCAGCTGCGCGGCCGCATCGGCCACCGCAGCGTCACCCTTGGGATTGATCACGCACACCACGACCTGCCACGGCGCCATGGCATCGGGCCAACGGATACCGGCGTCATCGTGATTCTGCTCGATGGCGGCCGCGACGATCCGGGAAATACCAATCCCGTAGCAGCCCATGGTCAGCACGGCGACCTTGCCATTCTCGTCCAGCACCGTCGCATTCAAGGCCTGGGCATATTGGCGGCCCAGCTGGAAAACGTGGCCGACTTCGATACCACGGGCGATCCTGAGCTCGCCGCCATCATGGGCGCGGTCGCCCGCGCGGACATTACGGATATCAGCGGTTTCAGGCTCGGGCAGGTCACGGCCCCAGTTGACCCCAGCGAGATGGAAACCCACTTCGTTGGCGCCGACGACAAAATCCGCCATCGACGCCACTTCCAGGTCGGCCACCACACGGATGGTACGTGCAGGACGGACCGGGCCCAGGAAGCCGGGCACACTGCCGAGGTGGTCGGCAATCTCGGCTTCGCTGGCGAAGCGGTAGCCGCCCAGCCCTTCGACCTTGGCCAGTTTGATCTCGTTTACTTCATGATCGCCGCGGACCAGTGCCAGCACGAACTGCGCTTCCGCCATCAGTGCGACCGACTTCACCGTGCGCTGCAGGGGCAGGCCCAGCAGGGCCGCAACGTCTTCGCAGGTCTTCTGCGTGGGAGTGTCCACTTTGCGCAGTGCTTCGGTGGCGGCGCCACGCGGCGCGGGGGCAGCGGCGACCGCTGCTTCCATGTTGGCGGCGTAGTCCGAGCCGGTGGAGAACACCAGGGCGTCTTCACCGGAATCGGCGATCACGTGGAATTCCTGCGAGGAATCGCCGCCGATCGCGCCCGAGTCGGCCTGCACCATGCGGAAATCCAGGCCCAGCCGGGTGAAAATGCGGCTGTAGGCCGCCTTCATGTTTTCGTATTCGCGCACCAGGTCTTCGTCGTGCAGGTGGAACGAGTAGGCGTCCTTCATCAGGAATTCGCGGGCACGCATGACGCCGAAGCGCGGACGGATCTCGTCGCGGAACTTGGTCTGGATCTGGAAGAAATTGACCGGCAGCTGCTTGTAGCTGGACAGTTCCTGGCGTGCGAAGTCTGCCGCTGCTTCCTCAGCCGTGGGGCTGTAGCAGAACACCTGCTCCTTGCGGTCCTTGATCTTCAGCAACTGCGGGCCGAACTTGTCCCAGCGTCCGGTGGCCTCCCACAGCTCCTTCGGCTGGACCGTCGGCACCTGGAATTCGACCGCGCCGGCATTCTCCATTTCCTCTCGGACGATCCGCTCGACCTTGCGCAGCACGCGCAGGCCCAGCGGCGACCAGATGTACAGGCCGGAGGCGAGCTTGCGGATCATCCCCGAACGCAGCATCAGCCGGTGGCTGGTCAGCTCGGCGTCGCTGGGGGTTTCCTTGGTGGTGTGCAGGTGGAACTGGGACAGGCGCATCGTCGGCATCATCTAACGGCGGAAGCCGTTATTCTGCCAGCCCGGCGTCCGTCGTGGGGCCGGCTGCCCTCAGGCCGGCGGGCAATAGGCCTTGGAGGCGGCTTCGGCAAGGGCCCGCTGGTTGGCGCGCTGGCCCTCGTCGAGGGCGGTCTCCGCCGTGCCATCGCCGTTGAGGTCCTGCAGCACCGGCCCGGTGCCATCGAGCAGCGCCAGGTTGGCGCGGGCCGTGGCGCACTGTGGATTCACCGCGGCCGGCGCCGGATCGGCGGCCGTGCGGTTGGCGGGATCGCGGGTCTGCTCACGGGTCTCGAACTTCCTGCCGGCCGGAGGATTCTCCGAATACTGGGTGACCCCGTTGGCGTCTTTCCATTTATAGACCGGGCCGGCAAGAGCCGGGCCCGCAGCCAGCAACAGAAGGCTCATGCAGAACAGGGTACGCATCGGGACTCCAGTGCCTGACCGGCGGGAAAGCGTGATTGCAGCACCGCAGCCGGCGGCTGGCAAGTGGATTAAACTCGGGGCATGGATCCGATCACTCCCCCGCCTCCGCGTTCGCGCACCATTTATCTGCTGCCGAACCTGTTTACCACCGCAGGCCTGTTCGCCGGCTTCTACGCGATCATCGCTGCGGCCAACGGCGATTTCGTCTACGCCAGCATCGCCGTCTTCGTTGCAGCGGTGATGGACGGCCTGGACGGCCGGGTCGCGCGGCTGACCGGCACCAGCAGCGAATTCGGCGTGCAGTACGACTCCTTGGCCGACCTGGTCAGCTTCGGCATGGCGCCGGCGCTGGTGATGTACCACTGGGCCCTGTCTTCGCTGAAGTTCGATGGCGAACTGCTGGGCCGGCTGGGCTGGGCGGTTGCGTTCCTGTATGCCGCCTGCGCGGCGCTGCGGCTGGCGCGCTTCAACACCCAGGTCGCGGTGGTGGACAAGCGTTGGTTCGTCGGCCTGGCCAGCCCCGCAGCGGCCGGCCTGATGATGTCCTTCGTCTGGGCCTTCGCCGACGGCACGCTGGGGTATAGCGGCGAGCAGCTGCGCTATGTGGCGCTTGGGGTGACCCTGGTCGCGGCGCTGCTGATGGTCAGCCGCATCCGCTTCTGGAGTTTCAAGGGCGGCGGCGCGAAGGGGCCGCGGGCGGACCGCGTGCCCTTCATCGTGCTCGCCCTGCTGCCTATCGCGATTGCGATCGCGGTGATCGACCTGCCGCGGGTGCTGCTGGCGGTTGGCGTGATCTACGCGTTGTCCGGGCTGGTGATGTGGTGCATGCAGCGCCTGCGCAAGCGCCCGGATCCGGCGTGACGAGCGACCTGCCCGTGCTCTGGACGCCGGCCCAGCAGGCCTGGTTGCAGGCCATGGGCTACAGCGTGCTGCACGAAAGCGCGCATGCCGAGGCGTTGGAAGCGGCGGCCGCCGAGGCGATCGGCGCGGTTGTGGCTCACCGGGTGGAACCGCACGTGG
>JAZBLM010000017.1:0-40555 GCA_037033225.1 Pseudomonadota bacterium
CCATCCACAGCAGCACGGCCACCATCAGCCAGGCAAAAACAAGGAAAATACGGGTCTGGTTCATCAGCGGACAGGCTCTGCGGTGCCGGGACGTGGTGCCGGCTCGTTCGAAGAAGGCGATGCGACGCCGTCGGAAGGCGGCATTGTGCCGTCCACGACCGGAGCGGGCAATGCACCAAGGCGGCGCAACAGGCGCAGGAATGCCTGGCGGATTTCATCGTTGCTGGCAGTGCGGGCAGCACTGCGGACCACGACGACGATGTCGCCTGGCAGCAGGTCGGCACGGCAATGTCGCATGGCGTCGCGCAGTACGCGCTTGATCCGGTTGCGCCCTACGGCGTGCGGATCCACCTTGCGTGAAACGGCCAGACCCATTCTGGCCGGCCGGTCTTCTGGCAGCCAGTGAAGGGTCATCAGCGGTTCGGACACCCGGCGGGCGCCGTTGAAGACCGTAGAATATTCGGCACGCGTGCGAACCCGCGCAGAGCGAGGGAATCGCTTGCGCGGATCGGCAGTTTTCACTATCGGAAGGATTGCGTCTGCCGCGGCAAGCGGCATGGCAATCAGGCGCTCAGGACTTTGCGGCCCTTGGCGCGGCGACGCGACAGGATCTTGCGGCCGTCTGCGGTCTTCATACGGGCACGGAAACCGTGGTCGCGCTTACGCTTGAGGTTGCTGGGCTGGAAAGTGCGCTTGGTGGCCATGTGGGCCTCTCGTATGAAATGGACGGAAAGAACCGGAAATTCTAGAGGTACAACTGCCCCCGCGTCAAGTCCTTGTGACTACGCGATTTCCTGGGGCTGTGCAATAGCTGTGGATGATTTTGTGAATAACTGCGGGACAAGCATTCCAGAGCCTGCCTGCGGATGGTAGTCTGAGTCATCCTTTTCCCCCTTTCCGGCCTGTCGGGACGGCGCTTTGCAGCGCTTGCCCACCGGCCCAAGATGATTATTGCCGATGGATGCCTGGTCCCGTTGTCTGGAACGCCTTGAAGCGGAGTTCCCGCCCGAAGACGTTCACACCTGGCTGAAGCCGCTGCAGGCCGATCTGCGCGCTGACGCCTTGATCCTCTTTGCCCCGAATGCCTTCATCGTCGACCAGGTGCGCGCGTTGTACCTGCCGCGGATCCGCGAACTGTTGACCCACTTCGCCGGCTTCGGCGACGTTTTTCTTGAAATCGGCTCGCGTCCACGGCCCATGGAGGCACAGACCGCGCCGAATCCGGGCCTGTTCAGCGGTGGCGCATCACCCGCGCTGCCCCCTGCCGCCAGCGCACCGGTGGTGCCGTTCGCCGGCAACATGGATTCGCATTACACCTTCGCCAACTTCGTTGAAGGCCGCAGCAACCAGCTGGGCCTGGCTGCGGCGTTCCAGGCAGCGCAGCGTCCGGGTGACCGCGCCCATAATCCGCTGCTGCTGTATGGCGGAACGGGCCTGGGCAAGACCCATCTGATGTTTGCTGCCGGCAATGCGATGCGGGAGGCCAATCCGCATGCGAAGGTGCTTTACCTGCGTTCGGAGCAGTTCTTCAGCGCGATGATCCGGGCCCTGCAGGAAAAGACCATGGATCAGTTCAAGCGCCAGTTCCAGCAGGTCGACGCGCTGTTGATCGATGACATCCAGTTCTTTGCCGGCAAGGACCGTACCCAGGAAGAATTCTTCCACACGTTCAACGCCCTCTTCGATGGCAAACAGCAGATCATCCTGACGTGTGACCGGTATCCACGCGAGGTCGAAGGGCTGGAAGCGCGCCTGAAGTCGCGGCTTGCCTGGGGCCTGTCGGTGGCCATCGAGCCCCCGGACTTCGAGACCCGCGCGGCGATCGTGCTGGCCAAGGCACGCGAGCGCGGCGCGGAGATTCCCGACGATGTGGCGTTTCTGATTGCCAAGAAAATGCGCTCCAACGTGCGCGACCTCGAGGGCGCGCTGAATACCCTGACCGCCCGCGCCAATTTCACCGGCCGTGCGATCACCACGGAGTTCGCGCAGGAAACCCTCCGCGACCTGCTTCGGGCCCAGCAGCAGGCCATCAGCATCCCCAACATCCAGAAAACCGTTGCCGATTACTACGGCCTGCAGATCAAGGATCTGCTGTCGAAGCGGCGGACCCGGTCGCTTGCCCGCCCGCGCCAGGTCGCCATGGCCCTGACCAAGGAGCTGACCGAGCACAGCCTGCCGGAGATCGGCGACGCCTTCGCCGGACGCGACCACACCACGGTGCTGCATGGCTGCCGCCAGATCCGGACGTTGATGGAAACCGACGGCAAGCTGCGGGAAGACTGGGACAAGCTCATCCGCAAGCTGAGCGAATGATGCACGCACATCGGTAAAGCGTCATCGCACAAAACGGTGCAGAATCCGGGGGCAAGCACGGGGCATTCTGTGGATAAAAAAGGCTTTCCAGATCCTGGGAATTCCATCCACAGGTTTCCCCACCCCTTGAGGGGCAGTGTTACAGAGGGTTTCGAGTCTTTGTTTCCCTTTTAATTCAATCACTTGAGTGTGTTTTCCCTGAATTCTGGCTCTACCATCACCACCAAGCTTTTGATTTATTCCATATTTTTTAAAGCATAGGGGCACGGAACCACATGCGTTTCACACTGCAGCGCGAAGCCTTTCTCAAGCCGTTGGCGCAAGTCGTCAATGTGGTCGAACGCCGCCAGACCTTGCCGGTCCTGGCCAACTTCCTCGTGCAGGTCCAGGACGGGCAGCTGTCGCTGACCGGTACCGATCTGGAAGTTGAAATGGTGTCGCGGATCGCAGTTGAAGATGCCGAGAATGGCGAAACCACCATTCCTGCGCGCAAGCTCTTCGAGATCATCCGTGCCCTGCCCGATGGCAGCCGGATCACTGTCTCGCAGACCGGTGACAAGATCACCGTCCAGGCCGGCCGTAGTCGCTTTACGCTGGCCACCTTGCCGGCCAACGATTTCCCGTCAGTGGACGAAGTGGAAGCGACCGAACGCGTGGCGATCGGTGAGGCCACGTTGAAGGAACTGATCGAGCGCACTGCCTTCGCAATGGCGCAGCAGGATGTGAGGTATTACCTCAACGGCCTGCTGTTCGACCTTCGCGGAGACACACTGCGCACGGTCGCGACCGACGGTCATCGCCTCGCACTGTGCGAAACCGACCTGGCCAAGCCCAGCGGTTCCAAGCGCCAGATCATCGTGCCGCGGAAAGGTGTCACGGAGCTGCAGCGGCTGCTGGAGAGCGGTGATCGGGAGATCGAGCTGGAGGTGGGCCGCAGCCATGTGCGCGTCAAGCGCGATGATGTGACTTTTACCTCGAAGTTGATCGATGGTCGTTTCCCGGACTACGAGGCGGTGATTCCGATCGGCGCTGATCGTGAGGTCAAGGTCGACCGCGAGGCCCTGCGTGCGTCGCTGCAGCGTGCTGCCATTCTGTCGAACGAGAAGTACCGTGGAATCCGGGTCGAAGTTTCACCGGGCAACCTGAAGATCAGTGCGCACAACCCCGAGCAGGAAGAGGCTCAGGAAGAGATCGAAGCGGAGACCACCGTCAGCGATCTGGCCATCGGCTTCAACGTGAATTACGTGCTTGATGCCCTTTCGGCACTTCGCGACGAGTACGTGATCGTGCAGCTGCGCGATTCGAACTCGTCGGCATTGGTGCGTGAAGCCAGCAGCGAAAAGTCGCGTCATGTGGTGATGCCGCTGCGTCTCTGACACTGTTCCACGTGGAACAAGAGAGCGCCCGACGTGTTCGGGCGTTTTTTTTGTTCCACGTGGATCATTACCGTCAGACCCAACAGAGGTCGGAATATCGGAATGAGCGACGCCACGTTGGAGAAGCGAGGCTGTTTTTTCCAAAATGCGGTCGGATGTCGTCTGCAATGACGCAGGGCGTGTCGACGAGACCGCGCTGGCGGAAGCTGTTGTCCACACCCCGCTTGTCAGCCTTTTCCTTTGTCCCAAGCTTTTAAATCTGGGTATAAATCTAAAGCTTGGTGGTGATGGTAGGGCCAGATTTCATGTATAAGTAGTTCAAGTGTTTGAAATATAAGGATTTAATGGGTCCGAAACCCCCCTCTGAATTGCTGGTACGGCTGTGGGATTACCTGTGGACAGAATTCAGGCTGTCGCCTATCTGCTTTTTTATCCACAAGCTGTCCAAGGGTTGTGTATAAGTCTTCCAGAGGTTTTGCCGGAGTCTGTCGGATGGAGCCGTTATTTCTTTAATTCTGAAGCCGTACCGGGCCCTGAGTCCTGCAGAATGCACGGGATTTCAGCAGTCGAAGTGCAGATTCAGGCCTCGCACTGCCCTTGGTCGGCCTGATCCTGCCCCCTGCCCCTGAGGACGGCTGCGATGCGGTGGCTCGCGGGGAAAGGGCGAGTACGCCGCCCCGTCCCTGGGAAGATCGGCGCCATCTGACGCCGGCTCGTCCGCGTTGTCTGCCTCATCTGGATCCCGTCCTGCCCAAGGTGGCCGATGCAGTAAGCTGATTGACCCCCCTCCTCGCTTCGCTGCCTGCCCTTTCAGCCGAATCCATGCAGATCCGACGACTTTCCCTCCACCAGATACGCCGGTTCGAGGCTGCAGAACTGACCCCGCATCCTGGGATCAATCTGCTGACAGGCGACAACGGCGCTGGCAAAACCAGCGTGCTCGAGGCGCTGCATCTGATGGCCTACGGCCGCAGCTTTCGGGGGCGCGTGCGGGATGGTTTGATTCGCCATGGCCAGGAAGCGTTGGAGATCTTCGTCGAATGGGATGAAACCACTGCGCAAGGCACGGAGCATCGTCGGCGCGCGGGCTTGCGTCATTCGGGACAGGACTGGAAGGGGCGCCTGGACGGGGAAGACGTGCATCAGCTGGGAAATCTCTGCGCTGCGTTGGCAGTGGTGACCTTCGAGCCCGGCAGCCATGCGCTGGTGAGCGGCGGGGGGGAGCCGCGACGCCGGTTCCTGGACTGGGGACTGTTCCACGTGGAACCTGACTTTCTTTCGTTGTGGCGACGCTATTCGCGCGCCTTGAAGCAGCGTAATGCGTTGCTTAAACAGGGCGGATCGGGTCGCCTGCTCGATACGTGGGACCATGAGCTCGCCGAGGCCGGTGAACCATTGACGCTGCGACGCCTGCACTATCTCGAGCGGCTTCAGGAGCGTGCGGTGGTATTGGCGTCCGAACTCGCACCTCAACTGGAGATGCGCACGATGAGTCTCAGTCCAGGATGGCGTCGGCACGAAGTAAGCCTCGCCGACGCCCTGGTGCTCGCGCGGGAACGGGACCGCCAGGCGGGGTACACATCGGTTGGCCCCCACCGCGCGGACTGGGCTGTCGGCTTCGCGACCATTCCCGGCCGCGAAGCCCTTTCACGCGGTCAGGCCAAGCTGACGGCGCTGACCTGTCTGCTCGCCCAGGCGGAAGATTACGCAGTGGAGAGAGGCCATTGGCCCGTTATCGCCCTGGATGACCTGGGTTCCGAACTTGACCGGAACCATCAGGGCCGCGTGCTGGAGCGGCTGTCGGCCGTGCCCGCCCAGGTATTCATCACCGCAACCGAGACGCCTCCTGCTTTGCAGGACAGCACTGACATCACGCGGTTCCACGTGGAACATGCACAGGTGCTGGCCGTGTCATAGTGCTCAGCCGGGTGGGACCTGCCCGGCTGGTATAATTCAGGTCTGCACCACCCCCTCTTTCCCGGCGCGCCATTCGATGGTGGCCGATATGCGGAGCCTACGGCGAGCGCAATGACTGACGAACAGAACACACCGGCTAACAACGGCAACTACGACGCCAACAGCATCACGGCCTTGGAGGGCCTGGAAGCCGTCCGTAAGCGTCCTGGCATGTACATCGGCGATGTGCATGACGGCACGGGCCTGCACCACATGGTGTTCGAAGTCGTCGACAACTCGATCGATGAAGCCTTGGCCGGTCATGCCGACCACGTCTCGGTGACCATCCACGCAGACGGCTCAGTAGGCGTCTCGGACAATGGTCGCGGCATCCCGACCGGCAAGCATGAGCAGATGAGCAAAAAGCTCGATCGCGAGGTTTCCGCCGCCGAGGTCGTCATGACCGTCCTGCATGCAGGTGGCAAGTTCGACGACAACAGCTACAAAGTCTCCGGCGGCCTGCACGGCGTGGGTGTCAGCGTGGTCAACGCGTTGTCCCAGAAGCTGACCATCGATATTTACCAGGGCGGCTTCCACTACCACCAGGAGTACGCCGACGGCGCCCCGGTGATGCCGCTGAAGCAGGTTGAACCGAGCACCCGACGCGGCACTACGCTGCGATTCTGGCCGTCTGTCAAAGCGTTCCACGACAATGTGGAGTTCCACTACGACATCCTGGCCCGTCGCCTGCGGGAACTGTCGTTCCTCAATTCGGGCGTCAAGATCGTCCTTGTCGACGAGCGCGGTGAAGGCCGCCGCGATGATTTCCATTACGAAGGCGGGATCCGCAGCTTCGTCGAGCACCTGGCTCAGCTGAAGACCCCGCTCCACCCCAACGTCATCTCGGTTGTGGGCGAACACAGCGGCATCACCGTTGAAGTCGCGCTGCAGTGGACCGATTCCTACCAGGAAACGATGTACTGCTTCACCAACAACATCCCGCAGAAGGACGGCGGTACCCACCTTGCCGGTTTCCGCGGCGCATTGACGCGCGTGCTGAACAACTACATCGAACAGAACGGCATCGCCAAGCAGGCCAAGATCAACCTGACCGGCGATGACATGCGCGAAGGCATGATCGCGGTGCTGTCGGTGAAGGTGCCCGATCCCAGCTTCTCCAGCCAGACCAAGGAAAAGCTGGTCAGCTCGGACGTCCGCCCCGCCGTGGAGAATGCATTCGGCCAGCGGCTGGAATCGTTCCTTCAGGAGAACCCGAACGAAGCCAAGGCGATCGCCGGCAAGATCGTCGATGCGGCCCGCGCGCGTGAAGCGGCCCGCAAGGCGCGTGACCTGACCCGCCGCAAGGGCGCGCTGGATATCGCCGGCCTGCCTGGCAAGCTCGCGGACTGCCAGGAAAAGGATCCGGCACTGTCGGAACTGTTCATCGTCGAGGGTGACTCCGCAGGCGGCTCGGCCAAGCAGGGCCGCAACCGCAAGAACCAGGCCGTCCTGCCGTTGCGCGGCAAGATCCTCAACGTGGAACGCGCACGCTTCGACCGCATGCTGGCTTCGGACCAGGTCGGTACCCTGATTACCGCGCTGGGCACCGGCATCGGCCGTGACGAGTACAACCCGGACAAGCTGCGGTACCACAAGATCATCATCATGACCGACGCCGACGTCGATGGCGCGCATATCCGCACGCTGCTGTTGACCTTCTTCTATCGTCAGATGCCGGAATTGATCGAGCGTGGCTACGTCTACATCGGCCTGCCGCCGCTGTACAAGATCAAGCAGGGCAAGACCGAGCTGTACCTGAAGGATGACCCGGCACTGGACAGCTACCTGGCCAGCAGCGCGGTGGAAAATGCGTCGCTGGTACCGGCAGCCAATGAGCCGGCGATCGAAGGGGTTGCGCTTGAAAAGCTGCTGCTCAGCTACGCTGGCGCGCTGGAAACCATCTCGCGCAATGCCCATCGTTACGACCGCCAGCTGCTGGAAGCGCTGGTCGATTTCATCCCGATGGATCTGGAACACCTGCGCGATGCTGCGCCCGACCAGGGACTGGATGCCCTGGCCGCGCGATTGAACCAGGGCAGCCTGGGCTCGGCACGTTTCAGCCTGGAACTGCAGGAACCCAACGACCAGCGTCCGGCTGCGGTGCTGGTGACCCGGCGCCACATGGGCGAAGAGCATATCCAGGTCCTGCCGTTGGCCGCTTTCGATGGCGGCGAACTGCGCGCCATCCACCACGCGGCCAGTCTGCTGCACGGCCTGGTGCGTGAAGGCGCGACCATCGCCCGGGGTGCCAAGTCGATCGAGGTGACCCACTTCGCACAGGCGCAGGCCTGGTTGCTGGAAGAGGCCAAGCGCGGCCGTCAGATCCAGCGGTTCAAGGGCCTGGGCGAAATGAACCCGGAACAGCTGTGGGATACCACGGTGAATCCGGATACCCGTCGCCTGCTCCAGGTGCGTATCGAAGATGCCATCGCTGCCGACCAGATCTTCAGCACCTTGATGGGCGACGTGGTCGAGCCGCGACGGGACTTCATCGAAAGCAATGCGTTGAAAGTGGCCAACCTGGATATCTGACACAATCGGGCGCTGCCGGCGCGCGTTGCTGCGCGCGTCGGCTCCTCTTCGCTGCAGGGTCTCCATGTCCACTCTCGTCCAGGCACCGCCTCCGCTTCCCGGAACGCCCCCGCCCGCATCACGCGGCCCCCGTTCACCCGTAGCCGGCTTCCTCATCGATCTGGGCCTGGCAGCGCTCATTCTGTTTGGCCTGAGCATGATCGCCGGCCTGATCTGGGGCATGTACCGCGGTGTCTTCGTCGGTGCACAGCTGGCGGCGAGCGGGGCTCCCGCGCCTGCCCCGGATGCGATCGCCACCCAGCTAGGTCAGCCCGGGCCGATGGCGCAGATCCTGATGGCGCTGGTGGCGACCGGCGGCGCGGCGCTGATCCTGTATTTCTGGCGACGACGCGCCACAACGGCCGAACGTGAAACCTCGCGGCGCGCCGTGCGGAGCCCTTCCACCTGGGGATGGACCGCAGTAGTGGCCGCTGTGGTGATCATCGTCAGCAACGGCATCGGCGTGTTGGCCAAGCGGGCCGGCATCGAACCGGTACCCACCAATCTGGAGCTGATGAGCAGTGCCGTCGCGCAGTTTCCCGCATTCCTGACGGTATTCGCGGTGCTGCTTGCACCCGCCTACGAAGAGCTGCTGTTCCGGCGCGTCCTGTTTGGCCGGCTGTGGCAGGCTGGTCGGCCGGTGCTGGGCATGGTGCTCAGCAGCCTGGCCTTCGCCCTGGTCCACGAGATTCCTGGCACGAGTGCGAACGGGCCGGCCGAGATCGCCCAGTTGTGGCTGATCTACGGTGGGATGGGCGCGGCGTTCTGCTGGCTGTATCAACGCACTGGCACTTTGTGGGCGCCGATTGCCGCACACGCGATCAACAACGCGGTGGCGTTGGGCTTGTTGATGGCGTTCGGAACGGGGATCTGATTACCCCTCCGAGCCCGCATGTGTTCGGTCGATAAGATGATCCGAACATGGATTGACGAAAAATTAAGCTGTTGAAGTGGAAACTCCCTACATGAACACGGGGACTGGATCCATGAAACGACTGCTGCTCACTTTGACCATCGCGACGCTCCTGAGCGCATGCGCGACCACCACGTCCCCCACCGGTCGCCGGCAGGTCGTCGGCGGTGTCTCCCAGGCCGAACTGGACAAGCTCGGCGCACAGGCATTCGAAGAAACCAAGCAGAAGGAAAAAGTCAGCACGGACGCCAGGCAGATCGCCTACGTGCAGTGCGTGGTGAACGCCCTGGTGGCGCAGCTGCCTGGTCAGTACCAGAACGTGCGCTGGGAAACGGCCGTCTTTGCCGACAGCGAACCGAACGCGTTTGCCCTGCCCGGTGGCAAGGTCGGGGTCAACTCGGGCATTTTCAGCGTGGCCAAGAACCAGGACCAGCTCGCTGCGGTGATCGGTCATGAAATCGGACACGTGATCGCACGCCACCACGAGGAGCGCATCACCCGCCAGATGGGTGCGCAGACCGGTCTGTCCGTGGTGGGGGCCCTTGCAGGTGCTGCGTATGGCGATACTGCCGCAAGCGCGGTCAATCAGTTCGGTGGCATGGGGGCGCAGACCCTGTTCCTGTTGCCGGGTTCGCGCACGCAGGAGAGCGAAGCCGACGTCGTCGGCCAGAAGCTCATGGCCCAGGCCGGTTTCGATCCCACGCAGGCGGTGAATCTGTGGCAGAACATGATGGCAGCCAGTGGCGGACGCAGTCCGCAGTGGCTGTCGACCCACCCTGACCCGGCGAACCGCATCCGAGAACTGCAGCGGGATGCACCCTCCCTGCAAGGTGTGTACCAGCAGGCACAGGCGTCCGGGCGCAAACCACGCTGTAGCTGAATCACCGTTAATATGCTGTGATGCAGCATAGGAAACGATTTCTCACGTCGCTTAATTCTGATACGTTTGGCGGCTCAGATTTTTCTGACGTCCGTCATTGCTGCCGCCTAGCGGTCCGATCGAGGTGAAAGATATGCTCCGTAACCACAAGCAAGCCCTGCTGACCATGCTGATCGCGACTGCTGTCAGTGGCGCTGTGATCACCGATGCCGCTGCGCAGACCCGTTCGACCGAACGGTCCGAGCGACGCGGCAGCAACAAGGCGCCGGCGGCACAGGTGCTGTATCCCGACGCGACGCGCAAGGAACCGGGCCAGAAGTCCTCGGCCAAGCTCGGCAAGGACCTGCAGAAGCTGGTAGACACCTACAACGAGCAGAAGTTCCCGGAAACGCTGACCCAGGCCACGGCGATCCTCGGCAATGCCTCGGCCAACGACTACGACAAGGCGCTTGCCGCGCAGCTCGCCTCCCAGGCGGCCTACCAGCAGGAAGATGTCGCTGCGTCGAAAAAGTACCTGCAGCAGGTACTTGATCTCAACGCGCTGGAAAACAATGGTCATTTCCAGTCGATGCTGATGCTGGCCCAGTTGCAGCTGCAGGACGATGACAAGGCGGTGCAGGCCCAGGGCCTGACCCTGATCGACAAGTATTTCGCTGAAAGTGGTTCGAAGAAGGCCGAAGAGCTGATCGCCAAGGGCCAGGCCCTGTACCAGCTCGAGCGCTACCCCGAAGCGATTCCGGTGATCCAGGCGGCCATCGCCGCTGCACCCGAGCCGAAGGATCAGTGGAACCAGCTGCTGATGGCCGCCTACGCCGAAGCGGGCCAGACCGGTGAAGCGGTCAAGGCCGCCGAAGCCGTGGCGGCGCGCAACCCGAACGACAAGAAGGCCCAGCTCAACCTGTCGACCATGTACATGCAGGCCGAGCAGATGGACAAGGCCGCCGCGATCATGGACAAGCTGCGCAGCGCCGGCCAGCTCACTGAAGAGCGTGAGTACAAGCAGCTGTACTCGATCTATGCCAACAGCGAGAACCGCGAAAAGGACGTCATCGCGGTGATCAACGAGGGCCTGGAAAAGGGCATCCTGAAGCCGGACTACCAGGTATATCTGGCACTGGCACAGTCTTACTACTATTCCGAACCGCAGCAGACCGACAAAGCGATCGAGGCGTGGCAGAAAGCGGCTCCCCTTTCGCCCAATGGCGAAACGTACCTCAATCTGGCACGTGTCCTGCATAGCGAAGGGAAGATTCCCCAGGCCAAGGAAGCGGCACGTCAGGCCAAGGCCAAGGGTGGCCTGAAGAACGCCGCGGATGCGGACAAAATCATCAACCTGAAGTAAGTAGGAATAACGCCTGAATGCCTGCGCCAAGTGTGCGCAGGCACTCAGGATTGGTATAAGCTTGGAGGTTCCTGCGGTGTCATGCACCGCTGATCAGGGATCCCGCCCCCGGGCATCCCGGCCCCACAATCGAGCTCTTGGCGCATGACGGAACAACTAGTCTTTCACCGCTACGAAGAAACTGAAGAGAAGGGCCTGAGCTGGCCCCGCATCTTCGGCATCGCGTTTGTAATCGCACTGCATCTGGCCGCCTTCATGATGCTCCTCATTCCCGCCGTGGCCCCCAAGGCTGCCGCAGAGAAGGAGCGCAACGTGATGGTGACCATCGTCGATGCACCGCCTCCGCCGCCTCCGCCGCCGCCGCCGCCGCCGCCGGATGAGACTCCGCCGCCGCCGGTCAAAAACCTGTCGCCGCCGAAGCCGTCCCCGGTTCCGCCGCCGCCGCAGGCTCCGGTCGTGGATATTCCCGACCCGCGTCCGACCGACATCGTGACTCCGCCGTCGCCGCCCGCGCCGCCGCAGCCGCCGACGTCGATCGATGCCAGCGTCGATATCTCGTCAAAGAACATGAATCCCCCGCGTTATCCGCCGGCCGCATTCCGTGCAGGTATCCAGGGTGAAGTGATCCTGATCATCGATGTCGATGCCAATGGCAACGTCACCAATGTTTCGGTCGAGAAATCCAGCCGTAACCGCGACCTGGATCGCGCTGCAATGGAGGCCGCACGCAAGTGGCGCTTCAACGCGGCAGAATCGGGCGGCAAGAAAGCCGCGGGCCGAGTACGCGTACCGGTCAATTTTGCGCTGAACTGATGTGACACGGTGGCCCACCGGCCACCGTCCACTGACGGTTCTTATGATCAGCTACACCCTTCAACACCACACACAACAAAGGTAAGCGTCATGCTGCAGGAAATTTTCATCGCCGCTGCTGCGGGGGGCAACAACGCATCGAACGCCCTGTCGCAGATGGGCTTCGAGCACCTGATCACCGAGATGACCTCCAAGCCGGGTGACTTCGCCGTCTCCTGGGTAGTGCTCATCACCCTCATCATCATGTCGGCGTCGTCCTGGTACTGGACCGTCATCAACATCTTCCGCGCCACCCGTCTGAAGGGCCAGGCCGACCGCGTCACCAGCCTGTTCTGGGATACGCCGAACGCGCAGGACGCCATCCGTGCGATGGAAGAGCAGCCGGCCAGCGAGCCGTTCTCGAAGATCGCGCTCGACGCCGCACAGGCCGCTGCGCACCACCAGCGTGCCGAAGCCGGCGCCGGCAATGGCCTGGGCGAAACCCTGAGCCGTTCGGAGTTCGTCGACCGCGCCCTGCGTCAGGCCGTGACCCGCGAAAGCACCAAGCTGCAGTCGGGCATGACCCTGCTGGCCACCGTCGGTGCGACCGCGCCGTTCGTCGGTCTGCTGGGTACGGTGTGGGGCATCTATGGCGCGCTGATCAAGATCGGTGCCACCGGCTCCGCCTCGATCGACGCCGTTGCCGGCCCGGTGGGTGAAGCGCTGATCATGACCGCGATCGGTCTGTTCGTCGCGATCCCGGCCGTGTTCGCGTTCAACTTCTTCAGCAAGGTCAACAGCTCGACGATCGCCAAGTTCGATACGTTCGCCCACGACCTGCATGACTTCTTCGCCACTGGTTCGCGCGTTCGCTGATCCGCGGTCGAGTCGTCCACGCAACGATTAACGGAGCCCGTTATGGCTTTCAGTAGTGGTAACAGCGGCGGCCCCATGGCCGACATCAACGTTACGCCCCTCGTGGACGTGATGCTGGTGCTGCTGATCATCTTCATCATCACGGCGCCTCTGATGTCCCACAAGGTCAAGGTCGAGCTGCCCGAGGCGAACCTGATCCAGAACCCGGACGATGTAAACGATCGCAAGGGTCCGATCACGTTGGCCGTCAAGGAAGACGGGTCGGTTTACTGGAACGACGAGGAAATCGATCGTGGCTCGCTTGAGTCCCGCCTCGCCACCGCCGCCCAGCAGACCCCACAGCCGCCGTTGAACCTGCGCGGTGACCGCACCACCAAAATGCGTGTCATCAACGAGCTGACCAAGGTCGCGCAGGAACAGGGCATGCTGGACGTCGGCTTCGTCGCGACCAAAGAGAAGGGGCAGTAAGCCATGGCATTCAGTTCTGGTGGTGGTAAAGGCCCCATGGCCGACATCAACGTCACGCCGCTCGTCGACGTGATGCTGGTGCTGCTGATCATCTTCATCGTGACCGCGCCGATCATGACGTACCCGATCGCTGTGGATCTGCCGCAGCGCGTGCTCAACCCGCCCCCGGTGACGGTCGAACCGCCGCCGCCGATCGAGCTGCGCGTGGATGCGAGCAACCAGGTGTTCTGGAACAACAGCCCGGTTGCCGTGACCGAACTGCAGCAGCGGATGGAACAGGAGGTCCAGCGTGACCCGACGAACCAGCCGGAACTGCGGATCGATGCGAGCCCGGACTCGGAGTACGACGTGATGGCCAAGATCCTGGCTGCCTCGAAGAACGCCCAGATGAAGAAGATCGGTTTCGTACAGCAGTAAACGCACGGCGCAGTCCGCACTCATGACGCGACTGGAAGCGCCCCCGGAAACGGGGGCGTTTTTTTATGTCCAGGCTGCGCCTGACTACACGGGTCGCGGCAGCTGAATTGGCTATCATCCGGCGATGATTGCCTTCTTCGATGCGCTGCGTCACTGGCTCGATGCCATCCCCCATCTCGGCACGTCGCTGGCGGTGGCCTACCTGCTTTATCTGCTTGGCCTTACCGGCTGGATCATGCTGCAGAAGCGGGAGCCGGTGGCCACGCTGAGCTGGATCCTGTCCCTGGCGGCCTTGCCCTATATCGGCCTTTTCATTTACTACCTGCTGGGTCCGCAGAAAGTAAAACGCCAGCGCCTGCGCCGTGGGCGCTCGCGCTCGGGGATGGAGCATTACAGCAGCGTGTGCCCGCCCGACGCGGACTGCACCGAACTGGCCGCTATCGGCCAGGCCACCACCGGACTGGCACCCAGCAGCGCCACTGAAGTGGAATGGCTGGTGGATGGCGCGGCGACCTACGCCGCCCTGCTGGAGGCGATCGCTGCCGCGCGCGACCACGTCCACCTGGAGTACTACATCTTCGAACCGGACCACACCGGTACGGCGATCCGCGACGCGCTGGTGGCTGCCGCGCAACGCGGCGTGGAAGTGCGCCTGCTGATGGACGCGGTCGGTGCAGGGAACATCCGTGCCGCGTTCCTGAAGCCCCTGCTGGAGGCGGGCGGCGAAGCGGTATGGTTCCACCCGCGGCAGCTGCTCAAGCCGTTCAAGCGGCCCTGGTTGAACCTGCGCACCCATCGCAAGCTGGTCGTGATCGATGGCCTGGTCGCCTTCACCGGCGGCATCAACATCACCGACGAAGAGAACGAAGCGCAGCACCCCAACGCCTACCGCGACCTGCACATGCGCCTGCGCGGGCACGTGGTGCGCAGCCTGCAGCTGGTCTTCATGGAAGACTGGCTGTACGCCAGTGGCCAGGAGGCCCCGGCCTTCGACCAGGCCCGGCTGTGGCCACGTGAAACGCCTGGCCGCGACGAGGGCGCGATCAACGCGCAGGTGCTGGTCTCCGGGCCCGACTCAGGCTGGGAAACCATCCACCGGCTGCATGTCGCCGCAATCCATGAGGCCAGGCACCGCGTCTGGCTGGTCACGCCCTACTTCGTGCCAGGTGAAGCCGCCCGCATGGCGCTGACCTCGGCTGCACTGGGCGGGCTCGAAGTGCGGCTGCTGGTGCCCAAGATGAGCGACTCCTGGTTCGTCACCCAGGCGGCACGCTCGTACTTTGACGAACTGCTGCAGGCCGGGGTGAAGATCTACGAGTATGGCCCGCGCATGCTGCACACCAAGGCCTTCATCGCCGATGACGAGGTGTGCATCGTCGGGACCGCCAACTTCGATCACCGCAGCTTCCGGCTGAACTTCGAGCTGTCGATGCTGCTGCGGGACAAGGAACGCGTGGCGGAGCTCGCCGGCATCCTGGAGCACGAGTTCGATACCGCAACGCAGGTCCACAATGACCGCAATCGCGGCCTGTGGCGCCACCGCCTGCCGGAGTCCTTCGCCCGGCTCGCCTCGCCCCTGCTGTGACAGCGGCGCTACACTGCGCGCTTTGAACACCGTCGTGCCGCCATGACCCGCCTCAGTGTCAACGTCAACAAGATCGCCGTGCTGCGCAACTCGCGCGGCGGGCATGACCCGGATGTGCTGCAGGCCACGCAGGCCTGCCTGGACGCCGGCGCGCACGGCATCACCGTGCATCCGCGGCCGGACAGGCGCCATATCACCGCCGAGGACGTCATCGCGCTGTCGGCGCTGACCCGCGCGCGTGGCGTGGAACTCAACATCGAGGGCAACCCGTTCGCGCCACCGCGGGACGGTTATCCGGGCCTGTTGGCGCTGTGCGACGCCACGCGCCCGGCACAGGCCACCCTGGTCCCGGACGGCGACGGTCAACTCACCTCCGACCACGGCTTCGATTTTGCCGCCGATGCCGACCGGCTTCGGCCGCTGGTGGCGACCCTGAAGGCGATGGGCTGCCGGGTGAGCCTGTTCGTTGACGCGGGCAACCCCCTGCTGGAAATGGCCGCCGACGTCGGCGCGGATCGGATCGAGCTGTACACCGGTCCGTATGCCGAAGCGCATGCCGCCGGTGATGCGACCGCCATGCTCGGGCAGTTCGCCGCCGCGGCACGCAGGGCGCAGGCGGTCGGCTTGGGTGTGAACGCCGGCCATGATCTTTCGCAGGCCAACCTGCGCTCTTTCCTGACCCATGTGCCTGACGTGCTGGAAGTCTCCATCGGCCACGCACTGATCAGCGAAGCCCTTTACGATGGCCTCGACGCCACGGTAGCCAGCTACCTCCGTCTGCTTTGAGTCCGATAGTGACGGCCGCTGGCCGTCAGCACCGCCCGGTCCTGACGGTCGCTGGCCATCCATCATCTACCGATGAGGGCCAACAGCCGCCCCTCCGTGCGTCGCATTTCCTGAGACCCCACTCCCCTACCCTGCGTCGCGGTCCCCTGGCCTGAAATGTCCTGCTGCGTGTCCCGGAATGACCAGACCACCTGTGGATAACCTCGGGGACAGAACATCCGGCGGCCGACCTCTGACCTAGAGCCACTGAACTTCAGCCGCTTGCAGCCCCTGTGGTTAGCAATAATACTAACCACACCCCGATACCGCAGACGCCATGGATCATTCCGCTACCAAGCCGAGCGCCGCCATCAAGGGACGCGGCTCGACCGGTCACCTGCCGGGTCGCTTCGAGCGCACCGTCAGCGAGACCGTGGACGATGGCTGGGAGGCTGAAGAGGGGGATGAGTTCGCCGCGCCGCGCCTGCGCACCGAAGTCCGCACTGAAACCGCGCGCAGCATCATCAGCCGCAATACCTCCCCCGACCTCGGTTTCAATCAATCGGTGAACCCCTATCGTGGCTGCGAGCACGGCTGCTCGTATTGCTTCGCCCGCCCCTCGCACGCCTACCTCAATCTGTCGCCAGGCCTGGACTTCGAAACCAGGCTCTTCGCCAAGACCAACGCCCCACAGCTGCTGCGCAAGGAGTTCTCAAAAGCAGGCTATGTGCCCCAGCCCATCGCACTGGGCATCAATACCGATGCCTACCAGCCGATTGAACGCAAGTTCAAGCTCACGCGCCAGTTGATCGAAGTCATGCTGGAGACCCGGCATCCGTTCTCCCTGATCACCAAGAACGCCCTGGTCGAGCGCGACATCGACCTGCTGGCGCCGCTGGCAGAACAGAACCTGGTCAGCGTGCATTTCTCGGTGACCTCGCTGGACCCGCATCTTTCGGCAAGACTGGAGCCGCGCGCGGCTGCACCGCACGCGCGGCTGCGCGCGATGCGTCGGCTGCACGAGGCTGGTATCCCGGTGGGTGTGATGGTGGCGCCGGTGATCCCCTGGATCAATGATGCCGAACTGGAAGCGGTCCTGGAGGCCGCTCGCGATGCCGGCGCGTCCAGTGCGGGCTACGTGCTGCTGCGGCTGCCGCTGGAAGTGGCGCCGCTGTTCCGCGATTGGCTGGATACCCATCATCCAGACCGCGCCGCCCATGTCATGAGCACGATCAACCAGCTGCGCGGCGGCAAGGACTACGACAGCCGATTCGGTACGCGCATGCGCGGCCAGGGCGTGTATGCCGACCTGTTGAACAACCGCTTCAAGCTGGCGCGCAGGCGCCTGGGCTTCGACGCGCAGAACAGCCATTGGCCGAAGCTGGACTGCACGAAGTTCGAGCGGCCGGCGCCACCGCGCGAGGACACCGCGCAGGGACAACTGTTCTGACAGCGCGCGCACGCTGCGGGCCTGGTGCCTCGCGTGCAGGCAAGCGCCGAGGCGATAGGCTGCAGCATGTGTTGGTGCCTTAGCAATCAGCGCCACAACTCGTTTGAGCGATTTTCGAAAGGCCGCAGCGATCCTCTACGGCATCATGGATCGCGTTCAAGGGGACGCCATGGATCGCCATTCACCGGCAGGATGCCGACTTGGCCGAAATCCCCATCTCCCCGGGCGTCGCTGCACATGTCGGCCAAGGGAAAGGTGGACACGTGTGCGTTCAGCGCCCGGGGAGATGGGGACCTCAGCCGCCGTAGAGCTTCTGCGCGGACTGGAACAGGATCCAGCTGGTGGCGATGACCTTGTCACCGCCCTGTGGACGGTTGCCACGATGGGTGTGGGTGAAGGCTGTAGGGGCGATCAGCAGGCTGCCCGTGCGCGGAGTGACCTTGCGCTGCTGGAAATGAAACTCCGTCTCGCCCTCTTCGAATCCGTCGTTGAGGTAGAGCGTCCATAGCAGATGCCGGTGCAGGGTTTCCGCTTTCTCGTCCTTCGGATACAGCTCGCAGTGCCAGTAGGGATAGCCACCCTCGCCTGCCGCATACCATTGCAGATTGATGGCACCCGGACGCAGGCAGGTGCGGGCCAGATCCGACAGGGCGGCAGTGTCCATGCCCGGAAAGTCTTCCGCGGTCAGCCGTCTGGGCCGCCCCTCGCTGTCCTGGACCTGCAACATCAGCGGAGCAATCAAGGCCTGTGGATAACGGCGTAGATAACTCAGAAGCCCGCTGAAAACGGCCTGTTGCAGCACGCCTTCCACGTCAGCCCAGTCGGGCTCGCCGCTGATGCGGAGATCCTTGCTGCGCTTGAGCTCCGGGAACACGCCACTGCCCACGGCACCGGGCTGCAGGCGGTCACTTGCGCGCATCCGCGACACGATCGCCGCACACGTCTCCGCCGGGACAGCGTTGTGGATCACTTCAATGAAATCGACCGGTTGCTGCGTGTGCATGCGTACATCCTTCACCAGCGGGCTCCTGATGGTGCCCACTGGCGAAGGGGTTGTCACGCCACGGTCATGACGCGCGCGAGCCGATCAACCCTGGCCGGCATCGTGCTGCTGGTGGTACTTCACCGCTTCGGCGACTTCTTCGCGCGAGCCCAGGAACACCGGCACACGCTGGTGCAGCTGGTCGGGCTGGATGTCCAGGATGCGCTCGCGGCCGGTCGAGGCGGCGCCACCGGCCTGCTCGACCAGCAGCCCCATCGGGTTGGCTTCGTACATCAGGCGCAGCTTGCCCGCCTTCCCCGGTTCCTTCTTGTCCCACGGGTAGATGAAGATGCCGCCGCGGGTCAGGATGCGGTGCACGTCGGCCACCATGCTGGCGATCCAGCGCATGTTGAAGTTCTTGCCGCGCGCGCCTTCCTTGCCCTGCAGAAGATCGGCCACGTAGGCCTGCATCGGCGATTCCCAGTGACGCTGGTTGGACATGTTGATGGCGAACTCCTGCGTTGCCGCCGGGATCTGCATGTTCTGCGTGGTCAGCACGAACTCACCGGTTTCGCGGTCCAGCGTGAAGGCGTGCGTGCCGTGGCCGACGGTCAGCACCATCTGCGTGCTGGGCCCGTAGATGCAGTAACCCGCCGCGATCTGCGCCGTGCCCGGCTGCAGGAAGCTCTCGTCGCTCGGGCATTCCACGCCCTTCGGGCAGCGAAGCACGGAGAAGATGGTGCCCACCGAGACGTTGACGTCGATGTTGGAGCTGCCATCGAGGGGGTCGAACAGCAGCAGGAAGTCACCACGCGGATAGATGTCCGGCACCGGCTGGCAGTGGTCCATTTCCTCCGACGCGCACGCCGCCAGGTGACCGCCCCAGGCGTTGGCCTCGAGCAGGATCTCGTTGCTGATCACGTCCAGCTTCTTCTGCGCCTCACCCTGTACATTGCCAGTGCCCGCCTCGCCCAGCACGCCGCCCAGGGCGCCCTTGCTGACGGCGATGGAGATGTTGGTGCAGGCACGCCCCACCACGGCGATCAGCTGGCGCAGGTCGGCATTGATGCGGCCGGCGTGCTGTTCCTGGATGAGGTACCGGGTCAACGACGTACGGGACATGGACGGGCTCGGGCAGGGAAAGAGGCGCCTATTGTCGCCGCCCGCATGCAAAAAGGGGACGCAAAAAAAGGGGACGGAGGGGATTATTAATCCCCTCCGTCCCCTTTTTTCTCCGTCAGGCCTTGGAGACGTTGGCCACGGCCTGGGCCACGTAATCCAGGTTGCTCTGGCTCAAAGCGGCCACGCAGATGCGGCCGGTGCCGACGGCGTAGATGCCGTACTCGTCGCGCAGCTTGTCGACCTGCACCCGGCTCAGCCCGGAGTAGGAGAACATGCCGGCTTGGTCATTGATGAACGAGAATTCCGGCGCGCCCAGCGCCACCAGGCGATCCACCAGTCCGTGGCGCAGCGCGTGGATGCGCTCGCGCATCTCGGTCAGTTCTTCTTCCCACAGCGCGCGCAGCTCCGGACTGTTCAGCACGCCGGCTACCAGCGCGGCGCCGTGGTTGGAGGGGCTGGAATAGATGGTGCGGATGATCCGCTTGATCTGCGACTGCACGGCCTTAGCCTCGGTCGCGTTCGGCGCAACGATCGACAGCGCACCCACGCGCTCGCCATACAGCGAGAACGACTTGGAGTACGAATTGGCGACGATGAAGCTGTCGATGCCCGCCTCGGCCACCACGCGTACCGCGACGCCGTCCTGCGCGATGCCCTTGTCGAACCCCTGGTAGGCCATGTCGATGAAGGGGAACAGCTGCTGCTCCCTGAGCACTTCGGCAACCTGCTTCCACTGGTCGACGGTCAAGTCCGCGCCGGTGGGGTTGTGGCAGCAGGCATGCAGCAGCACCACGGTGCCCGGCTGCAGCTTCTGCAGATCGGCCAGCATCGCGGGGAAATCCACGCCATGGGTCTGCTCATCGAAGTAGCTGTATTCCACCACCTCGAAACCGGCCGCGCCGAACACCGCGCGATGGTTTTCCCAGCTGGGCCTGCTGATCGCGATGGTGGCATGCGGCAGCAGGGTGCGCAGCAGCTCGGCGCCGACACGCAGCGCACCGCTGCCACCCACGGTCTGGGTGGTCGACACGCGCCCGGCTTCCAGCAACGGCGACTCTTTGCCGAACACCAGCTCACGCGTGGCCTGGGTATAGGCCGGCAGTCCATCAATGGGAAGGTAGCCGCGCGGTTTGCCTTCGGTGGCGAGCTGCTGCTCGATCTGCCTGACGGCGCGAAGCAGCGGAATGCGGCCGCTCTCGTCGTAGTAGATGCCCACACCCAGGTTGACCTTGGTCGGACGGCTGTCGGCGTTGTACGCCTCGGTCAGGCCCAGGATCGGGTCACCGGGGACCAGTTCCACGTTTGCAAAGAAGGACACGGCGGTACTCATTCGGTAGGGGGGAGGAAGAAAGCACGCAGCAGCCACCGGCCTGAAGCCGCTGACCACGCCATCGTAACAAAGCGTGCCCGGACGCGGCGGCCATCGTCACGAGCGGGCCGGTACCATGGCGCGTTCATGCTTGCCGCTGAACCTGAATGAAAAACCTGCCCCTGGCGCGTGTCCGCCTGTCCGCCGCCTGCATCCTCGTCCTGCCTTCCCTCGCCCTGGCCCAGCAGCCGCCGACCCGCACCCTGTCGTCCGTCGACGTCGAAGCGGCCCGCGTACCCGGCGTGGATGCCTTCGCCCTGCCAGCCAGCCTGGATACGGTGTGGATCGATGACGACCGCACCGGGCCGCAGGCCCAGCTGGCCGAAGCGCTGAGCGGCATCCCGGGGGTGCTGGCGCGTGATCGCCAGAACCTGGCCCAGGACACCCAGCTGTCGATCCGTGGATATGGCGCGCGCTCCACCTTCGGCGTGCGCGGCGTGCGGGTACTGGTGGACGGCGTGCCGGCCACCATGCCGGACGGCCAGGGCCAGCTGTCGCATGCCAGCCTGCTCGGCGCCGAACGCATCGACGTGCTGCGCGGCCCCTTCTCCGCGCTGTACGGCAATTCATCCGGTGGGGTGCTGCAGGTGCATACCGCGCGCGGCCGCGAAGGCGACCCGTGGCGGGTCCGGGTCAATGCGGGCGCGGACAACACCCTCAGCGTCGGTGCCCACCTGCGCGGTGTGCAGGGGCCTGTGGACTACAACATCGCGGCCAACCATTTCCGCACCGATGGCTGGCGCGATCACAGTGCGGCGCGCCGTGAGTCGCTCAATGCGCGCCTGGGCATGGCCGTGGGCGAGGACCGCCTGGAGCTGCTGGTCAACCACCTCGATGCCCCCGACGCACAGGATCCGCTGGGCCTGACGCGCGCGCAGGTCGCCGACGATCCACGCCAGGCCACTGCCGTGGCGCACCAGTACAACACGCGCAAGTCCGTACGCCAGTCCCAGGCCGGACTGGTCTACAGCGGACAGCGCGAGGACCATCGCTTCCGCCTGACCGGCTATGCCGGCCAGCGTGAAGTCGTCCAGTTCCTGGCGATTCCGCCCGCCCCGCAGGCCAACCCCCTGCATGCCGGCGGCGTCATCGATCTGGAGGGTGACTTCGGCGGGCTGGATGCGCGCTGGGGCTGGACCGGAGACATCGCAGGGCGCGCGCTCGACGTGACCGCCGGCGTCAACGCCGACCGCCAGCGCCAGCACCGCACCGGCCACGAGAACTTCGTCGGCCAGGCCCTGGGCGTGCGCGGCAAGCTGCGCCGCGACCAGCGCGACACAGTGACCAACGTGGACCAGTTCGTGCAGGCGTGGTGGCAGTGGTCACCGCGTGTGTCGCTGCTGGCCGGCGCGCGCCACAGCAGCGTGCGCTTCCGCTCGCATGACCATTACGTCCAGGGCCGCAACCCCGACGACAGCGGCAGCCAGCGCTATCAGGCGACCACGCCCGTGGCTGGTGTCAGCGTTGAAGTCACGCCGCAGTGGCGCCTGCACGCAGCCGCCGGCCGCGGATTCGAGACGCCCACCTTCAATGAACTGGGCTATCGCGCCGACGGCCGGGCGGGATTGGCGCTCGACCTTTCCGCCGCGCGCAGCCGCAACCTGGAGATCGGCAGCAAGTGGCAGGCCCAGGATGGCCGGCGCCTGGACGTCACCCTGTTCCGCGCCGATACCGACAATGAGCTGGCGGTGGCCAGCAATACCGGCGGGCGCAGTACCTATCGCAACATCGGCCGGACCCGCCGCCAGGGCGCGGAACTGTCCTGGACCCAGCCGCTTGCCACGGACCTGGAGCTGCAGGTCGCCTGGACATGGCTCCAGGCACAGGTGCGCAGCGGTTACCTCGCCTGTGCGGGAAGCGGGTGCGCGATCCCGGACACGCCCGTAGCGGCAGGAAGCCGATTGCCCGGCGTTCCACGACAGCAGGCGTTTGCGCGACTGGAATGGCAGCCACGCGAGTGGCAGTGGGCCGCCGAGGTCACGGCCAGTACGGATACCGTCGTCAATGATCTGGCCACCGAACGCGCGCCGGGGTATGCCGTGATGAATCTCGAAGCAGGACGCCGCTGGTCGCTCCACAGTGGCGATCTGCGGGTCTTTGGTCGCATCGACAACCTGCTGGACCAGGCCTACATCGGCTCGGTGATCGTCAACGATGGCAATGGGCGCTTCTATGAGCCGGGTGCGGACCGGCGCGCCAGTGTTGGCGTTCAATGGTCCTGGCGGTGACTCCCCGCAAACCGGCATTGACGACCCCACCCGGTCGTGGCGGCCCCAAACCGGTAGTGGCGGCCGCTGGCCGTCAACTTTTCAGCGGCCGTGATCCCGGGTGAGGCAGACGGCCAACGGCCGCCGGTGCCGTTCCGGCATGCCGGCCAGTGGCCGCCATTACCACGCCGCCAACCCTGTCAATCAGGCGCCTTGGCCGGTACGAACGGTGATGTCGGGTCACTGGCGGGGAAGGTCTCCTCCAGCGCCTGGTCCTGGTTGTCGCTGGCGTGCTGTTTGCGCTCGCGGCGCTTGAGCGGGCTTTCCTGGCCACCGCGGTGGCGGTCACCGCAGTCCTTGCGGTCCTGCGCCGCCTGGTCGCTCATATGGCGCACCGGCAGATGTTCGTCGGCGCCTGCGAGCGGGCCTTCGACCGCGTCGACGAAGGGGGCGCCGGTTCCCCGGCGTTCCGCCTCGTCGTTGTCATGCTTGCCGTGCTGTTCGCCCGGTGCCGAGGCGGTGGCTTCACGCAGCGGGTCGCGCGAGGTATCTCGATTCATGGCAGCTCTCCTTGATCAGGCCTCTACTAGAGTCCTTTAGAAGTAAAGCCACTGCGAATCCCGCGTCATGAACATATCGATCACGAGTGGATAACAGCCCCGGGCTTACATCTGGCCGCCCGCCTCCCACAGGAGCCGCGCCATGCACCGCCTGGAACGCCCCGCCCCGTCCGTGTTCAATACCCGACAGGATCCGCTGGCCCACCGTTCCACGCCGCGTCGCCGCCGCCGCCTGTCGCGCGAGGATCCGCAGGCGGTGGCGCAGGACTATCTGCAGTACATGCTCAATGACTACGAAGCCCGGCGGCGCCAGGCCCACCGGAGCTGGCGCGACCTGTGTCCGGCCTACGCGTTTGCCCTCACCACGCACGCGGCGAACTGGCCCCGTGGCGGCGACGACGAAACCGAACGTGAGCTGGCAGCGCATTGGGAGTCGATGCGCGGAGATTCCCGCCTGCGCTGGCCGACGGCGCGCGCAGTGGTGGAAGACGCGTGGGTTGCGCTCGACCATATGCCTGCCTCTGCACTGCGGCCGTTGCTGCAGTAGCGCATGCTGATCGCTGACCCGTTCATGGCATGACGGACACGGTTGTTTCACGCACGCGCGCTGAAGCTAGGGTTTCCTCGACCCTACGGTGTGTCCCATGGCCCGCCCGATCTGGACCGGTACGCTTTCCTTTGGCCTGCTGAACGTGCCGGTCTCCCTGATGTCAGGCGAGCGCAGGATCGACCTGCAGTTCCGCATGCTCGACTCGCGTGACAAGAAGCCGATCCGGTTTGAACGGGTCAACGCCGACACCGGCGAAGAAGTGCCCTGGAAGGACATCGTCAAAGCCTTCGAGTACGACAAGGGCAGCTACGTCGTGCTGGAAGAAGGCGACATCAAGTCGGCCGCGCCTGAAAGCCACGAAACCGTAGAGGTGGAGAGCTTCGTCGACGCGGCGCAGATTGATCCGCGGTATTTCGAGAAACCCTATCTGCTGGTGCCGGGCAAGAAGGCCGAAAAAGGCTACGTGCTGCTGCGCGAGACGCTGCGCAGCACCGGCAAGGTGGGCATCGCCAAAGTGGTGGTACGCACGCGGGAATACCTGTGTGCGGTGATGCCCAACGAGGACGCGCTGGTGTTGATGATCCTGCGTTATCCGCAGGAGCTGGTGGACCCGGCTGATTTCAACCTGCCCAGCGGCAGCGTGTCCGAATACCGCATCACCAGCAAGGAGACCGCGATGGCCGAGCAGCTGATCGAATCCATGGCGGGCGAGTGGGATCCCAACCAGTACCATGACGAATTCCGCGAGCGCCTGCAGGGTGTACTGACCCGGCGGATCAAGGAGGATGGCGGCACCACCACGGTCGAGGACGAACCCACGCCGCGCGAGGACGCCACCACCAACGTCGTCGATTTCATGTCGCTGCTGCAGAAGAGCCTGGAGGCCAACAAGCGTACTCCGGCGAAAAAGACGGCGGCGAAGAAGGCCTCTGTGGAGAAAACCAGCAAGGCCGCCAAGGCACCGGCGAAGAAGGCCGCCAAAACGGCCAAGGTCGCGAAGAAAGCGGTAAAGAAAGCCGCGAAGAAAACAGCCAGGAAAGCGCCGCCAGAGCGCAAGGCGGGCTGAGCCATGTCCCTGCAGCGATACCGCAGCAAGCGCCGGCTGGGTCCCGGCGCACAGGCGACGCCGGAACCGGACGACGGCGGCGCGCCGCGATCGGGCAAGGCGCCGATCTTCGTCGTGCAGCTGCACCACGCCAGCCACCGTCACTATGACTTCCGCCTCGAAATGGATGGCGTACTGAAAAGCTGGGCAGTGCCGAAGGGCCCTTCGCTGCGCGTAGGCGAAAAACGGTTGGCGGTGGAGGTCGAGGACCATCCCGTCTCCTATGCGACCTTCCACGGAGATATCCCCGAGGGCCACTACGGGGCCGGGCACGTGGACGTCTATGACCACGGAACGTGGTCGATGCAGGGCGATCCGTTGCAGGCCCTGGCCGATGGCAAGCTTGACTTCGTGCTGCACGGCGAGCGGCTGGCCGGAGGCTGGAAGCTGGTACGCACGGCGCTCAAGGGCCGGCAACCGCAGTGGCTGCTGATCAAGCGTGACGATGCCCACGCCGCCGATGCCGAGGCGGATGACCTCCTGCAGCCTGCGAAGCAGACCGCTCGCCGCGCGGCCGCCAGCAGGGCCGCCACCCCCGCCCGAAAGGCAGCCCGCACCGCCGCCAGCAAAACAGCCCGCCCTACGACAGCTGACAAACCAGCCCGCAACCCGAAAGGCGTGACCGCCGCGAAGAAGGCGGTGGGTGCACACGTGCGGCGATCCAATGCGACATGGCGAAAGCGCGCGCTGGCGCTGCCCGGCGCACGCGACACGGCCTACCCGCACACGTGGACGCCCCAGCTGACCGACCACCGTGCCATGGCTCCGGACGGTGACGCCTGGCTGCACGAGATCAAATGGGACGGCTATCGGCTGCTCGCCGACCTGCATGACGGCAAGGTCGCGCTACGCTCGCGCAACGGGCTGGACTGGAGCGGCGACTTCCCGCAGGTGTCGCGTGCGGTCGCTGCGCTGCCGGTCGATGATGCACGGCTTGACGGTGAGCTGGTGGTGCTGGACGCAAAGGGCCGCAGTGACTTTGCCGAACTGCAGCGGGTGATCGATGGCAGCTCCACGCAGCCGCTGCGCTACGTGGTGTTCGACCTTCCGGGCGTGGCTGGCGTGGACATCAGCGACGCGCCGCTGGCGCAGCGCAAGGGTGTGCTCAGGGACCTGATCGGCGACGTTACGGGGACTCTGGCTTACAGCGACCATGTCATCGACAACGGCCCGGCGGTCTTCGAGCTCAGCGGCAAGGCGGGGTTCGAGGGCATCATCAGCAAGCAACTGGACGCGCCCTACGAGAACCGCCGCGCCCGCAGCTGGGTCAAGATCAAGCACGAAGAGACCGACGAGTTCCTGATCGTGGGCTACACCGCGCCCAAGGGCAGCCGGCAGGATTTCGGTGCACTGCTGATGGGCACGCGGGACGGCGACAGCTTGCGCTACGTCGGTCGCGTAGGCACTGGTTTCGATGCAGACACGCTGCGCACGGTGCTGGCACAGCTCAAGGCGCATGCCACCGACAAGGCAATGGTCGAGCTGCCGGCGCATACCGCGCTGCGGCCGGCCCACGTGCAGTGGGTGGAGCCTCGGCTGGTCGCTGAAGTGGCCTTCCGTGGCTGGGGCAAGGAAGGCCTGCTGCGCCAGGCCAGTTTCAAGCGGCTGCGCGTGGACAAGACCGCAAAGGACATAGGCGCGCCGGCGGCGCGCAAGGCGCCCACGAAGCGCCCCGCGAGCAAAGCGGCCGCCGCTGCACCGACGCCGGTGACCATCAGCCATCCCGAGCGGGTGGTCTATCCGGCAAGGAAGATCACCAAGGGCGACGTCGCAGCGTACTACCAGGCAATCGCCCCATGGATACTGCCCGAAATCAGCAACCGGCCGCTTTCGCTGCTGCGGTGCCCACAAGGCGTGGGCAAGCCCTGTTTCTTTCAGAAGCATCACGGCCAGGGACTGGGCGAAGCGGTGCGTGCGGTGCCCCTGGAGCAGAAGAGCGGCACGGAAGATTATGTCTATATCGACAGCGTCGAGGGCCTGTTGCAGCTGGTGCAGATGAACACCCTGGAGCTGCATCCGTGGGGCGCTGCCGTGGCTGATCCCGAGCACCCTGACCGGCTGGTGTTCGATCTGGATCCCGGCGAGGGCGTGCAATGGTCAGCCATCAAGGAGGCCGCACGCGATGTCCGTGCGCGCCTGCAGGAAACCGGTCTGGAAAGCTTCGTGCGCCTGTCCGGCGGCAAGGGCCTGCACGTGGTGGTGCCGCTGCGACCGAAGGCGGACTGGGACCAGGCGCGCGCATTCTGCGAATCCTTTGCCCAGGCCATGGCCCAGCACGCGCCGCAGCGCTACGTCTCAACCATGAGCAAGGCCAAGCGCAAGGGCGTGATCTTCATCGACTGGCTGCGTAATACGCGCGGTGCCACCAGCGTGTGTTCGTGGTCGTTGCGTGCACGCGAGGGTGCCGGCGTCGCGGTGCCTTTGCGCTGGGAAGAGCTCGGGAGGATCACTGCGCCGGATGCCTTCACGCCGGACAAGGCGCTCGCGCGCGCGAAACGGCTGAAGGCCGATCCCTGGGAAGGGATCGGCGCGCTGAAGCAGGTGCTGCCCGGGTCGTGACTGCCGTGTAATCGGTAGTGACGGCCGCTGGCCATCAATTCGGGTGACCACGATGACGACCAGCGGCCGTCACTACCGCTGGCGTCATTCAGAAGTCGGCGCGGATGCCGAGGCTGATGCGACGGCCGGAGAACTCGTGCTGGGTCGGGAACGACGTGTCGATCGTGTATCCCGAGGTTTCCTCGTCGAACACGTTGATCGCGTCCAGGGTCATCTTCCAGGTATCGTTCAGGCGGAAGCCGATCGAGGCATCCGTCTGGCCATACGCATCGCGGTACACCGGGTACATGTTGAGGTGGATGTACTCCACGTACTTGTCCTTGTAGTTGTAGGACACGCGCGCGTCGAAACGATCGTTCTCGTAGTACAGGGTGAAGTTGTACGCCTTCTCGGCCAGGCCCTCCGGCGGGGTCGGAATGTCCAGGTCGGACGCGCCGGTCAACGAGTTGTCCAGCTGGGTGTAGTTGGCATTGATGCCCCAGCCTTCCAGCGCTGGGTGCAGCATCGACAACGGCAGCTGTGCGACCAGTTCCACGCCGGTGACCTTGTAGGAGCCGTCGGCGTTCACCGGCTGGTACACCTCGAAGTCGTAGTAGCCGTCCAGTGAGCCGTTGGCGTTGAGCTTCTCCACGTCCGGGACGATGCCGGTGAGCGCCTGGCGCACGACGCCGTCGATCTTCTTGGAGAAATAGGATGCCGACAGCAGGCCACCGTTCTCCAGGTATTTCTCCAGACCCACCTCCCACTGCCGTGCGGTGGTCGGCTTCAATGCGGGATTGCCGTCCATGAAGCGGAAACTCGACCAGCTGACCGTACGGCGATAGGCGATGTCGGTCAGCGACGGACGCATCAGGGTTTCCGAGGCTGCCCCGCGCAGCACCAGCCCGTCGGCGATTTCCGCGGTCATGTTGAAGCTGGGCAACAGGTCGCTGTAATCGCCGCTGCTGGAGATGGGCGTGGGCGTGTAGCCGCTTGTGCCGTCAGCATTCTGCACCGGATGGAAACCGGACGAATCGACCTTGGTGTCGATCGAGCGCACGCCGAGATTTGCGTACACCGGCACGCTGCCGATATCGAAGTAGAAATCGGTAATCGCGTACAGCGCCAGGGTCTTCTCATCCACCTGGTAGAACTGGCCGTTGTCCAGCGGGGTGGCGAAGCCGGCGTAGCGGAACGTGCTGCGTGCGTAGCTGTTGGCTACCTGCTGCCAATCCAGATCGCTGGGGGTGTAGCCGCCACCGGACACGATGTCGCTGATCCAGCCAGGGTTGCTGTCGGCCAGGGTGCGGGTGTTGACCCACGACGCGCTGCCGGCGGTCGGGCCCTGGATCTTGGTGTTGCCGAACTCGCGCTCCTTCGACTTGTCGGTATGACGCGCGCCGAACTTGACACCGGTCAGCGCCGGGAAGAACGCCAGGTCCATCGACCTGCGGAAGTCCAGCTGTGCGGCGTACTTGTCATCCTTCACGTGTTCGACTTCAGTCTCGTACGCCTCGAACAGGTACTTTCCAGGCGAGTTGTACATGTCGAATCCATTGGACGCGGCGCTGGCGAGCGTTTCGCCGCCATTGGCCGTCCAGCGCGTACGCGACGGTGCATACGCCACGTGCTTGAGGTTGGCGTAATCCGAATCGCGCCGTGCACCGGAGTAGCCCACCAGCGCATCGATGTCCCAGTTGCCGACGGTCCAGTCCAGCTTGCTGCTGAACTGACGATAGTCGGTGTTGGCGAAGCGCTCCTTGCTCAGGATCTCGTGCTGGGTCGCGGTATAGGACACATCGCGCAGCACCACCATGCCGTACTGCGACAGGGTATCGGCGTCGTAGGAATGGATGGTGTCGAGGGTGCTGCGGCTGGATGCGGAGTAGGCGGCCGCGTCGTACTCGTCTTCGTGCGTATCGTAGCCACCAAGCATCGCATCGAAGCTCAGCGAGAAGGTGTCGCTGGGCTTGAACTGCAGCGAACCGGTCGCGCCCCACTGGTCCTGCTCGTTGAGATAGATGCGGTCACCGACCTTGTCCTGGAAGATGATGCGATTGGTTACGTCCTTGTCCATGCGGTTGGGAACCGCGATGCCGGCATCGCGTGCCAGCACCGCCGCCGCCTGCGCGCCGCGCGTGCCGGACGCTTCGAGAAAGCGCCCCATCGGGCGGAAGTTGATGCCGGAATTGGAGTCGGTGCGATTGCTGCGCTTGGCTTTGGAGAACGACACCAGGCCGCCCCAGTCGCCCCAGGTATCACTGGCGAGGAAGGAGATCTTCGGGTCGTTGCGGCCGTTGATCGAATTGTTGGCGACCTCGGCCGATGCGCTGAACTTCGGTTCCGCATAGTCGAAGGGCTTGGCGGTTTCGATGTAGACCGAACCGGCGATGCCGCCTTCCTCATCGGCTGCCGTGGGCGACTTCTGCACGGTCACGGTCTGCACGACGTCCGAGGCAAAGATGTCGAACTGCACGTCGCGCCCCCCACTGCCCGACGCCGTGGCCAGGTTGTTGATCGATACGTGGGTGAACTCGGACGGCAGCCCGCGAACGCTGACCCTGCTGCCCAGGCCCTTGTTGCGCTCGATGGTGACACCGGGCATGCGCTGCAGCGCTTCGGCCAGGTTCTGCTCCGGGAAATCCGCAACGTCGGTGGCGACAATGGAGTCCGAGAAGCCGATGTTGCTGCGCTTGAGGTCAACCGCACGCTCCAGGCTGCGGGCGTAGCTGCCGGTGACCACGACCGTGTCCAGCTGCTGCATCGCCGCGCTGCCACCGCTGGCAGGCGGTGCGGCCTCCTCCGCCAGCACCTGCAGGGGCTGGCTGGCGATGCCACCGATCAGCACGGCGCGCACGGCGCGGGACAAAAGCTTCGCATGGGGGACGCACATCGGCGTCTCCCGGAGGGTGTTGCGCATCGGATGGTCCCCATTGCCCTGTGAGTTCATGCCGCGCGCCGATGCGATGGTTCGCAAAAGCCCCTGCGCGGCCGTGCCGGTAACCGGCGGACATAGAGACTAAGGTGGAATTGTTAAGCCTATGTTGCTGTGCGCAGACGGCGCGTGGCCAGCCACAGGCCCGCGCCCAACTGCAGCGGCAACGAAAGAAGCAGCAGCAGCACGAACCAGCGCGGGAAATCGTTGCCCATGTCCCAGGCAGCCCACAGCGACGCAGCCGCCAGCACCAGCCAGATCCCGAAGCCATGCCATCGCGGACCGCACGGCGCATGCCACGCCGCGAAGCCTACGGCTGCGATGCCACCGAGCACGGAGAACGCCAGGTCCCATGCCAGCTGCGCCTCACCACCCGGATGCACGCCGAGCAACGGCGGCAGCCAGCTGGCCACGCTGGTGACCAGCACCAGCGCAAGCAGCGCGCCGCCCAACGCAAGGAGGGAAAACAGGAAGGTTCTGAACATCGCCATGGCGCCATTGTAGGGTCGCGCCTGCACGACCGCGCTGCGCCCGCATCCGCGGTCGGTAGTGACGGGCGCTGGCCGTCATGCTTCCACCTTCCTGGTGGCACCACCGCGCCAACACCCGGTGTCGAGCAGGCTCGACACCACGAGGCAGATCAGCCCGCCAACACCGACGCCTGCCGGGCCAGCGCCTCGATGGCATCCCAGTCGCGGCCCCGCAGCAGCGCCGCCGTGGTCAACCAGGATCCACCCACGCACAGCACGTTGGGCAGATGCAGGAACTGCGGCGCTGTCTGCAGGCTGATGCCGCCGGTCGGACAGAACCGCACATCCGCGAACGGACCGGCCCACGCCGACAGCAGCGGCGCGCCACCGGCCTGCACCGCCGGAAAGAACTTGAACGTGTCCAGCCCCTGCTCCAGGCCGTGCATCAGCTCCGAAGAGGTCGCCACGCCGGGCAGGAACGGCAGGTCCGTATCCCGCGCAGCCGCGTACAACCGATCCGTCGCGCCAGGCGACACGGCAAAACGTCCACCTGCCTCCTTCACCGCCTGCATCTGCGCGGCGGTCAGCACCGTGCCCGCGCCGATCACCGCATCCGGCACGGCCTCGGCCATCGCTTTGATCGCGTCCATCGCGCGCGGCGTGCGCAGGGTCACCTCCACCACCGGCAGGCCGCCGCGGAACAGCGCCTGCGCCACCTGCACCGCATCATCCACATCGTCGGGGGTGAACACCGGAATGACCGGTGCCAGTTTCAGTACCGCGCGTACGCGCGGATCAGCGCCGGACATCGAAACGCTCCTCGCCCACCAGGGCCAGCACGTCAGCTTCGCTGACAGGATTGAAATCGCCGGGGATCGAATGCTTCAGCCCACCGGCCGCCAGGCCGAAGCGCACGGTGGCATCGGCATCCAGTCCCTGCATGATCCCATGCAGGATGCCCGCCGCGAACGCATCACCGCCGCCGATGCGGTCAACGATGCCCTGCAGCTGACGCACCGGGGCCTGTGCACGGGTGCCGTCACGGCCGATCAGCAGTGCGCCCAGGGCATGATGGTCCACGCTCAGCGCCTGCCGCTGCGTGCACGCCATCCACTGCAGCTGGGGGAACGCCTCGAACGCGGCAGCGGCGGCGGCCTCGACGCGGGCTACCACCTCGTGCTGGGTGAACGGTGCACCCAGGATCACTTCGATGTCGCGGTAATCCGCGAATACGATGTCGGCCTGGGCAAACAGCTCGCGCAGGATGCCCTTGGCGTCGCCGCCCCAGCGTTGCCACAGCTTCGGGCGGAAGTTGCCGTCGAAAGAAACCTTCACTCCCTGCGCACGCGCTGCGCGCGCTGCAGCGAGCGTGGCCATCGCCACGTCGGCGCCCAGCGCCGGACTGACACCGGACAGATGCAGCCAGTCGGCGCCCTCCAGCAAGGCGGGCCAGTCGTAGTCCGCCGCCGTGCTCTGCGCGAAGGTGGAGTCGGCGCGGTCGTAGACCACTTCACTCGCGCGCTGCACCGCACCGGTCGTCAGGAAATACAGGCCCATCCGGCCTTCGGCCTTGCGGCGGACACCCCGCGTATCGACACCGTGCCGACGCAGCTCGCCCAGCGCATGAGCGCCGAGCGGATTGTCCACCACCGTACTCGCCATGGCGACGTCGTGGCCGAAATGGGCCAGCGACACGCCGACGTTGGCCTCGGCCCCCCCGACGAACACGTCCAGCCGCGGCGACTGCAGCAGCAGTTCATTGCCCGGCGCCCCCATCCTCAACAACAGTTCCCCGAAACAGACCACTCGACTCATTCAGATGTCCTCGTTGCCCGGCCGGCAGCATCGCGCGGCGGCCCTGCGGTGGGAACCGCGCACCCCGCGCGGTTCTTGACTATCGGTGTCATTCCATTGCGTGACTGTATTGATTCTACCCGCCCCCACTGTCTAAATCATTGTCCTGCAAGCATCTGCGGGACATTACAGATCTGTTGCGGTGCAAGATGCTCGATCCTGAAGGTGCTGTTAACGTCGCCTCTGACCAGCGGTGTCATCGTGTTGACGCCGCGTTGTGAACCAGACCTTTGGGAGAGGGAAAGGCCATGATTTCTCGTATCAACCGCAAAAAGACACCGGTTACCTTGCTGGCCCTGTCCATCGGTCTGGCACTCACCAGCAACGCCGCCGCCCAGCAGGCAGGCGGTGACGCCGCCACCGAACTGGACACCGTCACCGTCACCGGCTACCGCGCCAGCGTGGAAAAAGCGCTCGACATCAAGCGCGGCGAAGCCGGCGTAGTCGATGCCATTGTCGCCGAAGACATCGGCAAATTTCCCGATCTGAACCTGGCTGAATCACTGCAGCGCATCCCGGGCGTGGTGATCACCCGCGATGGCGGTGAGGGACGCAGCATCTCCGTGCGTGGCCTGGGTCCTGATTTCACCCGCGTGCGCATCAACGGCATGGAAGCCCTGACCACCGTCGGTGCAGGCGACCAGAGTGGCGGCACCAACCGCGGCCGTGGCTTCGACTTCAACGTCTTCGCATCGGACCTGTTCTCACAGCTGATCGTGCGCAAGACCGCCTCGGCTGACGTCGAAGAAGGCTCGCTCGGCGCGACGGTCGACCTGCGTACCGCCCGCCCGTTCGATTACGAGGGCTTCACCCTCGCCGCCAGTGGCCAGGCCAGCTACAACGACATGGCGCAGAAGGCCGATCCGCGCATGGCGGCGCTGATCTCCAACACCTGGGCCGACAACACCTTTGGCGCCCTGTTCTCGGTGGCCTATTCCGAGCGCCAGGCGCTGGAAGAAGGCTCCAATACCGGACGCTGGGCCAACGGCCCGAGCAACGGCGGCTTCGCCGCCAGCTCGCCGTTTGCTGCCGCACGTGGCGCCAACGTCTTCCACCCGCGCTTCCCGCGCTACGTGCAGATGGAGCACAAGCAGGAACGCCTCGGCATCACCGGCTCGCTGCAGTGGAAGCCGACCGATCGTACCGAGCTGTCGCTGGACGCGCTGTACTCGAAGATCGACGCGGTGCGTGACGAGAACTACATCGAAGCGATCTCCTTCAGCCGTTCCGGTGCCGGCAAGCCACAGACCATCGTGCGCAACGGCGAGATCCGCAACAATGCGCTGCTGTACGGCGAGTTCGACAACGTGGACATCCGCGCGGAAAACCGCCACGACGAGTGGAGCACCGAGTTCAAGCAGGTCAGCCTGAACCTGGACCACCGCTTCACCGATGACTTCTCGATCAGCGGCAAGCTGGGTACCTCGCGCTCGGCGCATGAGAATCCGGTGCAGACCACCCTGATCATGGACAAGTTCGATGTCGACGGCTACAGCTACGACTACCGCGGCAATGCCAACGCACCGATCCTGAACTACGGCGTGGATCCGACCAACCCGAACGGCTGGAGCCTTGCCGAGATCCGCTTGCGCCCGCAGTACGTGGACAATGATTTCGACACCGCGCAGCTGGACTTCAACTGGAACATCAGCCCCGGCTTCCGCCTGAAGGGCGGCGTGCTGGCCAAGGACTACAGCTTCAGCACCGTGGAACTGCGTCGTGCCAGCGAAGGGGCCGTGCCGACCTTCCCGGGCGGTGGCCTGATCGTGCCGCCGGAATACACCCAGCAGGCCGGCCTGTCCGGCATCACCGGTTCGCCGTCGAACTGGGTGGTGCCGAACCTGGACGCCTTCGCCGATCTGTTCGATATCTACAGCAACACCGGCACCTTCGCCGTCGCCCCGCGCCTGAACAACAGCCGCAGCGTGGAAGAGAAGGATCGCGGCGTGTGGTTGATGGGCGAGTTCTCCACCGACCTCGGTTCGATTCCGCTGTCGGGCAACTTCGGCGTGCGCTATGTGGAAACCAAGCAGGAATCCACCGGCTATGCGACCGTCGGTGGCGTGCCGGCGTTGACTACTACCAGCCGCACCTACGACGACACGCTGCCCTCGTTCAACCTGGTGGCCGAAGTCGCGCCTGATTTCCTGATCCGCCTCGGTGCGGCCAAGGTGATGACCCGTCCCGGACTGGGCAACCTGACCCCGGGCGTGACCGTGGCCGTTGCAGGCGGCGCGCGCACCGTCGCCGGCGGCAATCCAAACCTGGATCCGATCCGCGCCACCAACGTCGACCTCGGTTTCGAGTGGTACTTCAATGAAGGCGCGATGCTCGGCGTCGGCCTGTTCTACAAGGACATCGAGTCCTTCGTGCAGACCACCCGCGACGTACGTCCCTACTCGAGCAGCGGCCTGCCGGCCAACCTGCTGGACGGCACCGGGGCGACGGTCAACGACGAGTTCACCTTCAGCATTCCGCTCAATACCCCGGGCGGCGAACTGCACGGCGTGGAAGCCAACTACACCCAGCCCTTCACCTTCCTGCCCGGCAAGTGGTCGAACCTGGGTGTCCAGCTGAACTACACCTGGGTGGAATCGAAGATCCAGTACCTCAACGGCCAGGGCCAGCCGGTGATGAAGACCGACCTGACCGGGCTCTCGCCGACGTCGTGGAACGCCACGCTGTTCTACGAAGGTGAGACCTGGTCCGGCCGCGTCTCAGCGACCAACCGCGACGACTACCTGACCCAGGCACCGGGTACCGAAACCGGCTTCAACCTGGACGGCTACCACGGCATGACCGGCACCACGGTCATCGACGCCTCGCTGCGCTACAAGATCAGCGACCAGCTGGAGCTGACGCTGGAAGGCGTCAACCTGACCAACGAGGCCTCCGACGAGTGGGTGTACTCGCCGCTGACCGGCCAGTTGCCGCTTCAGTACACCGAAACCGGCCGCCAGTACCTGCTCGGCGTGCGCTACAAGTTCTGACCCACCCACGCGACGGCGTGTCCACCACGCCGTCGCACGGTGCAATGCCCATGGAGGCGCCGCCGCACGCTGCTGCGGCGCAAGATGCTGCGCCATGGGCGGCTTTGCTACGTTCCCGTGACCTGCGGTGTCAGCAAGACGTTGCGCCGGGGCAGTGGGCCGGAATCACCCCGGCCCCGTGCCTGCAGCTTCCACGCACGCTTGAGACGTCCCGGAGGGAATCATGAAAATGCCTGACATCCGTCTACGCCACCCGCTGCCACCCGCCTGCGGGAAGGCGCTGGCGCTGGCCGTTGCCCTCTGCATCCAGCCCGCACTGGCCGCCGACGCCCCTGCCCTGCTGTTCCATGTCGATGCCAACAGCGGTCTGCAGGCGAAGGTGGCGCAGGGCGAGGCGGTACCGAATTTCCGCGACAAAGTCGCCGTGGTCGATGACGGCCGCCGTGGCAAGGCCATCCAGTGGGACGACGATGGCGTGCTGTCCTGGGACGCGCCGGGCAACATCCTGGCCCAGCGCGGCACCCTCTCCTTCGACTGGCGCGCGCGCTATGCCGTCGGTGAGGCACCCTTCGTGATCTTCCGCGTGGGCTACGCCGACCACAGCAGCTGGGACATGGCCTGGCTGCGGATCGACTGGAACGGACAGGGCTTCGATGCATTTGTCACTGATGCGAACCTGGCGCGCACACGGGTGTCATTCCAGATGCCACAGCGGCCGCGTCCGGATCAGTGGCTGCACCTGGCATTCGCCTGGGACGAAGACCAGGGCGTACGCCTGTTCGTTGACGGTGCCGAAGTGGCGCGGGTGGATGCGCACGCCGATTACGATGCCGCGCTGGACCAGCTGGGGCTGGCAGGTCGGGTCATGGCGCCGTACCAGGTGCAGAGCCGGTACAACTTCCTGCGCGGCAGTGATTTCCAGCACATCCGCGTGCATGACCGCATGCTGGATGCCACTGCCGTCGCCGCGCTGGCACAGGGCAGGACGCCGGCCAGCGCGATCGCGCCGCCGTCCGACCAGCGCGCGTGGCGACACCGTTTCGGCTGGGAAGGCACCGCGCCGCCGGCGCTGTCCGCCGCCGGCACGCGCATCCGCAAGGTGGAGTTCGACGACACGAAGGACCTGAAACAATGGATGTGGAAGGCCACCGACGGCATCGCCGAGACCACTTGGCCGGGCGTATACAACCGTTCGCGGCTGCCGGGGCGCAATGACTACTTCCAGCTGCCTGACTGGAATACCTATGTCGAAGGCGGGCAGCACCTCGACCTGAGCGTGCCGGCCGGTGAGACGGTCAACCGCGTGGAGATCCGCGGCGCCGCGTTCGGAACGCTGGCGCATGGCGCGGGCGTGGACAGTGCCACCGATGTGCTGGTGCGGCGACCGCGCGGCATCGTGCGCAGCGTGGATGATGTCGCGGCCCGGCAGGGCGGCGTGCTGCGCTTCACCAACCTGGAACAGGAAACGCCGATCCAGGAAATCTGGGCCTACCACGTGGACACGGGCGCCGAGCCGGAAGGCAGCGTCAAGCAGACCTATGTGGTCGACAGCCAGGCGCTGCCCGACTACACCAACCTCGATGCGCTGCGGCATTACATCAACGGCCGCTATCCGCAGGCCGAACGCAGCACGGTGATGGCGTTGCCGAAGGGAGCCGGTTCGCGGCGTCGCGGTGCGGACACCCTGCCCGCGCAGCCGCGCCCGGTCGTACACGTGCTGGTGCCTTCCGGCGTGGGCGATGCGCCCGCCGACCAGCCCCTGATCCGCAGCTGGGCCCACAGCTGGGAAAACATGCACGACGGCCTGGATGGGGTAGCGATCGACCTGCCCGCCCTGGACCTGCCGGCCACGCACGATGGACTGATCCCGCTCAACATCCGCATCAAGGATCCGATCTGGCCGGCGCGCGACATGATCGATGTGTCGGTCTCGGTGCAGCCGGGCCAGAAACGTACGCTGTGGCTCGACCTGCGCGACCGTATCCTGACCGCCGACAGCCTGTGGCTGAGCATCGCGTCGGCGGCGCCCGGTTTCGATGCGGCCGCACTCGACGGCGCGGAAATTCGCATGGTGTTCAAGCCTCGCCGCGAGGCGCTTGCCGAACATGTCGCCGACCGCTTCAACCAGGTCCGCGACAACTGGGGCTTCCTGGTGGAAGAACACACCACCTCCAAACGCCAGCGCCTGTATGCACGGGTGTACGCCGACCTGAGTGACCTGCTGCGCGTGGATCCAGACCACGAACTGGGCCGGCTGTACTGGAACTACATCAGTTACAACAGCCAGGGCAAGCCGCCTTTCACTGGCCCGGTGGTGCCGGACGGCGTGCCCGCGTGGGCGTTCAACCAGGTGCAGGACCTTGCCCACGTACGCCGGTTCATCGACTGGTGGATCGCCAACCGGCAGGTCGCCTACGGCGACTTTGGCGGTGGCATCTCCGACGATTCCGACCTTACCCAGCAGTGGCCCGGGCTGGCCCTGATGGGCGTGCAGCCGGACCGCCTCAACGCATCGCTGACCGCACTGTCCGACGCGGTCTACCGCAACGGGATGTTCAGCAACGGGCTCAGCACCATCGAAACCGACGAGCTGCATGCCTACGAGGAAGGGATCAATACCAACAGCGCCATGCTGTACCTCAACTGGGGCGATCCGCTGACGGTCGAACGCCTGATGGAGACGGTGAAAGCCTTCCAGGAGAAGATCATCCTGCCCAACCCGCAGGGCCACCTGCTGTTTTCCAGCAACTGGTTCGGCGGCAACAAGGTCTACCGCGAACCGAACTGGCAGTGGCAGAAGCCGTACTCGTTCCCGGTCCTGCACCCGGCCTTCCTGCTCGGCCAGTTCAATGCCGACGCAGGCAGCCGGCGGCTGGTGACCGGGCTGGCCGATGGCTACCTGGCGCACGCCTATACCGACGACGCCGGCCGCTGGACGCTGCCGAACGAGATCAACTGGGCCACCGGCCAGACGCGTGGCGGCGAGCTCAACAAAGGCTCCGGCAGCGGCGACATCATGCACACCTTCTGGGCCGCGTGGCGCTGGACCGGCGAGGACCGCTACCTGAAGGCGCTGGATTACCGTGTGGCGCGCGGCGGACCGGGGGCATTGGCCAACCTGGGCGAGAACTACATCGACGCGTTGGGTCGGCAGAAGGACTGGTACCCGGCGCTGACCGCCGAAGCAGCAGCAGGAAAAACCGGGTTCGCCAGCGTGATGGCGTGGCAGGCCAGCGGAAACCGCGACTTCATCGCAGCGCTGCACGCCGACGGCATCCAGGCCAAGGCGCAGCGCGAATACATGAACACCGAAGGTCACTGGTGGTCCGACCGTGTCGAGGCTCCCAGCGAGTTCCTGCAGCGTGCGCGGCTCGGTGGCATCGCGCTCAAGCGCAACCAGAGCTGGCCCGGCCACACCGTCAGTTGGCGTTTCGACCGCGACGACGCCGCCGAACAGGTCGCACTGCTGGTGCACGCGCCCACGCTGGAGCGCTTCACGGTCACCAGCCACAACCTTGGCACGCGCGTGATCAGCGCCGACATGACCGGCTGGAACGTCGCCAGTGGGACGTGGCGGGTGCGCAGTGGCGTCGACGCTGATGGAGACGGGCGCATCGATGGTCGACCCCGGGAGCGTGAGGTGGAGCTTGAGCGCAGCGCCAGCACCGCGTTGAAGTTCCAGCCGGGCCGTACCGAAATCTTCGAGTTCGAACGCGTCCGCGCCGGTACGCCGGTGGACCAGCGCCCGGATCTTGGCGTGGGGCGCGGCGATGTGCGCGTGGAAGGGCGTCAGGTGCAGGTGACCGTGCACAGTCTCGGTCACGTAGGCGCCGGTGCAGGCGTCGCGGTGCTGGAAGACGCACGCGGCCGGGAGCTGGCGCGGATCGCGATACCGGAGATGGCCGCGCCATCGGACCTGCTGCCGAAGACCACGACGGTGGCGCTGCCGCTGCCTGCGGGCGACCGCAGCGGACTACGCGTGCGGGTTGCGCTGGCCGATGGCGGTGAGGAAGTCACGCAGCTCAACAACCACGTTGCCGTGCCCTGAGACAACGCCGCGGTCGACCCACCCCGCGCGCGCTGTCGACCGCTTCTGAAGGCAGGCGTACAACGTCCGGGTAGAGTCGACCCATGGTCGACCGCTCTTGGTGGTCACCGTGCAACGTCGG
>JAZBLM010000018.1:0-38603 GCA_037033225.1 Pseudomonadota bacterium
CATGGATGGCGCGAAACGAGGCACGCAGGAGCAGCTTCTGCCGTCCCCCGCCCAGCCCCACCGCCCGGCCCGGCCCGGCCCGGCCAAAGACCGAGACCCAAGGCCAAGGCTCAGACCCGCCACCGGCCCGCGCTGGTCGATCATGGATCGACCCTACCTGGGTTCGTTGTTCGCGCGGAGTGTCACAGGGCCGTGCGGCAGCCAGTCGCGGGGCACCAGGTAATCCGCCAGCCTGGCCTCCGGGCTGCCCGGCTCCGGCTGGAAACCGTACTCCCAGCGCACCCGCGGCGGGAGGCTCATCAGGATGCTCTCGCTGCGCCCGCCACTCTGCAATCCGAACAGCGTCCCGCGGTCATAGACCAGGTTGAATTCCACATAGCGGCCCCGGCGGTACAGCTGGAATTCGCGCTCGCGTTCGCCGTACGGCGCCTGCCGACGACGCTCCACGATCGGCAGGTAAGCGTCCAGGAAGCCGTCGCCGACCGCGCGCAGGTAGGCGAAGTCGCGCTCGAAGTCCTCGTGCAGGTCGTCGAAGAACAGCCCGCCGACGCCGCGCGTCTCATTGCGGTGGCGCAGGAAGAAATAATCATCACACCAGCGCTTGTGCGCCGGATAGCGCTCCGGACCGAACGGCGCACACAGCGCCTGCGCAGTCCGGTGCCAGTGCTGCACATCCTCGTCGAACGGATAGAACGGGGTCAGGTCGAAACCGCCGCCGAACCAGCGGGCCACCGTCTCCCCGTCGCGCTCGGCCTGGAAGAAGCGCACGTTGGCATGCGTGGTGGGCACCAGCGGGTTGAGCGGGTGGAACACCAGCGATACCCCGGTGGCCCGCCACGACGCGCCGGCCAGCTCGGGCCGGTTGGCCGAGGCCGAGGGCGGCAGCCGGGTACCGGCCACATCGGAAAAGCCGATGCCGGCCTGCTCGAACACCGTGCCCTCGCGCAGGATGCGGGTGCGGCCCCCACCTCCCTCGGCGCGCTGCCACAGGTCTTCCTGGAAGCGTGCCGTGCCGTCGGCGGTCTCGATGGCCGTGCAGATGCGGTCCTGCAGGTCGGTAAGGTACGCGCGGACGCGCTCGAACTCATTCATGGCCGCAGTTTAGCCGGTCGCGCAAGGGCCTGCCCCCAGAGGCGGGTCAGTCCTTGTGCGTACGGTCGCGTGGCGCGGGCGAGCGCGGGGGGGACGCCGCCGGCGCGTCGGTCCCGGTGTCACTTGCCGCTTCCTGCAGGGCGCGGCCCAGATCCAGCATCGCCCAGTTGCGGGTCGCCACCACGTCGCACGCGACATGTCGTCCGCTGCCATCGGCGTCGCAGACCTGCTGCAGCTGGCCGCGTGCATCGACGGCGGGGCTGTTTTCCTGGGCACTGACCAGGTTCTCGCAACCTTCGCGCACGCCGGCGCGGCAGACCGTCAGGTAGTTCGCAGCGGCCTGGACCCACTGGCCGTCCAGCGCCTGCCGGTTGCCCAACGTAGTGCAGCCCTGCAGCTTGCCGGCGGCGCAGCAGGCCGCAGCGGCATCTTCGGCAATGGCCTGGGGGCAATCCTGCGGCAGTGGCCGCGCGGTGAACACCACCGGCGCCGTGCACGTGGCTGCACCGCCGACACGGACGAACACCTGCATGCGCGTCCAGTCATCCATCCCGACCAGACGGTCACCCGCCAACGGCTTGAAGACGAAGTCGCCGCCCTTGTCGTGCCGCAGGCGGATCGCACCGTCCTCCAGTCGCGCGTGGGCGGAGGCGCCCATGCCCATCTCGACCCGTCCGCCGTTTCCGAAGCTGAGGGTATCCAGCAGCCCGCCCTCGCTGCGGTACTCACCGCAGGGGATGACGGTGGCCTGCGCGGGCTGCGGCGTCACGCCCAGCGCCTGCAGCGGTTCATGCCGCTCACACGCCGCCTGGTCGCCGCCCTTGCAGCCTGCCTGCAGCGCCTGCATGGCGAGCCGATAGGCGCCGGCCTTCCATTGTTCCTGGGCCAGCTCGCTGCAGAAGTCACCCGCAGGGTGGGCCAGGCACACGGGCTGCAGGCGGGCGAGACGCTCGGCCGGCAACACGATCTCACGCTGGTCGAAGATGCCGGCCAGGCTCATGCCCAGCGCCTTGGACAACGCGGCCCGGGCGGCTTCTTCGCAGGCCGCCTTGTCGTAGGCCGGATCGGCTTCCCTGCACACCGCCGGCTCCTGCAGCTCCGGCTCGTCGTTGGGTGGGCGCGTGTCGGCCTGCCGGGCCTCACTCACCCATTCCCGCAGCAGCAGGCTGCAGGCGGCGCCGGTGCCCTGTTCGCACCAGGCCTGAAGCTGTGGCGCTTCGGCGCGGTACAGCAGGTCGCCGCAGGTGGCCTCGTCATAGACCGCACAGTCCTGTGCGGATGCCGCGTGTGCGGTGGACAGCAGAAGGAGCGCGCCGAGGGCGCGCAGGGACAGCGTGAGTGTCGACATGGAGCGTCCGTTGGAACCAGAAAGAGGATCGCGGCATCCGGCGGGAGCCGGCGCTGCAGGAGAGGGCGTGGGTGTCAGTAGCGCGAGCGGATGTCAGGGCGCATCAGCCGCCAGGCCAGCCAGCCCTGCAGCACGGCAAACAGCAGGCAGCTGCCCAGCACGGTGGCCGTGAACAGCCACCGCTGCGCGTGCAGGGACTGCATCACGTCGGCCTCGCCGATGCTGTCGATGAGCGCCGCCGCGACGCGGTCCATCCACCAGGCCACGCCGATGTTGCCGATGCCGGTGATCACCAGCAGCCACACATAGCTCAGCAGTCCCCAGCGCGTGCCCTTGTACAGGCCCCAGCTGGAGACCAGCGAGGGCACGCAGGCCGCCGCCAGCAGCACGCTGGTGGCCACCGGATGGGCGAGCATCCAGCGCAGGCTGGCCGGCCAGCCACTGTCATCGGCCAGCTCGACCAGCATCTGCCACAGGGAGCTGGCGCCGATCGGCCACGCCACCAGCGCCTGCAGCAGGAACCACACGACCATCGCCGCGCAGACCAGCAGCGTGGTCAGCGCGAGCGGCCGCACGAAATCGGTGCGGCGCACCGTGGCCGGCGGTGTCGTCGCCAGCGAAGGGGGAAGCTGAGACATCCGGTGTCCTCCAGTCGATCCGCCAGCTTACTTCACGTTGTCGTTGAACAGTTTGAGGATGCGCTTGTACTGGTCCAGCCACGAATCGGCGCGCACATAGCCGTGGCGTTCAAGCGGGTAGGGCGCGATGGTCCAGTTGTCCTTGTGCAGCTCGATCAGGCGCTGCGTCAGGTTGACCGAATCCTGGAAGAACACGTTGTCGTCCATCATGCCGTGGCCGATCATCAGGTGGTCCTGCAGGTTCTGCGCGTACTCGATCGGCGAGGAGATCCGGTAAGCCTCCGGATCGATGTCCGGAGTATTGAGGATGTTCGCGGTGTAAGCGTGGTTGTAGTTGTGCCAGTCCACCACCGGGCGCAGCGCAGCGCCGGCCTTGAACGTCCCCGGCGAACGGAACAGCGCCATGAAGGTCATGAAGCCACCGTAGGAACCGCCGTAGATGCCAGCGCGGTTGCGGTCACCCTGCTGGGTTTCGACCAGCCAGTCCAGGCCGTCCTTGTAGTCTTCCAGTTCCGGGTGGCCCATGTTGCGGTAGATCGCCGTACGCCAGTCACGGCCGTAGCCCTCGCTGCCGCGGTAATCCATGTCCAGCACGATGTAACCCTGCTGGACCAGCAGGTTGTGGAACATCTGCTCGCGGAAATAGGCCGGGTAGCGCTGGTGGACGTTCTGCAGGTAGCCGGCGCCATGCACGAACATCACGATCGGATATTTCCTGCCCGGCTCCTTGTTCTCCGGCTCGTAGTACTTGGCCCAGACCACGCCGGCCCCATGCTTCGACGGCACCGGGACCAGCTTCGGCTGGATCCACTCACGGGCCTTGAACGCCGCGCTGCGGGTGTCGGTCAGCACGCGCGCCTGGCCGCCGGCCGAAGGCACTACCGCCAGCTGCGCAGGCAGGTAGGCCGCCGAGTAGCGCACCAGCAGCTGCTGGCCATCCGGCGACAGGCTGAAGTCCTCGACGCCATTGAGGTCGGTCAGTTCGCGCACCTGGCGGCTGGCCACGTCCACGCTGCACACTTCGTAATCGTGGGGGGCCTGCTGGTTGCACAGGAAGTAGAAGCCCTTGCCGTCGGCCGACAGCGCCGGCATCGACGTTTCCCATTTGCCGCCGGTCAGTGCCTGCGGCTTGCCGCTGCCGGCCTGCGTATACAGATGCGAGAACCCGGATTCTTCGGACAGCAGCCAAAGGGTCCGACCGTCGGCCATCCAGCCGAAGTCATTGAAGCCCCAGTTGATCCATGCCGCATCGGTGAGGCGGTGGCGGGTCTGCAGCCGGCCATCGGTCGCGGCCAGGCTGACGATCCAGCGATCCTTGTTGTCGTTGGCGCGCAGCATCAGCGCGGCCTGCTGGCCGTCGGCGCTCCAGCGGATGCCGCCGCCCATGAAATCGCCCATCAGTTCCAGCGGGCGGTTGCCCTTGAGGGCGTCCTTGCCGGCTTTGCGGCGCAGCTCGGCCAGCGGGTCGGTGCCGATGCCGGGCAGGGTGTCTAGCGAGAGCTTGTCGGCCTTGCCGGTGCGCGCGTCGACCAGCCAGAAGGTGTGCGGTTCCGGATCATTGCGGCCGACACGGGTCCGCGTTTCTTCGGTTTCCTCGTATCCGGATTCGGTCACGTAGAGCGGCATTTTGCTCATGCGGCCCTCCTCGAAATCCTTCGGCTTGGTGACGACCACCAGATGAACCTGGTCGGGCGACAGCAGGCTGTCGACGATCTCGACATCGGCGCCGAGGTAGACCGGACCCGGCGCCCGGGTGGGATCACTGGCGCGCCAGCGCTGGTCCTGCTCCTTCAGCGCCTCGCGTTGCTCACGGTCACGACGCAGGGTTTCCAGCGTGCGCAGCTGCTGTTCGCGGAGGGTATCGGCCTTGGGCGCCTCGGCCGGGTCCTTCTCCGCCTTCAGGCTGGCGACCTGGGACACGCCGGCAGCGGCCGTCCAGTGGAACCAGTCCTGGCCGGTGCGCCAGATCACGCCGCCGTCGGTGGCGAAGTTGATGCCGCTGGCGCGGCCCGTGCCACGGGTCAGCTGGGTCAGGGCGCCGCTGCGCAGGTCACGCACGAACACATCGCCGTTGCGTGCGAAGGCCATGCGGCTGCGGCTGCGGTCGTAGACCGGGTCGGCCACGTCCAGCGTGCCGCGCTGGTCGTCGGCGACCTGGCTGGCCGCGCCGCTGGCGACCGGCTGGCGGAAGGTGTCGCGCACCGGGCTGCCCTGGCGCTTGAGCTGGTACTCCACCTGCTGGCTGTTCCAGGACCACCAGGCCTTTTCCACGGGCGGCCCGATCCAGTCCGGGTCGGCCATGGCCTGTTCGATGGTGATCGGCGTGGGCGCTGCCTGCACGGCCGGGGCGGCCAGCAACGCAGACAACATCAGGGACAGGGGCAGCACTCGGGACATGGGCAGGACGCACCGGGAAGGGAAAACCGGCCAAGGTTACCAGCCCGCCCCATGCAGGCGCTGGCCCACAGGTCATGGCAGAGCAAAAAAGGGGACGGAGGGAATTAAGTTCCACTTAATTCCCTCCGTCCCCTTTTTTGCTCTGCTGCGACAAAGTGATGCAGGGCGGCATCGGGTCGCATCCCGCCTTCACGCAAATCAACCCAGAATGGTCCGGTATCCCACCGTGCCGGCAGGAGGCGTCCCTTGGACGCATTGTTGTTGTCCCGATTCCAGTTCGGGTTCGTGGTCAGTTTCCACGTGCTGTTTCCCGCTTTCACCATCGGTACCGCCAGCTGGCTGGCGTTCGTGGAGTGGCGCTGGCTGCGCACGCGCAATCCGATCTGGCGCGAGCTGTATTTCTTCTGGCAGAAGATCTTCGCCGTCTCCTTCGGCATGGGCGTGGTCAGTGGCATCGTCATGGCCTTCCAGTTCGGTACCAACTGGCCGCGGCTGACTGAAATGGCTGGTTCGGTGATCGGGCCGCTGCTCGCCTATGAGGTGCTGACCGCGTTCTTCCTGGAGGCCAGTTTCCTCGGCGTGATGATGTTTGGCTGGGGCCGGGTATCACCACGCCTGCATTTCCTGTCGACCTGCATGGTGGCACTGGGCACGCTGTTCTCCACGTTCTGGATCCTGGCTTCGAACAGCTGGCTGCACACACCGGCAGGCCATGAAATGCTCAACGGCATCGTGCAGCCGGTGGACTGGTGGAAGGTGGTGTTCAATCCCTCCTTCCCGTATCGCCTGACCCACATGGCGCTGGGCTCGTTCATCACCACCTGTTTCGTGATCGGCGGCATCGGTGCGTACTACCTGCGTCGCGGCGTGCACGTCGAAGCCGGTCGCCGCATGCTGGTGGCCGCGGTTATCTTCGCCGCGATCACCGTACCGGCGCAGATCTTCGTCGGCGATATGCACGGTCTCAATACCCTCAAGCACCAGCCCATGAAGATCGCGGCGGTGGAAGCGCACTGGCACGCAACCCAACCCGGCGACGGGGTGCCGCTGGTGGTGTTCGCGCTGCCCAACGAAGCAGAGGAGCGCAACGATTTCGAACTGGCCATTCCCCGGCTCGGCAGCGTCATCCTCACCCATACGAGGGACGGCACGTTCGAGCCGCTGACTTCGGTTCCGGCCAGCGACCGCCCGCCAGTGACGCCGGTGTTCTTCGCCTTCCGCATCATGGTCGGGCTGGGCATGCTGATGCTGCTGCTGGCGATGGTCTCGCTGCTGGCGCTGTGGCGGGGCCGGCTGCTGCAGTCGCGGTGGCTGCTGCGTGGCTGGAACGCGATGCTGCCGGCGGGTTTCATCGCCTTGGTCTCGGGCTGGTTCGTCACCGAAATGGGCCGCCAGCCGTGGGTGGTCTACGGGCTGCTGCGCACGGCCGATGCGGTCGGCCCGCAGAGTGCCTGGATGACGGCGCTGTCGCTCGGCGTCTACGTGGTTGGCTACGCGTTCGTGTTCGGCTGGGGCATCTGGTACCTGGTGAAGATCCTGCGGCAGGGCCCGAAGCCGCATGAGGACGGCCCGTCACTGGAGGGTGGCAGCCATACCCCGGCGCGGCCGCTGTCCGCTGCCGACGAACCACTGGAGGATCGCTGACATGGACCTGATGACCTGGCTGCCGGTGGCTTGGTTCGCGGTGATCGGCTTTGGCGTGCTCATGTACGTGGTGCTTGACGGCTTCGTGCTGGGCATCGGCATCCTGGCCCCCTTCGCGCACAGCGAAGAAGAACTGGACCAGATGATGAACACGGCGGCCCCGATCTGGGACGGCAACGAGACCTGGCTGGTGCTGGGCGGTGCGGGGCTGCTGGCGGCGTTCCCCAAGGCGTACTCGGCGTTGTTGTCCGCGCTGTACCTGCCGGTGCTGCTGTTGGTGATGGGGCTGGTGTTCCGTGGCGTCGCGTTCGAATTCCGCTTCAAGGCGCATCGCTCGCGGCGGCTGTGGAGCGTCGCCTTCGCGCTGGGCTCACTGCTGGCGACCTTCGCCCAGGGCGTGATCCTGGGTGCGCTGGTGCAGGGCCTGCCGATCGTGGACGGCGTCTACCAGGGTGGGGCATTCGGCTGGTTCAGTCCGTTCGCGATGCTGACCGGCGTGGCGCTGGTCGCCGGCTACGCCCTGCTGGGCAGCACGTGGCTGATCCTCAAGACCACCGGACCGGTGCAGTCGCTGGCCCGGCACCTGACGCGTCCTTTGGTCCTTGCGGTGATCGTGGCAATGGGCGTGGTCAGCGGCTGGCTGCCGTTCCTGCAATCGCGTCTGATGGAGCGCTGGTTCGCCGATGGCAATTTCTGGTGGTTGTCGCCGGTGCCGCTGATGACACTGGCCGTGGCGTGGGCCTTGTGGCGGAGTGCGGTGCACCCCACGCGCGATCTGCCGCCTTTCCTGTTGACGCTGGGGTTGTTCGTGCTCGGGTTTGCCGGGCTGGTGCTGGGCATGTGGCCTTACCTGCTGCCGCCGACCATGACCTTGTGGGACGCGGCGGCGCCGGCGTCGTCGCTCGGTTTCAGTTTCGTCGGGCTGGTGGTGCTGCTGCCGGTCATCCTGGGGTATACGGCTTGGTCGTATCGGGTGTTCCGCGGCAAGGTCGAGGCGGATGCGGGGTATCACTGAGGCACGTTCAGGGTGTCTCTCTGGCGGTGCTTCGTGTCTGACGGCCAGCGGCCGTCACTACCGGGTGGGGCGGCCGTCACTACCGGGGTCGTCACGCTTTTGCGCCCGCTCGTGCTAGCGTGCGCCGCTCTCCGTACCGGGCCGGTTCTCCTGCATGATCGAGTTTTCCGTTGTCGACTGGGCGGCCTGGGCGCCGGGACTGACGACCCGCACCGAGTGGCAGCAGTGGGCGCAGGCGCCGTGGCTGCCGCACGGCGATGACACGCCCGGCCTGCCGGAAGTGCCGGCGATGCAGCGCCGCCGCATCGAACGGCTCGGCCGCATGGCGATCCAGGCGGCCTGCTGGTGCGAAGACGCACAGGGCGCCGACAGCCGGGTGCCGCTGGTCTTTGCCAGCCGGCATGGTGATGTGGCCCGTTCGATGGAACTGCTCGCTGCGCTGGTCGATGATCACCCGCTGTCACCGACTACGTTCGGCCTGTCCGTGCACAACGCCATCGGCGCGCTGTACTCCATCACCCGCGGTCACCGCGGCAACAACCTGGCGCTGGCCGCCGGTCGTGCCACGGTCGAAGCCGCGTGCGTGGAGGCGGCGGGCCTGCTGGCCGATGGCGCGGACGAGGTGCGCATCGTGGCCTACGACCCCCCGCTGCCTGCCCTGTACGCCGAATTCGTCGACGAACCGGCGCCGTTCTACGCCTGGTGCTGGCGGCTGACCCGCCTCTCCACCGAAGGCACGCCGCTGCGCCTGGCCTGGCAGCCTGCCGAGCGCGCCGACGATCCGCCCGGGCAACTGCCGCACGCGCTGGACCTGCACCGGTTCCTGCTTTCATCGCAGCCCGGATGCGACCCGGTGATCGACGGCCAGCACTGGCGCTGGCGACGTGGTGGCTGAGCGCCTGCACGCGGCAGTGGACCGGGCGTGGCGGGTGCTGGCGACCGGACTCAGCTTCGCCGCGTTCGGGCTTGGCGGTCTGCTGGCCGGGCTGGTGGTGGCGCCCCTCCTGCTGCTCCTGATACGCGATCGTGCGCCTCGCCAGCGCATCGCACGCCGGCTGGTGCAGCGCGGTTTCGCCCTGCACGTGGCGATGATGCGGGCGCTGGGCGTCATGACCGTCTCGGTGACGGGCGGCGAGCGGCTGCAGCGTGCCGGCCTGCTGGTGCTGGCCAACCATCCGACGCTGATCGACGTGGTGCTGCTGGTTTCGCTGCTGCCCAACGCAGACTGCGCGGTGAAACGCGCGGTAGCGCGCAGTCCGTTCATGCGCGGCACGGTGCGCGCGGCGGGCTACATCAGCAACGATGACGGGCCGGCGCTGGTGGCTGCCGGGATCGCGGCCGTGCGCGAGGGGAGCAGCCTGGTGATTTTCCCCGAAGGCACCCGCACCCCGCCCGGCGCCGCGCCGAAGCTGCGCCGGGGGGCGGCCAACATCGCCGTCCGCGGCGGACTGGACATCACACCGGTGCGGATCCGCTGCAGTCCCCCGACCCTCGAAAAGGGGCGGAAATGGTATCGTGTGCCCCCGCGACGCTTCCATGTCTCGCTGGAGGTCGGTGAGGACATTCCGATCAGCACGTTCATCGACGAAGCTGCAGCGGCAGGAGGGGAAGCCCTGGCCGCGCGACGCGTCACCGACCACCTCACCCGATACTTCCAACCCTGTGGAGAGCTGCCCCGTGCAGGAACTTGAGCACGAGATCAAGGAGCTGATCATTTCGGCGTTGGCGCTGGAAGACATTTCCGCGGCCGACATCGATGCCGCCGCGCCGCTGTTCGGCGAAGGCCTCGGCCTGGATTCCATCGACGCGCTGGAGCTGGGTCTTGCCCTGCAGAAGCAGTACGGCGTCAGCCTGTCCGCCGATTCGGAGGAAACCCGGCGCCACTTCGGCAGCGTACGGGCCCTGGCTGGCTTCGTCGCCGGCCACCGCGCGTGAACGCCGTGCCGACTGCCATGACCCGGGCCGAGCTGTTCGACCACATCGCGCACCTGCTCACCAGCAGTTTCGAGATCGAGCTGGAGCGGGTCACGCCGAGCGCGCGGCTGCACGACGACCTGGACATCGACAGCATCGATGCCGTGGATCTGATCGTGCAGCTGAAGCCGCTGCTGGGCCGCAACCTGCAACCGGATGCCTTCAAGTCCGTGCGCACTGTGCAGGATGTGGTGGATGTCGTGCATGGCCTGCTGCCCGGCGCGGGCGCCGGCTGACCGCTTGCCGGATCCGGACACCGTGTCCCACACGCGCAGGCTCGCTTTCGTGCTGCTGTCACTGGCCTATCCGCCGCTGATGTACCTGGCGATGGGCCGGTTTGAACCCCGCTGGCTGTCGCTCCTGCTGTTCGTCGTTGCGCTGCTGCGTGCGCTGGGTACCCGCGAGCGTCTGTGGATGTGGGCCGCTGCCGGTACCGGGCTGCTTGCCGTCGTCGCGCTGCTGGGCAACCAGGCGTTGCCGCTGAAGCTGTATCCGGCGCTCGTCAACGCTGCGCTGCTGGTGTTTTTCCTGCTCAGCCTGCGCCATCCGCCCAGCGTCGCCGAGCGGTTCGCTCGTCTGCAGGATCCCCAGCTGCCACCGTTCGCCATCGCTTACACCCGCCGCGTCACCCAGGTGTGGTGCGGCTTCTTCGTGCTCAATGGCAGTCTGGCGCTGGCCACGGCCCTGTGGGCGTCCGATGCGGCCTGGGCGCTGTACAACGGACTGCTTGCCTACCTGCTGATGGGCCTGCTGCATGCCGGTGAGTGGACAGTACGGCGCCGGGTCAAGGCGGCCCACGGGCATGTCTGACTGGATGCCGCTGCAGGGGCTGCTGCAGTCGCCGCAGGCGGGACGCTGCGCAGGCTTCGTCGATGGGCACTGGCTGGACCATGCCGCATGGCGGCAGCAGGTCAGTGCCTGGCATACCGCCTTTGCGGCCGCACGGGGTCGCGACTGGGCCCTTTATTTTGACGACAGCCTGGCGTTCTCCGCCGCGCTGTTCGGTGCGTGGGCAGCAGGCAAGCGGGTTTATCTGCCGGGCGACGACCTGCCGGCCACGCTGCAGGCCCTGGCGCCATCCGTAGCGGGCTTCGCAGGCGATCTGCCAGCGCGCTGGCAGCCGTTGCAACGGGGCGCGCCGGGGGCGACGGGTGGCAGTGCAGACGACGGGCTGCTGGATCCCCAGGCCTGCCGCCTCGTGGTGTTCACCTCCGGCAGCACGGGAGAGCCCGTCGCGATCGAGAAACGGCTCGACCAGCTCGGCAGTGAGATCCAGGCACTGGAGCAGGCGTTCGGCGCGCTGATGCACGGCGCGCAGGTACACGGCACGGTATCGCACCAGCACATCTACGGCCTGCTGTTCCGTGTGCTGTGGCCGCTGGCGGCAGGCCGCCCGATCCTGCCCCGGCGCTTCTTCCATGAGGACCTGGTGGCCGCCCTTGCCGCCGCGCCGAGCGTGCTGGTGGCCACGCCGGCGCATCTGAAGCGGCTTCCGCCGCAGCTGGACTGGGCCGCTGCGCGCGCGGGTCTGCGCGCGGTGTTCTCCTCCGGCGGTCCGCTCCCTGTGCAGGCCGCCGGCGAGGTGCGCACACTGCTGGGCGTGTCCCCGATCGAGGTGCTGGGCAGCAGCGAAACCGGCGGCATCGCCTGGCGCCAGTGCGATACAGACGTGCCTGCCTGGCAGCCGCTGCCCGGTGTGCAGTGGCGGATCGATGAGGGCCAGCTGGCCGTCGCGTCGCCGCACCTGCCCGATGCGCACTGGTGGAGGACCGAGGACCGCGCCGAGGTGAGCGCCGAAGGGGGATTCCGCCTGCTCGGGCGTGCCGACCGGATCGTCAAGATCGAAGAGCGGCGGGTCTCGCTGGATGCGCTGGAGCGCGCCCTGCGCGCAGGTCCCGGGGTTGCCGAAGCGCGTGTGCTGGTGCTGCCCGGCAGCCGGGAGCAGCTGGCGGCCGTCATCGTGCCGTGCGACACCCGCCTGCCGCACGCCGGTGTCGAGGCGCGCCGGCGCTTCACTGCGTCGCTTTCCACGCACCTTGGCCGTTCGCACGATCCTGTGAGCCGGCCGCGGCGCTGGCGGCTGGTTGCCGCCCTGCCGGCCAATGCACAGGGGAAATGCACCCAGGCAGGCCTGCAGGCCCTGTTCGATACGGATCTGCCTGTGCCCGACTGGCAGCTGCGCACTGCCGCGGGCGCGCAGCTGCGCCTTGCACTGGATGCCGCGCTCCCTGCCTTCGACGGTCACTTCCCGGACGTGGCGGTGCTGGCCGGCGTGGTGCAGGTCGACTGGGCGATCCGGTTCGCACGCCAGGTCTTCGACATGCCGCCGCACTTCCTGCGCATGGAGTCGGTGAAGTTCCAGCACGTTGGACGCCCTGGCGACGTGCTGCTGCTGCAGCTGGACTGGGATCCAGCGCGTTCTGCGCTGGCTTTCCGGTTCAGCTCCGAGCACGGTATCCACGCCAGTGGCAAAGTAGTGTTCGCCGATGCCGATTGAACCGCCCCGCGGCTCCACCGACCATGCCTTGCTGGTGGTGGTTCCCGTTTTTGACCACGAGCACGCCATCGCCGGTGTGGTGGACGGCATCCGGTCGGCCGGGCTGCCCTGCCTGCTGGTGGATGACGGCTCGCAAGAGGCCTGTGCCGCCGTGCTGCGTGGCCTGGCGGCAGCCCCGGACGTCGGACTGCTGCGCCTGGCCCGCAACCAGGGCAAGGGCGGGGCGATGCTGGCCGGCTTCGCCGAAGCGGCACGCCTGGGTTACACCCACGTACTGCAGATCGACGCAGACGGGCAGCACGATACCGCCGAGCTCGGCCGGTTCCTGGCGCTGTCGCGTGCGCATGCGGAGGCGGTGATCTGCGGCATTCCGGCCTACGATGAGACCGTGCCGAAGATCCGTCTGTACGGGCGCTACTGCACCCATGTATGGGTCTGGATCAATACACTGTCGCTGCACCTGCGTGATTCGATGTGCGGCTTCCGGGTCTATCCGTTGCGGCCGGTGCTGCAGCTGATGGCAGAGGAGACGATCGGCCGCCGCATGGATTTCGATACCGAGATCCTGGTCCGGCTGTACTGGCGCCAGGTCCCGGTCCATCACCTGGCCACGCCGGTCACCTACCCGAAGGACGGCGTCTCCCATTTCGACGTGTGGCGCGACAACCTGCGCATCAGCGGCATGCATGCCCGGCTGTTCGGCGGCATGCTGCGCCGTGCGCCACGGCTGCTGCGCCGGCGCCTGCGTGGCCTGCCGTGATGGCTGCGCGTCCGCGACCCGGCACGCCGCACTGGGCCGATATCGGTGAACGCACGTCGGTCAGCGGCATCCTGTTGCTGTGCTGGATCCATCGCTGGTTCGGGCGCTGGCCGTACCGGCTCTGCGCGTGGCCTGCCGTCGCCTGCCACTGGCTCGCCAACGGTCTGGCCCGCCGGGCGTCGCGACAGTACCTGCAGCGCCTGCAGGCGCATACCGGTGCGCTGGGACGTGCGCCGACCGCGTGGGACAGCCTGCGTCATTTCGCGCTGTTCGGCGACACCATCCTCGACAAGCTGCTGGCCCTTGGACGGCGCTATCCCGCCCATCGGCTGCAACTGCACGACAATGCAGCACTGCAACGCATCGGTCGCGCCGAAGGCGGCGTGTTCCTCACCGCGCACGTGGGCTGCCTGGAGCTCTGCCAGGTGCTGGCCGAGAAGGTCCCCGGGCTGCACCTGACGGTGCTGGTGCACACCAAGCACGCGCAGCGCTTCAACAGCCTGTTGGCACGGCTGGACCCACTGGCCTGCGTCGACCTGGTGCAGGTCACCGAGGTTGGCCCGGCCATGGCGATGGCGCTGGCGCAGCGCGTTGCGGAGGGCGGCTTCGTGGCGATCGTCGGCGACCGGGTACCGGTGCGCAGCGAGCGCGTGGCCCACGCCGATTTTCTCGGCCACCGGGCGCCGTTCCCGGTCGGCGGGTACGTGCTCGCCGCTGCGCTGGCGTGCCCGGTCTATACGCTGTCGTGCCTGCACCATGGCGAAGGCTACCGTGTCCGCTTCGACCTGTTCGCCGAGCGGATCATGCTGCCGCGGTCGAGCCGCGCCGAAGCGCTGCAGGCGTGCGCGCAGCGCTACGCCGCATGGCTGGAACAGCAGGTGACCGGATCACCGCTGGACTGGTTCAACTTCTTTCCGTTCTGGGACCAGGCCTACGATGCCGAATGATGCGATTCCTTCCTGCCGTTTCGGCGCCGGCCCGCTGACCATCGAGGACGTGGTCGCACTGGCGGAGTGCCGTGCGCGGGCCGAGCTGGACGATGCGCCAGCATTCCGCGCGCGCATCCAGCGCGGGGCGGATTTCCTTGACCGCCTGCTGCGCGAGGACGGCGTCATCTACGGCGTGACCACCGGCTACGGGGACTCCTGCACGACGGTGATTCCGCCGACCCTGGTCGCGGAGCTCCCGCACCACCTGTACGCCTATCATGGCTGCGGGCTGGGCCGCTTCCTGGATGCGCAGGAGACCCGCGCCGTGCTTGCCGCGCGGCTTGCGTCCCTGGCACAGGGCATGTCGGGCACCAGTGTGGCGCTGCTGGAGGGACTGGCCACGCTGTTGCGGCACGATGTGCTGCCGCGCATCCCCGCCGAAGGGTCGGTGGGGGCCAGCGGCGATCTGACGCCGCTGTCCTATGTCGCCGCGGTGCTGTGCGGCGAGCGCGACGTACTGTTCGAGGGCCATGTCCAGCCGGCCGCGGAGGTGCTGCCGCGCATCGGCATGGTGCCCTTGCGGCTGCGGCCCAAGGAAGGACTGGCGCTGATGAACGGCACCGCCGTGATGACCGGCCTGGCCTGCCTGGCCTGGCATCGCGCCGACTACCTGTGCCGCCTCGCCACGCGGCTGACCGCGTTCAACGTCCTCGCCAGCGATGGCAACGCGCATCATTTCGACGCCTCGCTGTTCGCGGCCAAACCACATCCGGGGCAGGCGCGCGTGGCGGCGCGGCTGCGCGCGGACCTGCAGAGCGATCGCCCGCAGCGCAACGAACAGCGCCTGCAGGACCGCTATTCCCTGCGCTGTGCCCCGCACGTGATCGGGGTGCTGGAAGACACGCTGCCGTTCCTGCGCCAGCTGATCGAGACCGAGCTCAACAGCGCCAACGACAATCCACTGATCGACCCGGACGACGAACGCGTGCTGCACGGCGGGCATTTCTACGGTGGCCATATCGCGCTGGCCATGGATACCTTGAAGAACACCGTCGCAAACCTGGCCGACCTGCTCGACCGCCAGCTTGCGCTGCTGGTCGATGCCCGTTACAGCCATGGATTGCCGGCCAACCTGTCAGCCGCCCGTGGACCGCGCGCTGCCATCAACCACGGCCTGAAGGCTTTGCAGATCAGCGTGTCCGCATGGACGGCGGAAGCCCTGAAAAACACCCTGCCGGCCTCGGTGTTCTCGCGTTCCACCGAATGCCACAACCAGGACAAGGTCAGCATGGGCACCATCGCCGCACGCGACTGCCTGCGGGTGGTCGAGCTGACCGAGCAGGTGGTGGCGGCGATGCTGATCGCCGCCCGCCAGGCGGTCGAGCTGCGTCGGCAGCTGCGTGCGGAGGGGCCGCTGCCGCAGCGCCTCGCGGCGATGCAGGACGACCTTGCCGGGCGCATCGCGCTGATCGAGGAAGACCGCGCCCTTGACGCAGAACTGCGGCAGCTGCTGCAGGACATCCGCAGCCGCCAGTGGACGCTGTACGCCGATGAGTGAGCTCAGTGCGGAGATCAGCCTGGCGCCCGCCTTCCATGACTGCGACCCGATGCAGGTGGTGTGGCACGGCAACTACTTCAAGTATTTCGAGATCGCACGCTGCGCCCTGCTCCAGCGCTACGACTACGACTATCCGCAGATGCAGGAATCCGGTTACCTGTGGCCGGTGGTCGACGCCAGGGTGAAGTATGTACGCCCGTTGCGGTTCCAGCAGCCGCTGCGCGTCCGCGCACGCATCGATGAATGGGAGAACCGCCTGAAGATCAGCTACGTGATCTTCGATGCCGCCAGTGGCGAACGGCTGACCCGCGCGCACACGGTGCAGGTCGCGGTGGACGCGGCCAGCGGCGAAATGCAGTACCTGTGCCCCGCCATCCTGTGGCAGAAACTTGGAGTCTCAAGGCCATGAACGTATTCCATCCGCTGCGCCTGCTGGCGCTGTCTGCGCTGCTTGCGCTGTCGCCGGCCGCTGTCGCCGCACCGCACAGCGACACCCGGGCCACGCTGCAGTCGATCACCCGCGACGTTGCGCGGCCCGACGTGCTGCGTGGAACGTTCGTCCAGCAAAAGCAGGTCGCCGGTTTCCGCAATCCGCTGCGCTCGGAGGGGCGCTTCGTGGTCGCGCGCGGGCGTGGCGTGGTCTGGACCACGCTCAAGCCGTTCCCATCGGAGATGGTGGTCACCGCCGAACGCATCCTCAGCCGCCAGGCCGATGGCCGTAGCCGGGTGGAGCTGGATGCGCGCGAGCAGCCTGCGCTGCGATCGGTCAACGCGACCCTGTTCGCCTTGATGAGCGGTGACGTCGCTGCACTCTCCAGTCGTTTCGACGTGGACGCGCGCCGCGAAGGCGAGGCCTGGACCCTGTCGCTGACCCCGAAATCCCCGGCGCTTGCAAAGGCCTTCAGCGCCCTGCAGCTGCGGGGCGACCGCTACGTGCGTGAAGTGGAGATCGTCGAAACGGGCAAAGACCGTACCCGGATCCGCTTCGACGCGCTGAGCGCGACGCCGGCCACGCTCAGCGCCGAAGAGGCAGGCCGTTTTGACTGACACCACGCCCGGCAACGCGACACCGCATCGCGCATGGCGCTGGCTGGCGCTGGCCTGGCTGGCGCTGCTGCTCGCGCTGGCGGTGCAGCAGGCGCTGCAATGGCGGCAGCAGGCGCCGATCGACACCGACATCCTGGCACTGCTGCCGCAGGACGCCACCGATCGCCTGTTGTCCGATGTCACCCGACAGATCGCCGACGCCAACTCGCGCGATGTGGTGGTGCTGCTGGGCGGTGCCGACAGCGACGCTGTGCTGGAAGCACAGGCGGTCTTTGCGCGCGCGATGGCGTCCGACGCCGACGCCGCGCTGCTGCAGCCCGCCGGCGCGCTCGACGGGTGGTTCGATGAAGCCCGCGCGTTCTACGCACCGTATCGTGATCGCCTGCTGACACCCTCGCAGCGCGAGCGCCTGCGGACCGGCAACGCCGATGCTTTCGCGCAGCAGGCGCTGGCGCAGCTCTACGGGCCGATGGGCGGGCCGCGCCTGACCGGTTGGCTGCAGGACCCGCTTTCCCTCTGGCCCAGCTGGTGGCAGCAACAGGCCAAGGCTGCCGGGCTGCGCCTGGGGGGCGACGGACTGCTGCAGGCCGACGACAGACACTGGGCCGTGCTGCGTTTCGATACGCGCGATTCGGCCTTCCAGCTCGATGGCGAGCCGCATATCGGCGCGCTGCTGGATCGGGCCGGCGTGGCCGCGTCGGCCGTCGCGCCGGGGCTGGAAATCCTGCATGCCGGCGTGCCGCTGCACGCCGAAGCGGCCGCCGTCCAGGCCAACCGCGAGATCAACACCATCGGCTGGGGCTCGCTGGCGGCCGTGCTGCTGCTGGTGTGGCTGGCATTCCGCTCGCTGCGTCCGATCGCGCTGGTGGCGATGTCGCTGCTGGTCGGCTGCGGCGTGGCCCTGGCGGTGACCGTGCTGGTCTTCGGCAGCGTGCACCTGCTGACCCTGGTGTTCGGCGCCTCGCTGGTCGGTGTGGCCGAAGACTATGGCATCCACTGGTTTGCTTCGCGTCAGGCCGCGCCACGCGCGAACCGCTGGAGCCTGCTGCGGCATCTGCTGCCGGGCCTCTGGCTGGCCCTGCTGACCAGTGCGCTGGCCTACCTGGCGCTGGCCATCACGCCGTTTCCGGGCCTGCGCCAGATGGCGCTGTTTTCGGTGGTCGGGCTGGCAGCGGCGTTCATCACGGTGATCCTGTGGTTCCCCTGGCTTGACGGCGGAACCATTCGCCAGACCCGCTTCTCGCACTGGCTGGGCGGCACGTTGCAGCGCTGGCCGCGGCTGCAGGGACGTGCTCTGTGGCTGGTCGTGGGGGGCCTGCTGCTGGTGTCTGCAGGCGGCATGCTGCGCCTGCACGTGGACGATGACCTGCGCAGCCTGCAGTCCTCGCCGCCGGCCCTGATGCAGCAGCAGATCCGCATTTCGCGCCTGCTCGGCATGCCCAGTCCGGCGCAGTTCTTCCTGGTCCAGGGCAGGGACGCGGCCACGCTGCTGCAGCGCGAGGAAGCGCTCACCACGCGCCTGCGCGCGCTGGAGGGCGAAGGCCGTATCGGCAGTCACCGCGCCCTGAGCGACTGGCTGCCGTCACCGGCGCGGCAGGCTGAGGACGCGCGCCTGGTCGCCGGGGTGGAGACCCAGGCGCTGCAGGCGGTCAGTGCAGCCAGTGGGGAAACGCTGCTGCGACCGGCGTTTGCCACCGCGCCGCTGGAGCTTTCCGCATTCCTCGCCTCACCGGCATCGGTGCCGTTCCGACCGCTGTTCATCGGTGCGCTGGGCGAGGGCATGGCGAGCGTGGTGCTGGTCGATGACCTGTCCCGCCCGGAGGCGCTGGCCGACCTCGACACTGCCGCCCGCGGCCTGGCCGGCGTGCGCTGGGTGGACCGCACGGCGGACTTTTCGCGCCTGCTGGGCCACTACCGCACCCTGATGAGTGCGCTGTTGCTGGCCGGCATCGGCCTGGTGTTCGCGGCGGTGTGGTGGCGCTATCGCCGCCAGGCCTGGCGGGTCATCGTGCCCACGCTGCTCGCCGGCACCCTGACCATGGGGCTGCTGGCACTGCTCGGCCAGCCGCTGCAGCTGTTCAATGTGCTGGCCCTGATGCTGCTGCTGGGAATGGGCATCGACTACGGCATCTTCCTGCTGGAACACCGCGGCGATCCCAGTGCGTGGGTGGCGGTGTGCGTTGGCGCCGCCAGTACCTGGCTGTCGTTCGGGCTGCTGGGTCTGTCCGATACGCCGGCATTGCGTGCCTTCGGCCTGACGCTGCTGCTGGGCATCGGCCTGGTCTGGCTGCTGTCGCCCCTGTTCCGTCCCGCGCCATTGCCTGAAGAAAGACTCGAAGAAAGAAAGGACATCGCATGAGCCGCTGGCTGTTTGCCCTGTTGCTGATCGGGCTGCTGGGCGCGTGTGCCGGGCGGCCACACCGCGATGCCGCCACATTGCCGCCCCTGCAGCTGTCGCCGGCAAGCCTCGGGGCCCCGCTTTCGCTGCAGCAGCAGCTGACGTTCCGTTTCGGTCGCGTCGAACGCCGGATGGACGCGCTGCTGGAAGCCGATGCCACCCAGGTGCAGCTGCTGGTGCAGGCGATGGGGCAGACCGGCTTCCGCGTGCAATGGGACGGCGCGCAGTTGCAGGAGCAGCGGGCGGCGTGGCTGCCGCGCCAGGTGCGGGCGGAGCGTGTGCTGGACGACCTGCAGTTCGCGCTGTGGCCCACCGACGCCATCGCGGCGGCACTGGTTGATGGCTGGCAGGTGCGCGACGATGGCCACGTGCGTCGCCTGCAGCGGGACGGCGTGGACGCGCTGCGCCTGCAGCGCAACGGGGATGGCAGCCTGCAGCTGGACAACCTCATCGAAGGCTACGCGCTGACCATCCGCTCCGTGCAGAGCGGGGAGGCGCCATGAACCCTGCGGTCCATCTCAACGATGTCGGCATCCTGTGCGCACTGGGCAGTGGGCGGGACGCCGTGGCTGCGACCCTTTTCGCCGATGCCCCGGGCGGGCTGGCCGACTGCGACGACGTGCTGCCGGGGCGGCGACTCGCGCTGGGCCGTGTCCAGCATCCGTTGCCCGACCTGTCCGGCCTGCCCACCGAACTGCGGGGCCGGAACAACGCGTTGCTGGACGTGGCGCTGGCGCAGATCGCGCCGGCGGTGCGGGCCGCCATTGAACGCCACGGCGCCCATCGGGTGGCGGTGATCATCGGCACCAGTACCTCGGGGATCGGTGAAACCGAGCCGGCCCTGCGCGCCCTGCAGGTCGAAGGACAGTGGCCCGCGGACTTCGCCTATGGCCAGCAGGAAATGGGCAGCGCCGCTGCCTTCGTCCGTCACCGCAGCGGTGCCCGCGGTCCGGCCTGGACGCTGTCCACCGCCTGTTCCTCCAGCGCCAAAGCGCTGGCCTCGGCGGCGCGCCTGCTGCGCGCAGGCATCGTCGATGCCGTGATCGCCGGCGGCGCTGATTCCCTGTGCCGTTTCACCGTTGCAGGATTCAACGCGCTGGAGTCCATTTCAGAGACACGTTGCCTGCCGTTCTCCCGCCACCGTGCCGGTATCAACATCGGCGAAGGCGCTGCGCTGTTCCTGCTTACGCGCGAAGCGGGACCGGTGCAGCTGGCGGGCTGGGGGGAGAGCTCGGACGCGCACCACATGTCCGCACCCGACCCGAGTGGCAGCGGCGCCATCGATGCGCTGCAACAGGCCCTGCACCGCGCAGGGTGGGCACCTGCGGACGTGGATTACATCAACCTGCACGGCACGGCGACGCGGCACAACGATGCGATGGAATCCCGTGCGGTGCATGCGGTGCTGGGCAGCCGCGTCGCGGCCAGTTCGACCAAGCCATTGACCGGCCATGCGCTGGGCGCATCGGGGGCCATCGAAGCCGCATTGTGCTGGATCGCGCTCACGGACAATCCGCAGGCGCGGTTGCCGCCGCACTGGTATGACGGGGCGCCCGATCCGGACCTGCCGCCGTTGGCACTTGCCGTGCCGGGCACGCTCGCAGCGGCACCGCTGCAGCGCGTGCTCAGCAGCTCCTTTGCGTTTGGCGGCAGCAATGCGGTGCTTGCCCTGCAGCGGGTGCAGGCATGACGCTGTATCCGATCGAGGAGGTGGTGCCGCACCGCGGCAACCTGCTGCTGCTGCAGCGCGTGCTGCGCTGGGACGAGGACAGCATCGAGGCGGCGCTGGTGGTTCCCTCGGAGGGCCTGTTCTGCCAGCACGACGGCGTGCCGGCGTGGGTCGGCATCGAGTACATGGCGCAGGCCATCGCGGCCTGGGCCGGGTGCCGTGCCCGCCGCGACGGCGGCGCGCCGAAGATCGGCTTCCTGCTCGGCAGCCGCCGCTATCGCAGCGCGGTGCCGGTCTTCCCCGCGGGCACCCCCCTGGTGGTGCATGCCCATCGCGAACTGATCGGCGACAATGGCCTGGGCATGTTCGCCTGCCGCATCGTCGCTGGGGACGCCTGCTGGGTCGAAGCCAATGTGTCGGTGTTCGAACCCGACGATGCACAGGCCTATCTGGAGAGTGGAAGCGCATGACGGACAATCTTTGCGTGCTGGTCACCGGTGCCAGCCGGGGCATCGGACGCGCCATCGCGCTGCGTGCCGCAGCGGATGGCTTCGACGTGGTCGTGCACTGCCGCAGCCGCGTTGACGAGGCGCGCGAGGTGGCTGCGCAGATCACGGCCATGGGCCGGCAGGCCCGGGTTCTCACGTTCGACATCAGCGACCGCAGCGCCGCGCGCGCGGCGCTCGAGCATGACACCGAGGCCCATGGCGCGTATTACGGCGTGGTGTGCAACGCCGGGATCGCGCGCGATGGGGCATTCCCCGCGTTGAGCGAAGACGACTGGGACCATGTGCTGCATACCAACCTGGACGGGTTCTACAACGTGCTGCATCCGCTGGTGATGCCGATGGTCCGGCGCCGCCAGCCCGGCCGCATCGTGACCTTGGCTTCGGTCTCCGGGCTGATCGGCAACCGCGGCCAGGTCAACTACAGTGCGGCCAAGGCCGGGATCATCGGCGCCACCAAGGCCTTGGCGGTCGAACTGGCCAGTCGTCGCATCACGGTCAACTGTGTGGCGCCGGGGCTTGTGGATACCGAGATGGTGGATGCCGCCGTGATCGAGCACGCGCTGAAGGCGGTGCCGGCCGGTCGGGTCGGGACGCCCGGGGAAGTAGCCGCAGCCGTGTGCTTCCTGCTCTCGCCCGATGCGGGCTACATCACCCGGCAGGTGATCTCGGTCAACGGCGGCCTGGCCTGATGGCGCGCGAGGGCTGCCGTGTGGTGGTCACCGGCGCGGGCGCGATCAGCCCGCTTGGCCACGACTGGGTGACCATCCAGGCGCGACTCCGCTCGCTGCGCAACGCCGTGCGGACCCTGCCGGAATGGGACGTCTATGCCGGCCTCAATACCCGCCTGGCCGCGCCGGCAGAAGCGTTCGAGCTGCCACCGCACTACAACCGCAAGACCACCCGCTCCATGGGCCGGGTCGCGCTGATGGCGGTGCGCGCCAGTGAACTCGCCCTGGAGCAGGCCGGCCTGATGCACCACCCGGTGCTGCAGGGCGGCCGTACCGGCGTGTCCTACGGATCGTCATCGGGCAGCCACGAAGCAACGGGCGAGTTCGGTCGCATGCTGCTGGAGCACAGCACCGAGGGCATCACCGCCACGACGTACCTGAAGATGATGAGCCACACCGCGCCGGTCAACATCGGCGTGTTCTTCGGACTCAGCGGGCGCATCCATACCACCTCCAGCGCCTGCACCTCGGGTAGCCAGGGCATCGGCGAGGCGTACGAAACCATCCGGGCGGGGCGCCAGACGGTGATGCTGGCCGGCGGTGCCGAGCAGCTGGATGCCACGGCAGCGGCGGTCTTCGACACGCTGTACGCCACCAGCGTCCGCAACGATGCACCGCAGGCCACGCCGCGTCCGTTCGATGCGTCGCGCGATGGACTGGTGCTGGGTGAGGGCGCCTGTACGCTGGTGCTGGAGGAGCGCGAGCACGCGCTGCAGCGCGGCGCACCGATCCTCGCCGAGGTGGTGGGCTACGCCAGCAACAGCGACGGCCAGCACGTGACCCAGCCCAGCAGCCCCACCATGGCCCAGGCGATGCGGCTGGCGCTGCAGGATGCGGGACTCGACGCTGCGCAGATCGGCTATCTCAACGCCCACGGCACCGCGACCGAGCATGGCGACATCGCCGAAAGCCACGCCACGGCGGCGGTGTTCGGCGAAGGGGTGCCGGTCAGTTCGCTGAAGAGTTATGTCGGCCACATGCTGGGCGCGTGTGGCGCCTTCGAGGCCTGGCTGAGCATCGAGATGATGCGCACCGGATGGTTCGCCCCGACCCTCAACCTTGACCAGGTCGATCCTCGATGCGCGCCGCTGGACCACATCCGCGGCGCAGGTCGCGCGTTGCAGGTGCAGCATGTGATGAGCAACAACTTTGCCTTCGGGGGGATCAACACGTCACTGGTGTTCGCCCGTCATCCGGCCACCGCAGCCTGAACCGCGCCGCGACATTGATGAACCCCGGACGGTGAAACCCGACGCAGCGGCACGGGCGTCGTGCTGACGCCTTCCGCCCGTGGCGGCTTTCCGACACAATCATGCCTTGAAGGGTGAACCTGAAAGCATGCACGCCTACGTCTACAAGAGTCACCGCAAGGACGACACCTACGTCTATCTCGCCGAGCGCGATGGCTTTGCGGTGCTGCCTGCGCCGCTGGCCGCCTCGCTCGGCCGGCTGCAGCTGGTGCTGGAGGTGGAGCTGGGCGAAGGCCGCCGTCTGGCGCGTGCCGATGCCGGGCTGGTGCGTGCTGAATTGACCCGTTGCGGGTTCTATCTGCAGGTGCCGCCCAGCATCACCAGCATGATGCCGCGCCACAATGACTGAGCCGGGATCACGCGACGTTACCGCCGCTTTCGCGCTGGGCGTCGTGCTCACGCTTGCTTCCGCCGTCGGCGGCCTGCCCGCTGCCCTGCTGGCCGCGCTGGCACAGCCTGCTTTCGCGCTGGGCGTGTCGTGGGCACGCCGCAGCCGGGTACCACGTCCGCTGCCGCAGGTCATGCGCGAAGAGCTGCCGTCGCTGCTCGCGCTGTGGCTGGCCGGCCCGGCCGTACTCGCCGTGCTGCTGGCCTGGCCGCTGGCTGCGCTGCGTGAGAGCGGCAGCCTGGCCGCTGCGCTGGGGCTGACCGTGCTGCTTGGCGTGGGCCTGCTGGCAGTCTGGCGGACCTGGCCCCTGTGGAGCGATGTCGAGCGCCTGGCCGGTGGCCTGCAACGCCACGCAACCGGGCTGGGTGCACGCGAGCTGGGGGCATGGCGTGGCCTGCTGGTCGCGGCGCTGGTGCTGCTGATCTGCGCGCTGGTGGTATTGCCGGCCTGGCCGGGGCTGCTGCCCCCCGCGCTGCGCTGGCCGGCACTCGCGGCGCTGGTGATCGGGTCTCCGCTGCTGCACCTGCTGCTGCAGCAGGTGGCGCCGGCCCGCAGCGCGCCGGTCGCACCCTTGCACGGCCTGCAGGAACTGCACACGGCCTGGGAACAGGAACCGCCATCGGCCGAGGCCAGCGCACCGCTGGAGGCGATGCAGGCCGATGCGCTGGTGCCAGCGCTCTATGAAGCGGCGCGGCACGGGCGGATCGAGCGCGCGCTGCAGCTGTTGCAGGCCGGCGCGGATCCGCACGCCTTGCCGGACCCGCAATGGCGCGACCAGCGTACGTTGCCCGTGCTTGCCGCGGTATTGCCTGACCTGCGCTTGCTGCGCGAACTGATTGCGCGCGGCGTCGACGTCAATGCGCCACACAAGGGCATGACGCCCCTGCTGGCGGCGACCCGTGACAGCTGGCATGGCCGTCCGGAAGCGGTGATGACCCTGCTGGCCAACGGTGCCGACTCGCGTGCTGCCGATGCCGATGGCAACACACCGCTGCATCACGCCGCGCGCAGCTCCGACCCTGGTGTCGCGGCGCTGCTGCGCGACGCCGCAGCGGAAATCGACGCCCTGAACAATGACGGCTGGTCACCGCTTGCGGTGGCCTGCCAGGTCGGCAACTGGCGCCTCGCCCGCTTCCTGCTTGAACGCGGCGCACGCACCGAGCCGGCTGAAGGCACGCCGGTCCTGTTGGCCGCTGCAGCGACCGAAGACGACGATCCTGCCGGCGTGCTGCTGCTGCTCAAGCACAAGGCCCGCGCCGATGCGCGCGATCGCCAGCGGCGCAGCGCGCTGCACGATGCGGCGCTGGCGGGGCATACCGCGATCCTCGACGCACTGCTCGCCGCGGGCGCGAACCTGGAGGCACGTGATGCGCTCGGCCGGACGCCGCTGCTGGAAGCCGCCGCAAGCGGCCGTGCGGCCGTGGTCGAACACCTGCTGCGGCACTCGCCCGACCTGGCGGCGGTCGATGGCGAAGGGCGCAATGCGCTGGTACTGGCCGCGATGGCCGCCGATGTGCCGCCGCTGCTGGTGCGGCGCCTGCTGGATCTGGGCCTGGTCGCGGACCTGTCCGATCCGCTCGCGCGTCGTGCCGTGGACAGCGCGGCCGCGTCCGGGCGCTGGGCGATCGTCGCCATGATGGACCCTGCCTATCCGTTGCCCGCAGCAGTGAGCGACGGGCTGGCCAACATCAGCGCAGACGAGGCGCACACGTCGGCCCTGCTGCCGGACCGGCCACCGCTGGAACTGCTGCGCGAGTCGCTGCGTTTCGGCAACCTGGAGGGCATGGACTCGATGGCACGGCTGTGCCGGCCTGAGGAGCTGGGTGGCCTGCTGCACGATCCGGAACTCGCGCTGGACCCACGCGCCATCGGCTGGCTGCTGCAACAAGGTGCCTCCCATGACCTGCTGGACGCCTGTGCCGACACGCCGATGTTCGCCCTTCTGGCGCGCGGCGTTGACGCCGTACCGGCGTTGCAGGCGATGCTGGAGCACGGCGTCTCGCCTGCCGGTGGTGGCGGGCTGGCCCGCTTCCTGGCCGCCTGCGCCCAGCATGACCAGGCTCATCGCGGGCTGGAACAGCTGGCGCTGGAACTGCTGGAACGCGGTGCCGATCCGTTCGCTGCGTCGCCGGCCGGCGATCCTCCGCTGGCGCTGGCCGTGCGGCTGGGATGGCTGCGCCTGCAGCAGTCCCTGCTGGGGCTGGGCGTCGACCGCGAGGCGCGCGACAGCCATGGCATGACCGCCCTTCACCTGGCCACCGCGCTCGGCCGCGAAGCGGCGCTGAAGCTGCTGGTACGCCACGGCGCATCGCCGGAAGCGCGCGCCGCCGATGGCCAGACGCCGCTCGGGGTGGCCCTGTCGAGCGGTCGCCGCGATCTGGCCGACTGGCTGGACTGGCGGATCTGGTCGCTGCCGCGACGCACGCTGCGCGAAGCCGACGTGCCGGCGGCTGCAACAGCGGGTGATGTGGATGCCGTACGCCGGCTGGTCGACCTGGGCTTCGCCGTGGACAGCGTCGATGCGCAGGGCTGCACGGCGCTGCTGCGTGCGGCCGGTGGTGGCCATCTGGCGGTGGTGGATCTGCTTCTGGCACGCAACGCTGATCCGCAGCACGCGTCAGCCAGCGGTGCCACCCCCCTCTCGGCAGCGGTCAGCATGCGCCAGATGGACATTGTCTCGGCGCTGCTCGATGCGGGTGCACAGCTCGAACATCGCCTGCCTGGTGGCGTCACCGTGCTCATGCTCGCCTCTGCCCTGGGGCTTCCCGACATCGTCGCGCGCCTGCTCAGCGCGGGGGCCGACGTCCATGCCAGCGATGCGCAGCAGCTGGCCGCTCTTCATTGCGGGGCCCTGTACGGTTTCTCCGCGCGTGACCGTTCGCGCCTGCTGGCCCTGCTCGACACGCTGTTGCTGGCCGGCGCCGAGCCGGACACGGCGGCCGGGGAAGTCACGCCGCTGCTGCTGCTGCTCGGCGCGCGCGCCGAACCCGGCACCGCCTGTGATGAGCAGGTGGTGATGGCGGGCGTGGAACGCCTGCTCGACGAAGACGTGTCGCTGGACGTCCGCGATCCGCGGGGTTTCGGCCCCCTGCATCTGGCTGCCCTGCATGGGCTGCCGCTGCTCGTGCAGCGCCTGCTGCGGGCCGGTGCCGATCCGGAAGCGCGGGATACGCTGAACCGTACACCGCGGGAGATTGCCGTCATGCGCGGCTTCATCGACGTGGCCGCCGAGTTCCAGCCGCGCGTACCCGGCGTGTCTTCGATGGCGCGCTTCCTGCGCGAATGATCCAGGGCAGGAAGCCTGGAGCGCGCGGTCAGCGCGCTTCAGGCGGTGGCGGCTCGTTGCTGCTGCCTGCGTCGGCCTCGAACAGGTGCATCAGGTCGTTGCGCGCGTCCTTCGAGGTCTGGATCACCGCGGCCTCGTCGTCGTAGACCAGGTACTGGTCGCGCAGCAGCTTCTCATCATGTTCGCGAAAACGCTGCACGTGGCGCTGTGCGGTGTCGGCGTCCAGACCCAGCGCGACCAGCACCCGCTCGCCCAGCTCCAGGCTGGTGCCGAACACTTCGCGGAACGGCTCGCTGCCCATGTCCATCAAGCGCCATGCGTGTTGTCGGTTGCGTGCCCGTGCCAGTACGCGCGCATCCGGATACAGGCGGCGGATCAGGCGCGTCGCGCGCAGGTTGGTATCCGGATCGTCCATGGTCACCACGAAGATCGCGATGTCCGCGCCACCGGCGGCACGCAGCATCTCCGGCCGGGTCGGATCGCCGTAATACAGCTGGTTGCCGAAGCGGCGCAGGTCGGCCACCGTGTCCGGGTTGGCTTCCAGCGCGACGAACGGCACCTTCTGTGCGGTCAGCAGGCGGGCGACGACCTGGCCGAAGCGGCCCATGCCGGCGATCAGCACCTTGGGCCGGTTGTCCGGATTGACCTCGTCGGCGGGAGGCGCATCGCGCGGTGCATGCGGCTCCCGGCCCAACAGGCGCAGCAGCGCGATCAACAACAGCGGTGTCAACCCCATCGACAGGCCGACGATGGCGACCAGCCGGTCATGGTTCGCGCTGCCGAGCAGCTGCGCGCGCTGCGCTTCGTTGAACACCACGAAGGCGAACTCGCCGCCGAGCCACAGTACGCTGCCCAGCATCAGGGCGGGTCGCGCGCGCAGATGCGCCAGCCGTCCGATCAGGTACAGCAGGCCGAACTTGACCACCAGCAGCACGCCCACCCCGGCGGCGATCATGCCCGGCTCGGCGGCAATCCGGTCCAGGTCGATGCCCATGCCCACCGCGATGAAGAACAGGCCAAGGAACAGTCCCTTGAACGGTTCGATCTGCGCTTCGAGCTCGTGCCGGAATTCCGAGTCGGCCAGCAGCACCCCGGCCAGGAACGCGCCCAGGCTGGGGCTCAGGCCAGCTTCCTGCAGGAACCACGCCGTGCCCAGCACCACCAGCAGGGCGGTGGCGGTAAACACCTCGGGGCTGCGCGCGCGTGCGACCGCGCCGAACACCCGGCGCAGCAGCGGACGCCCGCACAGGATCACCACGGCCAGCGCCCCCAGCGCCACCGCCACGTCCTGCCAGTGCAGCGTCTGGTTGCGGGCGCCACCCAGCAGCGGGATGGCGGCGAGCAAGGGGATGGCGATGAGGTCCTGGAACAGCAGGATCGCGAACGCCAACCGGCCGTGGTCGGTATTGAGCGCTTTGTGTTCGGACAGCAGCTGCAGGCCCACGGCGGTCGACGACAGCGCCAGTGCGACGCCGACCACCAGCGCGCTTTTCCAGTGGAAGTGGTCCAGCATCAGCAGGCCGCCCAGGACCAGCGCAGCGCTGGCGACCTGCAGCGCGCCGGCGCCGAATACCGAGCGCCGCATCACCATCAACCGCGAGGGTGACAGTTCCAGCCCGATCACGAACAGCAGCATGACCACGCCGATCTCCGCTGCGCCGAGGATGCGGTCGGTGTCGTGCACGAATCCCAGCCCATCCGGTCCCAGCACCACGCCCGCCGCCAGATAGCCCAGGACCGCACCAAAGCCAAGCCGGCGGAACACAGGTACGGCGATGACGGCCGCCAGCAGCAGGACGAGGGCCAGTTCCAGCACGCCGCTATGCATGAAATCGGGGTCCGGCAGGGAGGAAAGGGAGACCCGCCATGCGGCGGTGATGCCGTCATTATGCGCCGCAGCGCTGTTGCCGCGCGTGGCCTGGAACTGAGTGGCGCCCGAAGCGCTGGCGGCAATGGGGTTGACCCCTGGGGGTGACAGGTCCATCCTGCCCCCCGCCGCCGGCCCGTCCGTCGGCCATACCCTCCCGGAACTCATTCCCATGTCCAGCGACAGTAGAAGTCGACCTCGTTCGACGCCGACCAGGGCGACCGCCTGACAGGGACCGGTTCGCTGCATCGGCGTTGCACCTGCAATCCCGAAGGCGAATCCCATGAACCAGAAGCAGATGCTGCGTCCGGCTGCCGACGCGGCTACCCTGGCCGCCCCGTTGGCCGACTTCAACACCGCCGATGCGGTGGAATACCTCAACACACTTCCCTTCACCGGCGCAGTTGCGCTGCTGGGCGCGCTGCCCCTGCCACGCGCGGTGAAGCTGCTTGAAGCGCCGGAACTGCATCGTGCAGGGGCGCTGGTCGCCGCACTGCCGCCGCCGCGTGCGGCCGCGCTGCTGGGCCTGATGGCGGACGATCGGGCTACCGACATCGTGCATGCGCTGGATGCCACGCAGCGGGCGCGCCTGGTCCCGCTGATCAGCCCCGAAGCCCGCCAGGTCATCCAGACACTGCTCAGCTACCCACCGCATACGGCGGGGGCGCTGATGAGCACCGAGTTCGTCAGCGTGCCGGCAGACTGGACCGTCGGACAGACCCTGCAGTACATACGCGACGTGGAACGCACGCGTGAGACGGTGTACGCCATCTACGTCCTCGACCCGGTGACCCGGCAGCTCAGGCAGGTGGTGACCATGCGGCGGCTGATCACCGGTGCGCCGACCGATCCGATCCTGAAGGTTGCCCAGGTCAATGCGCCGGTCACCGTCGACGTGTCGCTGGACCAGGAGGACGTCGCCCAGCTGATCCGGCGCCACGACCTGTTGGCGATCCCGGTGGTCGACGCGTCGATGCGCATGATGGGCATCGTGACCGTGGACGACATCCTGGATGCGCTGATCGAGGAGTCGACCGAAGACGCGCACAAATTCGGCGGCATGGAAGCGCTGGAAAAGCCCTATATGCAGATCGGTTTCGTGGAGATGCTGCGCAAGCGCGGCGGCTGGTTGAGCGTCCTGTTCCTGGGGGAGATGCTCACCGCCAGCGCAATGCAGCACTACGAAGACGAGCTGGCGCGCGCGGTGGTATTGACGCTGTTCATTCCGCTCATCATGAGCTCCGGCGGCAACTCCGGTTCACAGGCGACCTCGCTGCTTATCCGCAGCCTGGCGCTGCGCGAACTGCGCCTGCGCGACTGGTGGAAGGTGGCACTGCGCGAGCTGCCCACCGGCATGGTGCTGGGTACCCTCCTGGGCGCACTGGCGATGACCCGCATCGTGGTCTGGCAGCTGGGGGGACTGCATGACTACGGTGAGCACTGGCTGCTGCTGGCCTTTACCGTGGCGGCCGCGCTGGTGGGCATCGTGACCTTCGGTTCGTTGTCCGGCTCCATGCTGCCCTTCGTCCTCAAGCGCCTTGGCTTCGACCCGGCGAGCGCATCGGCGCCCTTCGTCGCCACCCTCGTTGACGTCACCGGACTGGTGATCTACTTCAGCATCGCCGCCACCCTCCTCCGCGGCACCCTGCTGTAAAAAAGGGGACGGAGGGGATTAAGTCGCACATGGCCCGCAACAGGCTGGGTGCGACTTAATCCCCTCCGTCCCCTTTTTTGCTCTACTAGCGGCATGAGTACTTACAACCTGCAGTCCGTGTTCCGCCCGCAGTCGGTGGCCGTGATCGGGGGCAGTCCCCGCGACCGGTCGGCTGGCCGCGCGGTGATGCGCAACCTGCGCGGGGCGGGGTTCGCGGGCAAGGTGGCGTGGGTCAACCCGCGTCACGCCGAGATCGATGGCCTGCGCACGGTCAAGCGGCTGAAGGACCTGGACTGGGTGCCGGAACTGGTGGTGGTGACGGCGCCGGCCAGCATCGTGCCGCAGGTGATCGCCGATGCAGCGGCATTGGGCGTAGCCGCGGCGATCATCCTGACCGCACACCTCGGCGAGGGGCCGGGTTCACTGGCTGCGCAGGTTGCAGCCAATGCGCGTGCCAAGGGGCTGCGCATCCTCGGTCCCCACTGCCTGGGCGTGATCGCACCGCATGCGCGCCTCAATGCCAGCATCGCCGCCCACGTGCCGCAGGCCGGCGACCTGGCGCTGGTGTCCGAATCCAGCGCGATCGCTGCTGCACTGGTGGAGTGGGGCGTCGCACGCTCGGTAGGGTTCTCTGCCGTCGTGTCGCTCGGTGACACGATGGATGTCGATTTCGGTGACCTGCTGGACTACTTCGCCAGTGACTACCGGACCCGCGCGATCCTGCTGTACGTGGAACAGATCAAGGACGCGCGCAAGTTCATGTCCGCCGCCCGGGCCGCCGCACGTTCCAAACCGGTGATGGTGGTGAAGTCCGGCCGCGCCGAGCGCATCATGCCGGGCAACGACACCCACGTGCAGGCGCTCGCGCGTGCCGACGATGTGTACGGGGCTGCCTTCAACCGTGCAGGACTGCTGCGCGTCAGCGCGCTGGACGAGCTGTTCACCGCAGCCGAAACGCTGGGTCGCCTGGGTTCGTTCCCGGGTCGCCGGCTGGCCATCCTCAGCAATGGCGGCGGCGTCGGCCGGCTCGCGGTCGACCAGCTCGCCGCGCTGCGCGGCACCCTGGCGTCGCTGTCCGACGCGACCGTGCGGCAGCTGGATGCCGTACTGCCCCAGGGATGGTCGCGCGACAACCCGGTCGACATCGTGGTCGACGCCGACGGCGAGCGCTACGCGGCTGCGATCGAAGCGTTGCTGGCCGACACGGAAAACGACGCGCTGCTGGTCGTCAACGTGCCGACTGCCTTCACTTCCTCGGCCGATGCGGCCCAGGCACTGGTGCGCACCCTTGCCGTACGCCCGCGCCATCAGCGCGACAAGCCGGTATTCGCGGTCTGGCTGGGCAATGACGAACAGGCCACGGCCACGCTCAACGCCGCGCGCATACCCACGTACCCCACCGAGGCCGAAGCCGTGCGCGGCTTCCAGCATCTGGTGCGCTACCGCGACGCGCAGAACGCACTGATGGAGACGCCGCCGAGCCTGCCGGAGGACTTCGTCGTGGATGCAGCCGGCGCACGGGCGATCGTCGATGCGGCGCTCGATGCGGGGCAACGCTGGCTGTATCCGTTGGCCACGCATGCGCTTCTGCAGGCCTACGGCATCCCCTCCGCGCCGGTGCTGCACGCCCGTGATGCGCACGAAGCGATGGACCTGGCACAACCCCTGCTGGAGCAGGGCGCCAGCGTGGCGCTGAAGATCCTGTCTGCAGACATTCCACACAAGTCCGAAGTGGACGGCGTGCGCCTGAACCTATCGACGCTCGCTGCCGTGCAGTCGGCGGCCAGCAGCATCCTGGCGCGCGCACGCGAACTGCGTCCGGATGCACGCATCGACGGCCTGCTGGTGCAGCCGACCATCGTACGGCCGAAGTCGCGCGAGCTGATCGCAGGCATTGCCGACGACGCCACATTCGGTCCGGTCATCGTGTTCGGCCGCGGCGGTACCGCCGTGGAAGTCATCAATGACAAGGCGCTCGCACTGCCGCCGCTGGACCTGCGGCTGGCGCATGAGTTGATCGGCCGCACCCGCGTTTCGCGCATCCTCAAACCGTACAGCGACTTCCCTGCTGCCGACGAACGCGCGGTAGCGCTGGTGCTGGTAAAACTCGCGCAGCTGGCAGCCGACATCCCAGAGATCCGCACGCTCGATATCAATCCGTTGCTGGCCGACCGCGACGGCATCCTGGCGCTGGATGCGCGGGTTGCGGTAGCCCCCTCGCGCATCCTGCACAAGGGCCGGGGCCATCCGCGTTTCGCCGTGTTCCCGTATCCGAAGGAGTGGGAGCGCAGGCTGGCCCTGTCCGATGGCAGCACGGCATTCGTACGGCCGGTGCGCCCGGAAGATGATGCGCTGTTCCGTGCGTTCTTCGCACGCGTCAGTGATGAAGACCTGCGCCTGCGCTTCTTCCAGGCGGTGAAGCATTTCAGCCATGAATTCATCGCCCGCCTGACCCAGCTCGACTACGCACGATCCATCGCGCTGGTGGCCATCGACCCGCGCAGTGGTGACATGCTGGGCGCAGTGCGCCTGCACGCCGACGCGGATTACCATCGTGGTGAGTACGGCATCCTGATCCGCTCGGACCTGAAGGGTCACGGCATTGGCTGGCGGCTGATGACCATCATGATCGAGTACGCGAAGTGGCTGGGCCTGGATGTGGTGGAAGGCCAGGTACTGCGCGAGAACAGCACCATGATCGCCATGTGCCAGAGCCTCGGCTTCAGCACCCGGCTGGATCCGGACGATTCCACGGTGATGATGGTCAGCCTGCCGGTACAGCAGGTGTCGCCGCAGCTGCTTGAATGACGCGGCAGCGGCGGTAGCGCCGGCTACAGCCGCTGCCGGCTATGCCGCTCCGGCGGACGATCACACCGCGGGTGACCGAACAGCCGGCTGACACCGGCGCTGCAGGCCAGGAGTGCGATGCGATAATGGAGCGCATGAACGCGCGCATTCCCCTGCTCCTGCTGCCGGGCCTGCTCAACGATGCCGAACTCTGGCGCGGGCAGATGACGGGCCTGGCCGACATTGCCGATTGCACGGTGGGGGATCTGACGCAGGGCACCACAATGCAGGCCGTTGCCGACGCCGTGCTGGCCCAGGCGCCCCCGCGTTTCGCCTTGGCCGGTTTTTCGCTCGGTGGCTTCGTTGCACAGCAGATCCTGCGTACCGCACCGCAGCGCGTGCTGCGGTTGGCGCTGGTCGACACCGCCTTCCAGCCCGATACACCGGAGCGTGCAGCCCAACGGGCTGCCCAAGTGGCCAGCGTCCGCTTGCCAGGACGGTTCCAGGGCTTCGGCAACAGCTTGATGAAAAGCTACATCGACGCATCGCGGTTGGGCGATCACGCGCTCATCCAGCGCGTGCGCGACATGACCGCGCGACTCGGCGCCGATGTCTTCCTGCAGCAGAGTGGGCTCGGCCGGGCCGACGGCAGCGAGGTGCTGGCCGCCTACCGTGATCCGCTGCTGATCGTCTGCGGCTGCAACGATCGCATCACCCCGCTTTCGATCAGCGAGGCGATGCAGGCGCTGGCACCCCACGCAACGCTTGTGGCCCTGCCGGACTGCGGCCACCTGTCACCCATGGAAAAACCGGACGAGGTCAGCGCTGCGATGCGGCACTGGCTGCTGGCACCGTAAGCATCAATCCCAGGCGGGCGCGATACCCTCGGGGTTGGCCAGGCGATGGCCACGGTCCAGTGCCGCGATGCGGTCGATGTCCTCTGCGTCCAGCTGCAAGCGCACCGCGTCGAGGTTGCCGGCGAGGTTCTCGCGCCGGGTCGACGAAGGAATCACTGAATACCCCTGCTGCAGGGCCCAGGCCAGCGCGACCTGGGCCGGCGTGGCCTGGTGGCGACCCGCGATGGCCTGGATCACCGGGTCCCGGATGACCTCGCCGTAGGCCAGGCTCATGTAGGCAGTGACGTGGATGCCCTGTTCCTTCAGGAAAGGCACCAGCAGGCGGTTCTGCAGGTAAGGGTGGACTTCGACCTGGTTGGTGGCGATCTCCGCCGCGCCCAGGATGCCGATCGCGCGACGGGTCTGTGCGATGGTGAAGTTGGAGATGCCGATGGCGCGGGTCAGGCCCTGCGCCTTGGCTTCGGCCAGTGCGCCCAGGTAGGTCTCCATGGACACGGCGTCGTCCGGCGACGGCCAGTGGATCAGGGCCAGGTCGACGCGGTCGGTGCGCAGCTTGTCCAGGCTGGTGCGCAGGCTGGAAAGCAGGGCGTCGTGGTTGAAATCGGTGATCCAGACCTTGGTGGTCAGATACAGGTCGTCGCGCGGCACGCCGGAGTCGGCGATGGCCTGGCCGACCTCGGCTTCATTGCCGTAGATCTGTGCCGTGTCGATGGCGCGGTAACCAACCTCGAGTGCGCTGCGCACCGAGTCGATCGCGGCCTGGCCTTTCAGGCGGAACGTACCAAGGCCGAAAGCGGGAACAGTCATGGGGGAACTCCAGCAGGGGAACGGAAGAGGGTAGGGCAGCGGCCGTGTGCATGCGGGCAACACGGCGTTCCGGGGGTGTGGGGGGCAAACCTTCAGTGCGCGGTGACGGCGATGCCATCGACTCGATCGGCGACACCGTCGCGGCGATCCAGCCGACCACTCAGCACGGTCAGCCCCAACGCACCGAGCACCACCAGCGCGCCCAGCCACGGCGTATGCATCAGGCCGATGTGTTCGACCACCAGACCGCCCAGCGACGCCCCCAGCGCGATGCCGATGTTGAATGCGGCGATGTTCAGCCCGGACGCGACGTCGGTGGCCTGCGGCGCATGGCGCTGCGCCTGCGTGACCACGTACACCTGCAGTCCCGGCACGTTGCCGAAGGCCACCGCTCCCAGCGCCAGCACGGTCAGCAGCACCAGCCAGGGGCTGTAGGCAGTGAACGTCAGCACCAGCAGCACCAGCGCCAACAGCGCGAAGATGCGCTTGAGCGCGGGAACCGGTCCCAGCCGGTCGGCAAGGCGGCCGCCCCAGACATTGCCGAACGCCACCGAGACGCCGTAGACCAGCAGTACGCCGCTGACCGCGTTGGCGGAAAAGCCGGTGACCTGCTGCAGGATCGGTGCCAGATAGGTGAATGACAGGAAGGTGCCGCCATAGCCCAGCGCGGTCATCGCATATACCAGCAGCAGCCGTGGCTGCGCCAGTACGCCCAGCTGCTGGCGGAAGGTGGCTGGTGCGGCCTGCGCCAGGTGGCGGGGAACGAACAGCAGGCTGCCCAGCAGGGCCAGAACGCCCAGTCCGGAAACCGCCAGGAAGGTCGCACGCCAGCCCAGGTGCTGGCCGATGAAGGTGCCCAGCGGCACGCCGGTGACCAGCGCGACGGTCAGGCCGGTGAACATGATCGCAATGGCACTGGCCGCCTTGTCCCGTGGCACCACCGAGGTCGCGATGATCGAACCGATGGAGAAGAACACCCCGTGCGCCAGCCCGGTCAGGATGCGTGCGACGATCAGCGAGCCGTAGCCCGGCGCCAGGAAGGCCACCAGGTTGCCGACGGTGAACACCAGCATCAAGGCAACCAGCAGGGTCTTGCGCGGCACGCGGCCGGTCAGCGCGGTCAGCACCGGCGCACCGATGGCCACGCCAAGCGCGTATAGCGACACCAGCAGGCCGGCCGAAGGCAGGCTGACCCGCAGGTCGGCGGCGATGGTCGGCAGCAGGCCGACGATGACGAACTCGGTCGTGCCGATGGCGAAGGCGCCCAGGGTAAGCGCCAGCAGGGCAAGGGGTATGCCACGGATCATGGAGGGAGCCGGATGAGGAAGAGGGGCGCAGTCTGCGCCGACGATCCTTGCTGAAAAACCACCTTGGCCGCCAATCACTATTGCCTTCTGGTCAATAATGCGGGAATGAAGATCACCCTCGACGAGATGCATGCGCTGCGTGCCGTCATCGACTGCGGCACCCTGAGCGCGGCCGCCGGGCAGCTGGGGCAGACCCCGTCCGGCATCAGCCGGGCGCTTGGCCGCCTGGAGGAAAAGCTGGGCACCACGCTGCTGACCCGCACTACCCGGCGCCTGCACCTGACTGAGGAGGGCGTGGCCTTCGTGCGCCAGGCACGGCAGATCCTCGATGCGGTGGAATCAGTCGAAGAACAGATGGCTGCGCGGCGCGAGCGACCGGCGGGCCGGCTGCGCGTGGACGCGGCCATGCCCTTCGTGCTGCACGTGCTGACACCGCTGGCGCGGGACTACTGCGCGCGGTACCCCGACATCCTGCTGGAGCTCAACAGCTCCGAGCGCTACATCGACCTGCTGGAGAAGCGCACCGATCTGGCCATCCGGATCGGCCCGCTTGAAGACTCCACCCTGCACGCCCGACTGCTCGGACGCAGCCGGCTGCAGGTGCTGGCCAGTCCGGCCTATCTGCAGCGCCACGGGGCGCCACAGGACGTGGCCGCGCTCGCCGGCCACCCCTGCCTGGGCTTCAACGAACCGGAGTCGCTCAACCGCTGGCCACTGCCCGGTACGGACGAGGGCCAGCTGCGGATCCATCCGGCCATCGCCGCTTCCAGCGGGGAAACCCTGCGCCGGCTCGCCGTGGAAGGAACCGGCATCACCTGCCTGTCCGATTTCATGACCGAAGCCGATCGCGCGTCCGGTGCGCTGGTGCCGGTACTGGCCGCACACACGCTGGACGTGCACCAGCCCATCCACGCGGTGTACTACCGCAACACTGCCGTCTCGGCACGCGTGCGCTCGTTCGTCGACCACCTCCAGGAGGCGATGTCCCACGCTGGCTGGAAGCGCTGAGCGGATGCGTGGAATCCGGTAGCAGTGGACACGTCCACGCCCGAACCTGAAGGCCCCGGCCCGCGCAGGGCCGTCACCGGCGCCTGCATGCCCATTGCCCTGCCGCCTTCAATGCCGTGTGCTGCCGTCCATTCCCGCGATCCGGGACGCTGGCTGCAGCAGCAGGCTGCCGCCCTGCTGCCCCGCCAGCGCACCGCCTGCGTGCGCAACGCAGTCGGATGGCCGATCGCGCGACCATCGACCTTTCACGCGCAGGAGGCCTGCGCGGTCGCCGATGCGGCGGGCGCCGAGCTGATCGGCTGGGGAGCTGCACTGGGGTTTGCGCGGCTGCTGGCGGCTGCCGATCAGTGGGTGCCGGGCTGCGCCGTTCCCTATGTGGCGTACCAGGGGTACCAGGCGCTGTCGGCGGCTGGCCGTGGCGACCTGCTGCGCACGCTGCAGACCCTTCCGATTGGCGCGCTGGTGCCTGAAGCGCTCGCCTGCCAGCTCGGCGCCTGGCTTCGCACGGTGCTGCCAGCACGCTTCGGCACGGCGCTCGGCCATCCGTCGATCGTGATCGGTCTCGCCTGCTGTGCGCTGTTGCATGCCCTGCTGCGCCCGGGTGCCGCACGTCCCGTGCAAGGCCGAAGCGGGCGCCTGCTGCTGCAGCTGCTGCGGACGCTGCGCGCCGGTACGAACGTGCTTGAGGGGCTGCAGTCCTTGTTCAACGCCGGCTGCGTGCCGCTGGATGCCACGCGTCGTTTGGCCGGTCCCCCGCTGGGCACGCACCAGCGGCCGGGCGTGGGCGGCGGAGTGGCTGCGCTGCCGCTGCCTGCGACGGCAGTTCCCTGGTCGGGATGCCTGCCCTCAGGCTGCAGCCTGGCCCCGGCACAGGCGTCGACTACGGTTGCCGGCGTCGCGCCGGCATCGGCATCGACAGCGGACGCGCGCCACCCCTCCATCCCCCTGGCGCGCAGGGGCAAGGCAGGGGGGCGCAGCGCTCCGGTACCGAAAACGCCCCCGTCCTCGCCGGCGCGCGGCGGTGTGCTGTCGCGGCCATTGTTCAAGGTGTCCCGCATCGTGCCGCGCCTGCGCGCCCACGCCGGCGCACCTGCGGCGGCCAGTGTCGGCAGTGGCGCGGGCGGTGCCGCCGATGGCGGCGGCTTCGGTGCCGTCGGAGGAAACGTCGGCAACCCGGAGCAGGAAAGCC
>JAZBLM010000019.1:0-37573 GCA_037033225.1 Pseudomonadota bacterium
GCACACCTCGCGGGCGCCGGTAGAGTCGATCCATGATCGACTACACGTGCAGTGAGTGGCCGCGTCCGCGCAGGACTACGTTGTCCTGGATCCACCGCAGCTTTACCGCCACCTTCGCGCGCAGCGCGCGCTCGTGCCGCAACGCCCACAGCTCGGCACCGCGCCGCCCGCTCTCAAACGAAGTGCAGCGTCGGGTCACCAGCGGCGCATGGATGCCATCCTGCAGATGCAATCGCGCCAGCCAGCTTCCGTCCACCCGCTGCAGCATCGACGCGACCAGTTCGCCGTGCAGGAACAGGCCGGTCGGCAGCGTGTCGAGGTGGCAGCGGGGCTTCCATTCGAAGTCGTCGGGGAGTTCATCGTGCATGGCCGCGAGCATAGGCAGCCGGTGTCTCACGGCGCGATACGCGGCGACCAGCCGAGTGCTGGTCAGGCCTGCTTGAACACCGTCCGCTTGCCGATCACGCTGCCCTTGCTCAACGTCGGTCGGGCCAGGCCGGGGATCAGATAGTCAGCAGGGCTGCGCCCATGCCGGGTCTTTTCGACCAGCCATAACGGCATCCTGCCGCGACCCGACCAGGTGTTCCGCTTGTTCTCCGGGTCGCGGTACTTCGGTGCCACCTTCCCGAGTCGGCGACGTGCAGGCTTTTTCGCCTGCGCAGCAGGCGCAGCGCCCGACGTGCCCAATACCTCTTCGATGGTGTAACCAGCCTGGGCCGCAGCGGCCGTCAGCAGGCGCTTCACGGCCGTGGCCGGCCGGCGACTCTTGACGATCTGCAGTCGTTTTTCCGCATCAGCCAGCAGCACATTGAGTTCGCGCAGGCTGAGTGTTTCAAGGTCGATATCCATGCCGGCGAGAGTTACTGGCGTGCGGCAGGCTGTCAAGGCATCCACGTGCCCATGGAGTGCACAAATCGTGGGATGCGCGACTGCACGAGGTCACGTACGACCACCTCTGCCGCTTTCACACCCTATGCACGACAGCCAACTGCAGCTGAAAGGCGAAAGTGGAGGTAGCAAAAAGCCCGCTATATTCCAGACTCCCCAGACAAAGGAGGGAGTGCAATGACCTTTACCAAACAGCATATGACCTTGGCCCGTACGCTTGGTGTGGCGATCCTCGCAGGCGTCAGCCTCGGCGGTTGCGCCACGTACAAAGATGATTTCGCCCGTATCGACACGCGTCTCGACGCGCTGGACACGAAGGTGCAGGGCGCCGCCCAGAGCGCCGAGTCCGCCAACCAGTCCGCACAGCAGGCCAACCAGCGCCTGGATCAGATCGAAGGCCGCGTGCAGCGGCTTGAAACGGCTCCGCGTCGCACTCCGCGCGGCTGAGTTGATCGGTGAACCAGTGGCCTGAGATGGCCACTGGCTCGCTTGAAACACGCATCAATGCCGAGGATTTCCGTCATCCGTACGTCCACTCCAACCTCCCCCGCATTCCGCAGCGCCTGCGCCGCTCTGACCCTGATGCTTGGCCTTGCCAGCGGCCTTGCCAGCGCCAAGGATGCCCCCGCGCAGCCCGTCGCGGCCGTCGATGAGCTGCCGCAGGGCCAGGATGTGGCCGACACCGTGATCGAACTTGCCGGCTGGGTCGTCGCCACCAAGGACAGCCAAGGCTATCCGTTCGCAATCCTGGACAAGGCTGCGGCCCAGATCCTGGTCTTCGGCGGCGACGGCAAGCTGCGCGGCGCGGCCCCCGTCCTGTTGGGCTCGGCCAAGGGCGACCACGTTGCCCCAGGCGTTGCCGGCCTCGCCCTCCGGGCCATTCCCGGCCGCGACCGCACCACGCCGGCAGGTCGCTTCATCGGCGGCTACGGGCCGTCGATCGACGCTGGGCGCGTGCTGTGGGTGGACTACGATTCCGCCGTGGCCCTGCACCCGACGCCTCCGGGCGCTTCGTCCGAAAAGCGCGATGAGCGCCTCGCTTCCGCCACGCCGGACGACAACCGCATCACCCACGGCTGCATCAACATTTCGCCCGGCTTCTACGAGCAGGTCGTCCAGACCACGTTCGAACGCGGCGGCGTGTTCTACGTGCTGCCGGACAAGGAGTCGATCGAGAAGACCTTCCCGGAGTTCGCGCAGAGCCGCGCGGCGCAGGACGAGACCGACAAGGGCTCGCGTTCGGCGCGCAGGTAAGCGCCACGTTCCGGCGAGACCGCAGGGACAGCATCCAACGACCTTCAGGCCTCTTCGCTGCTGTCTGCGGCCAGCTGCCCGCCCGGCGCAGGGTGCAGGTGTACCGCGAGCCATACGGCCGAAGGGGACACACGGCGCACTGTATGAGGCATACCCGCGGGTAGGAAGACGTAGTCACCCGAGCTCATCTCATGCATGTCCCCGGAGATCTCGATCGTGGCTTCGCCCTGCAGCAGGACCACCCATTCGTCCTGTGTCTGCACATACTCGACAGGTACTATCGCGTCGGAGCTGACGATCCGCTCGATTACCAGGTTGTTGTGACTGAGCAGCACGTCGAATCGCTCGCCCTGAGCAGGGGCGACAGAATCCGCCATCAGGTTCCTGATCTGCATTCGACCTTCCTCCCTTGAGCGATATCACTGGATTCTAGCCATACGCAAGCGCTTCATTGCCGTCGGCTGCCGATATACACATACAGCGAGCTTGCCAGGAGGCTTGAACGACGTGGCATCGTTCAGCATTTGGCGCGGTCTCAGGTCTGGCATGCGCGCGAATCCATTTCGGTGCGCCGAGCAAGGCATGCTCGAATGGCCGCTCATCGAGCGCCGCTTTCGGCCCGGAGCGGACATCTTCAAGGCATCTCCTTTGCCAGCAAGCGCATTCCCCGTAGGGCCTCAAGGCGCTGGCCTGGATCCAACCACTGCCTTACGCAAGGTCGTCAGCTCTCTAGAATTCCGCTTCCTTGCTGGTAGCAGGTTGCAACACTTGCTGCCCTAGACCATTGCCGATGTCGAGGAACCCGATCCCACCCGCGAGTCCTTGCGCTCGCACAGGCTGCGTTTGGACGACCGAAGAATAATCCGCGAAGAAATCGGGCTTGCGCCATTGCGCGGAAATCGAATCGCGACTGCCGCCCAGATTGTTGTTCCAGGTCACGGCCCTCTGCGCACTGGGCGAACCGAACTTGCGCTTGAGCAACTCCATCACGCGCGGCTCGGCCTCGAACCCGTTGGTGTTGAAGCGTAGGGCGATCACACGCCCGCTGCGCAGCAACACCAGGCCGCCCGCCCCTTCAAGGGAAAAGGCGTCACCTGCGCCCGCGCCGATCGACATGCCGATGGGCGCAATCCACGCCGGTGCTTCAGCCGTGGCAAAGACGAGGTAAGCGTATTCGCCTGGCCCGAACTCTGTATTGCCTACGGCCATGCTCGTCGTGCCGGGCGCGACGCACAACCCACTTGCAGGTGGCATGGCTTTCAGCGGCTCCGGCGGCGGGGCCGTCAGTTTGTTGAACGCCCTGGCCCCCAATCCGATGTTGGACTTGCGGGCAGGTGGGGCGGGTGAGGATAGTTCGCAAGTAGGCAGCGTCAGTTGTGCTCCCAACTTGATGCCGAATATGTCCGTTTCTGCCGCAGATACTGAAGCAGTGGACCACATGGTCAGTAAAACGATAAGAGAACCACCGACTGTAGTGAGACGCATCGGGCTGTAATCCATGCTGGGTCGTGATTGAGACGAAGTGTATTCCCTATTGCTGCTCGGCGCTGCGCTCGGTCGCTCGGTCGCCAGGGCGCGGCCGACCACCCTCACAGCGCCGCCCGCATGCCACCAGGTGCGTATCGGTGGCCAGCTTTTCCATGATCCGCATACGCGAGCTCACGGCGAATCTTGCCCAGACGTTGCAGCCATTCGTCATGGTGCCGCCAGTCACATTGTGTGCCGCCTTTGCCGTTCCTATGCATTGACTCCTATAGCCACAACGCTCCTCATAGAGATTTGATGATGACTATTCAAAAGTCTCACTGGCTGTCGCTCTGCGCCATCATCCTTGGCACGGTCACCGCTGCGCTGCAGCTGGGTTGGGAGCACACTCACAGCGGCATTCTGCGCCACCATCTGCTCAATGATGCGAGTCTGCCGGCAATCTCCAATCTGTGGGCGCTGCTGGTGATGCCCATGCTGGGTGCATTGGCAGGCTGGGTCGTTACCCGTCGAACACGCGAGCGGTCGGGGGCACTCATTCCGGCCATTGCCGGCTTCCTCGGCTCGCTGCTTGGAGGTATCGCGCTATCGGTGGCCTTCGTAGCGGGCGGTGAAGCGGCGGCAACGAAGGTATTGATGGCGCTGCTCGTGGCTGCTGTACTGCTCCCGGTCTACCGGGCGGAGTACCTGTTCGGGTTCGTCATGGGGATGACCTTCGTCTTCGGTCCCGTGCTGCCGGCGCTTGTGGCTTGCGTACCGATGCTGATCGCCGCGATCAGCCGGCTGGTGCTATGGCGAGCTGTTGCGTGGGCGTTGCGCCGCGCGCGGCCTGTTGCAGCAGCATGATGTGCCGACCGGACACACGAGCGCTCACGGCTTTAACCATTGAGAGCGTGGCGCAATCACGCGTCTAGGGGTGCTTGGCGCCGACTCTCGACAGTTCTCTGCCGCGCGCACATCTTTTTCTTCTTTCACCACCACAAGTTGTCCAAAACGGCGGACTTACAGGGGCAGGAACAGCTGGACGCCTATAGACGTCAATGTGGCCCACCAGCAACCACATTTGACCAATATCCTCTTGATTTAACTACAGAACTCCCGCGATGGGGTCCATGACGACTCACTCTTCGACTCACTTATATCAGGTCAATACCCGCGCAGGCAGCTAACGGATGGCGCCTCGCCGCAATGGCCGGTTAGCCGCAAAGTCTCAGTTGATCTTGAAAAGGTACATGTTCATCGCCGCCACGCCGATCGCTTGGTCGGCGTAAATCACGGTCACTGGGACCGGGTCGCCTGGATTGCATGTCCACGGCGCAGGGGCCGATTGCAAAACAGTCGCTACTCCGTTAGTCCCAATCGACATGCAGCCCTTGGGTCGGTACATCAGCTTGGGTGACCCCGTGACATCCGTTACGACACCCGTGGGGTCCACCAACTTAACAGTCAGTTGGAACGAAGAGCCCTTGGCGATACCTACCTGCGCTAATCTCGCCGCCGCGAATACCTCGCTCGCATTTGCGCCACCAGAGAGAGTAGCTAACTCCCATTCACCGACGAGATCGGCTGTTGGCGTTGACGTCTTCAAACTCCAAGTTGGCCTGCCGGCGTCTTGCGCTGCCGTAGAGAACGCCGTAACCGCGGCCGTGAGTATTGTCAGTATTATTGGCCTGCTGCGCATACCTTCCCCGCGATATCAGAATTGATGTCGAGCGCGCCAGCGGGGCGGCTGGCTCTGCACTGCTGCCTCACTCTCTCGCGCGCGTACTGCACGAATATTCCACCCACTTCGTAGTACGCCTGCGAATAGCCAGGCTGCGTCTCTCTTAAGCAAGGGACGATCTGCTGACCAACCAGATCCCAGTCATTCTGCGACCCGCATCCGTACTGTTTCAGAGCGTTTTTCAGATCAACCTCTACGTGATACCAGCCCATTACAGAAAAACACTCCCTATCCGCGATCCACTTCCCCACTTCAGTGAACCCAGCCATGGTCGCAACCATGCCAGAGCAGGAAGATTCAACAAGCGACCAGAGATTTTCGCCTCCAAGATAGGGATCGACGAATGCCGGAATAATGCTATCCATCCACTGGCAGTTGTCCATCTGACAACGAAGCTGACATGACTTTTTTGCGATGCAGGTCTGCTGCGCGTGGAAAAGTCGCCTTGGGTCGATTGGTCCCTTAGCGTCGGCTTCAAGCTCTGTGACGCTCTTGCCGCAGCCAAAACTGCTGTTGTCCGGATAGCGCGGACAATCATTGGGTTGCCGCCAGCATTCGCCTGTGTCGTAGTTTTTTACGCTATATCCAGATCTGCAGATTGCTCTGATGGCAATGGTATGCTCCCAAGGATAACTGCTTCCTGGCGGAGCGAGTCCATCGGGCCTATACGATTGACAGGCGTGAGAGAAAGTGACACTTCCGCGCCAAGCTTGCTGAAATGGATAGTACACAACGCCTAGCATGCTCACTTGCGCTGGACCGCAACGAGTTTTCCAAGCTGGATCATGTTGCGATTCTTCCCATCCGTCCTTGCGGAGATATACGCTCACAGCGTGCGTCCGAGCTGCAGCTTCGGAAGCGAAGTTCTGGCTCCGATACTCATACGGACCAGGCCCTCCCCCGACAAAGACGTTGCAGGGCCCTACTTCACAGTACGCGAAGTAATCGAGATTCTCCTTCAGATCAGCAGCACTCGCCGCGCTTGGCTGCCAAGCGCCAATCCAAATGGCGAAACATAGCGATCTCACGCACCACACAAATACACGCAACTTCCATTGCATCGCGACTGCTCCTGATACTGAAGCCTGCTCTTGGCTGAGATCCCCGCTTGACCTTTGATTATCAGCGAATCTGTCCGATGTCCATTGTTCGGCTCCAGGGCTGCGACAGAGGTCTCGAAACAAGGTCTTCGGGTCGGGGCGTGGCGGCGCAAACAGCGGGACGTCATAAGGTGCGGCTGCTTGCGAGTAGTTCAGCCACTAAGTTGGCCAAAAACGCGGTCAGGTGCTAGAAAGGGCAATGGGATCTTTCGATGTGCACGAAAGGCATCTGGCCAGTAGGGAGGCCGGCATTGCGCCGGCATAGAAGAGAGGCTGGTGCCTCTCTCCATCGTGTTATGGGTTTGAAATCGATGGGAATCGTAATGGCCGGCGACACGGGCGCTGACCGACGTAGGCGTTATGCCTCAGCGATGGTTCCCAAATGTACGTAGGATCGGACTAAAGGGCTGCGAGAGATCCGTTGATTGGGAGGGCGGTGTGGATTCCAACGGAAAGCTGATGACGCTTGCAGAGGCTGCCAAACAATCGGCATGCTCCCCGAAGACGATCCGGCGTGCTGTCGATGCAGGCCAGCTTGCGGCCTGCAGGCTGGGCGAAAGCGCCAGGTCCGACAGAATCCACGCGGCTGACCTCGCGGACTGGTGGGAGAGGTCAAAGGTCAAGCCTGCGGCAACAATAGCTGTACCGCCTGCGCGGCTGGTCATGCCCGACCTTGATGCCGACCGACGCCTCGCAGAGTTACTCGGGCTTGATGAGGGGGGCAAGAAGAAGAAGGCCTCTAAGCGCTGTTAGTTCAAGCGCAGCCTCGCGTGTGAAGGCGTCCGAAGAATCTTGCCGGCTGGTCGCTAGGCCTTTCGCGGCTTCTTAGCTATGGGCTTCTGCATGCCGACTCTGTTCCGATCACGCCATTCCAGAACTTCCCCTGCCACCCATGTCGCCGGTCGCATAGAGACGCGAAGCGGGAAGTTGGGCTTGCAGGCGATGGTCTCCAGCACCGTGCGCGCTGCTAGGCTTAGCAGCAAGCCGACCTCCGCCGCGCCAATCGCTCTGAGCTCCCAAGGTACGTCTAGCGTCTCTTCAGACATTTCGGCGTACCAAGTAAAGGCTAGAAGCCTCTAGGGTTTCGGGGCCTCTACGGGCGCAGGAGGAGTTGCAGGGAGTTGGATTACGATGGGGGCCGGCGACGAAGCCGATGGCGCAACGGCCTTTGGGGCTGCGTTGTTCAGCACAAATGTCATGATGGTGATCAACAGCACAATCCCAGCAAACGCTGTTCCCACGATCCACTTAATCAGATCGTTCACGCCTTTGTGGAAGTCCGCTCGAACCTCGGCCAAATCACTCTTCGAGGCAAGGCCTTGCACAAGAGCTTCAAGCTTGGCGATTCGCGTTTCCATGCCACCATCATGAGGCGGTCCACCACTGCCTTCAAGCCCGAACCCGTGCCGAAGGTTTTCGTGCTCCCTTTTCAGCGTAGTTACGGAAGAGAGGATCGGCTTACTCATCTCCGGTTGCCTCATAGTCAACTGGCTTAACGAGACGCTCGATCTGCCTGATAACGTCTTTCCACTCTGGATCGGGAGGCGTGTTCAAGCTCTCCACCATTGCCTGCACTCCCTCGCCCAGCCGCTTAGGATCAGGATGTGTCGTGGCCAAGGTCAGAACGGCAAATTCTAGTGCTGCAACCCTCTCCAGCAGAGAGGCAATTAACGCGTTCTGGCCCTTGGCAATCTCAATTTGGTCCCTATTGCTCATCATTTAGCGCAGCCGCCAATGCAGTGGACACGGCACCTAGCCGCGCGGGCGCCATGCCCTATGCGGCCGATGCTACCCGTGATGATCTCTGCGGCCAAGGCGTACCCTACTCGTCCCACCTCAGCCAGCGATGTCCATGGCCATCCAGAACGATAACGATATCCTGCGCCGCTTGGAGAATTGCGAGCTCGAGCTCCAAGCCAGTCGCGGCTACATCAAAGCGCTGGAATACGGGTTCCACGCCGTCATTGGCTCCCACCCTGCCTCGGCGGCTTGGCAGAGCTCTGGACCCACGTCCTGCCGGAAGTAGCTGATGTCCACGCGGGTGGCGCCGAGGCATCCCCCCCTTTTCGATGCTGCCTTCCAGCAGGCGTAGGCCGTGCTGACGGAACAGATCACGGGGGCCGCCGGTCGTCAGGCGGTGAAGACTGATCCAATTGCTTGCCCCTTCCCCGCAGCACCACGTTGTCCTGGATCCACTGCAGCTTCACCGCGACCTTCCTGCGCAGCACCTGCTCGTGCCGCAGCGCCCACAGCTCGCACCCGCGCCGGCCGTCCTCGAATGAGGTGCATCGTCGCGTGACCAGCGGGGCGTCTACCCCATCCTCAAGGTGCAGCCGGGCCAACCAGGCGCCGTCGATGGATGTCGCTGGACACCTGTAGACGTGTGGTGGGCCCACCAGGATTCGAACCTGGAACCAAAGGATTATGAGTCCTCTGCTCTAACCGTTGAGCTATAGGCCCGCATGCGGCCTGTCAGTGTAATGCACTGCCCCGCCCGCACTCCAGACGCAGGCACGTCAGCCGCCGTCCCAGGCCAAGGCGTCGCAGCTGTCTCTGGCCGGACCACGCCCGTGTCGCCACGCTGGAGACCCCGGACCGGTGCCTGCCCATGCCTCTTTTCCACTGGACACCCCTCCCGCCCGACGCCATCGATTGCAATGTCGATCAGCGTCCCTCCTGGGCCCGCACCGTGGCGCTGGGCGCGCAGTATCTGGTGGTAATGCTGGGCGCCACGGTCGGCCCCATGCTGATGGGTTTCGATCCGAACCTGGCCATGCTGATGTGCGGCGTGGCGACGCTGGTCTTCTACGTCACCACGTCAGGGCAGGTGCCCAGTTTCATGGGCTGCAGCTCGGTGTTCATTGGCGTCGTCGTCACCCTGACCGCGTACGCCGGGCACGGCCCGAACGCAGGGCTGGACCGCGTGCTCGGTGCGGTCGTCGTCGGCGGCCTGCTTATCTGCTTGCTGGGCATGACGATGCATCGCATGGGTGCGGGCTGGGTACTTCGCGTGCTGACGCCTACCGTCAACGGGTCGATCCTGCTGCTGGTGGGCGCCAGCCTTGCGGTGGTCCCGGCCCGGATGCAGTCGGGGAACGCCTTCGACAAGGTCATGCTGTTTCTGACAGCGGCGCTGGTGGCGGTCTTTTACAGTGCGCGTTCCTTGCGCGTCCGCCAGACAGCCGTGTTGCTCGCGCTGCTCAGCGGCACAGCGCTCCATGCCGTGCTGGCCAACGGTCTCGGCTGGGCGACACCGCTCTCGCTTCAGGCCGTGCGGCAGGCGGCCTGGATCGGCATGCCGGCACTGCGGCCACCGGAACTGCATCTGCCGACGGTGCTTACGTTGCTTCCGCTCACCGTGGTGCTTGTCGTAGAAACCCTCAGCCACGTCAAAGCCGTGGGCGACATGACCGGGCGCGACCTGCGCGGCCAGATGGGCCCAGCGCTTATCGGCGACGGACTGGGCACGGTGCTGAGTGGCGGGGCCGGCGGCCCGCCAATGACTTCCTACGCAGAGAACATCGGAATCATGATGGCCACGCGGGTGTACTCCACTGCTGTACTGGTCGTGGCCGCTCTCCTGGCCGTGGGACTGGGCCTGTCGCCACGCTTTGGCGCGGTGCTGCGGCTCATTCCCGCTCCGGTGCTGGGGGGTGTGGTCATGGTGGTGTTTGGCACGATCGCGGTGGCAGGCATCCGCCTGCTGATCGGTCCGGGCACGGATCTAGGGCAGCCGCGCACGCAACTGATCATCGCAGTGCCGCTCATGCTGGGCGCTGGACACTTCTCGCTGAAGGTGGGCGACGTAACGCTGGACGGCATTGCGATTGCGTCCTTCGCGGCGATCGCCCTGGAGCTGCTGCTGCCGCGACGGCCCAGCGCTGCTTCGTCAGGTGACCTCGTGCGGAGCGATCGGTGAGGCGCTCAGCCACCAAAGCGACGCACAAGTACCTCGACTCGACGCGCATTCTCTCCCGCCACCGCACGCAGTGCGCCGCCACGCACCGCTGTCGACGCCGCCACCTCGCCCCAGAACGCAGCCGCCAGCGGCCCCGCCCAGCGCAGGTGGTGCAGATCCCCCACCGCACCAGGCGCCACCGGCTGCAGTGCCGTTGCGGCGCGCAGCACACCGGTGCGCGAGGGCGCCAGCGACATCGGCAGCATGTCGTAGACCGGCGCCACCGGCAGTGGGCCGGCGTCGATCAGATGGAAGCCGAGGTTGCCCTGGTGCATGTCGGTGTTGCCGATGAGCCGCCCAAATGCCTGCAGCCGTGCGATCTGCTCGACTGTCTCCGATGCGAGCCAGCCCTGCTGCGCCAGCTGTGTCGCCGCATCGCGCCAGGACAGTGTCGCCTCGCCGGTAAACGCCGATGACAGCGCGAGCAGGGAAACGAAGCCACGCCTCCCCAACACCTGCGGCGTGCGGTCGAAGCGCTCCACTTCCAGGAAGGTGTGCGTTTCGGACTGCAGCAGGTTCGAATGCGCGGCGGCGATGCCAGCAGCGCGCAGCGTCTGCAGCGCCAGGTGCTCGCAGACCAGCAGGTCCGACCAGCGCTCGGCGCTGTCACCCGCGCCCGGCAACGCGAACTTCACCAGCACCGCATGGCGCCCGGCCGCATCGTCGACCGTCGCGGTGAACTTCGGCTGCTCGCCGCCAGGCGATGAGCCGATGTGTTCGCCCTCGATGGCCGCCCGCGCACGCTCGGGGTAGACCTGCATGCGCTCATCCGCAGCAACCCGATCCGATGGCTGCTCGATACCTGCCAGTGCGTGCTGTACGGCGCGTCCGCCCAGCAACAGGTCACCTGCCTCTGTTCCGCCGGCGTGCACCAGCGCCTGCAGCACGTCACGCGGCTGCCAACGATTCAGATCGACTGGCACGCCCAGCACCGGCGCTTGCCGGTGTGCAAAGCTGCGGCCCAGGAAACCTTGGGGCCGTTGGTCATCAAGAAACCAGGGCAGCCCCGGGAAAATGCCTTCCAGCGTGCTCTCGGGTGAGCGGGAGAGATTGGGCCGCACTTGGTTGGATTCGAAATGGAAGCCGTCGCCGCTAAGCGCATGCACCTCGCCGAGCTCTTCCAGGGTCGCGTCCGGCTGCAAGCGGTAGAGCGGCCATCGGCTGCCGGCCGGCGTCTGTTGGCGCATCGCATAGGCGGTTGCCCGCGTTCGTCCCAGCCGGATTACCTGGTCGCTTGCTTGGGCCACCAGGCGACTCAGCGCCATGCGGTTTATGCCCAGTCGCTTGGCCAGCTCGGAAGCCGGCACCGTTTGGCCCGGCGGAAGCTGCGCCAGCAGTGTAGAAATGTCGACAGCGCGGCGGGTAGGCATACGTGAGTGTTACATGATTTGTTACGTAAATTCCAGAGAATGGCAACGCGCATCCACGTCATATCAATAGTTTAGCCGGTAAGCGTTACATAAAAGGTTACGTAATTATTGAAATCGGACCGCTAGCAGCCCTCCCCCGCCCAAAGAAAAACCCCGCCGAAGCGGGGTCCTTCAATTGCCTCACGAACCGACCAACCCTCAGTCGATATCGAGGAAGCTGCGCAGCTGTTCCGAACGGCTCGGGTGACGCAGCTTGCGCAGCGCCTTGGCCTCGATCTGGCGGATACGCTCGCGGGTGACGTCGAACTGCTTGCCGACTTCTTCCAGCGTGTGATCGGTGTTCATGTCGATGCCGAAGCGCATGCGCAGCACCTTGGCTTCCCTCGGGGTGAGGCCAGCCAGCACATCGCGCACGGTTTCCGACAGGTTGATGTTGGTGGTGTTCTCGATCGGGGACTCCACGTTGGTGTCCTCGATGAAGTCGCCCAGATGCGAATCCTCGTCGTCGCCGATCGGGGTTTCCATCGAGATCGGCTCCTTGGCGATCTTCATCACCTTGCGGATCTTGTCCTCCGGCATGTCCATTTCCTTGGCCAGCTCCTCCGGCGTGGCCTCGCGGCCGTACTGCTGGAGCATCTGCCGGGAAATGCGGTTCAACTTGTTGATCGTCTCGATCATGTGCACCGGGATGCGGATGGTGCGCGCCTGATCGGCGATCGAACGGGTGATGGCCTGGCGGATCCACCAGGTCGCATACGTGGAGAACTTGTAGCCGCGGCGGTACTCGAACTTGTCCACGGCCTTCATCAGGCCGATGTTGCCTTCCTGGATCAGGTCGAGGAACTGCAGGCCACGGTTGGTGTACTTCTTGGCGATGGAGATGACCAGGCGCAGGTTGGCCTCGACCATTTCCTTCTTGGCCTTGCGCGCCTTGGCTTCGCCGTAGGCCATCGCACGGCTGATTTCCTTCAGGTCGTCCAGGCTCAGCAGGGTGACCTTTTCGATATCGATGGTCGCCTGCTGTTCGGAGATGATCTGGTCCTTGACGTCACGCAGCGCCGAAGACCACTTCTGCTTGCGCTTCAGCGCGTCTTCCACCCACTCCAGGTTGGTCTGGTTGCCTTCCCACGAGCGGATGAAATCCTTGCGCGGCATGCGGGCGGTCACGGTCGCCAGGTTCAGCACGCGACGCTCATGCGACTTGATGCCGGCCATGGTGTCGCGCAGCTGGCGGGTCAGCACGTCGGTCAGCGGCAGCGGCAGCTTCAGGGTCACGAACACCGCCGACATCTCCTCGCGGAGCTTCAGCAGGTTCTTGCCATCATTCTTGGCGGCGGCCTTCTTGAACGCGTTGAACGCATCGGCCAGGGCCTGCATGCGGGCTGCGACTTCTTCCGGGTCCGGACCGGTCGGGCCGGCTTCTTCCTCGGCCTCGTCGCCGTCTGCGTCCTCGTCGTCGTCCTCGTCTTCGTCGGCGTCATCGCTGGTGTCTTCCACCACGGCCGGCGCCGGGACTTCCTCGGACAGGTCGTTGAAGCCGACGATCACTTCAGCCAGGCGCTTCTTGCCTTCCTTATGGGCTTCGTAATCGGACAGCAGCGATTCGACCGACACCGGGAACAGGCCGAGCGCGGCCTGCACCTGGCCCAGGCCTTCTTCGATACGCTTGGCGATGGCGATTTCGCCTTCGCGCGTCAGCAGCTCGACGGTGCCCATCTCGCGCATGTACATGCGCACGGGGTCGGTGGTGCGGCCACCTTCGGTGTCCAGTGCGGTCAGCGCGGCGGCGGCTTCCTCAGCGGCGGTGTCGTCCACCTCGCGATTGCCGGTGTTGCCGTCGTTGAGCAGCAGGGTTTCAGCATCAGGCGCCACTTCATGGACATCAATGCCCATGCCGTTGATCATGCCGATGATGTCTTCGATCTGCTCCGGATCGACCATGTCGTCGGGCAGGTGATCGTTGACTTCGGCATAGGTCAGGTAGCCCTGTTCCAGGCCCTTGCTGATCAGTTGCTTGATTTCGGATTGGGCAGGACGTTCGTTGGCCATGGATGCTCGCGCCACCGGCTGGAGTAGGAAAAGGGAACGTAGCATTATACCAGCCCCCGGCCTGACCTGCCCGGACGGTGGTCCCGGGGGTCAGGGCCTGAGCAGGAAGGTCACGGGACCATCGTTGACCAGGCTGACGACCATATGGGCGCCGAAGCGACCCGTTTCCACCCCTGGGGCGTGCTTTTCGCGGCATATCTCCACAAATCGATTGAACCCGCGTTCAGCCTCGTCCGGCGGTGCGGCGCTGGTGAAGCTGGGGCGCATGCCCGCCCTGGTATCCGCCGCCAGGGTGAACTGGCTGACCAGCAACAGGCCGCCGCCGGTATCGCGCAGCGACCGGTTCATCCTGCCTGAAGCATCGGCGAACACGCGGTAACCCAGCAGCCGGTCCGCCATGCGCTGCAGCTGGGCTTCGGTGTCTCCCGGCTCCAGCCCGACCAGCGCCAGCAGGCCGGGACCAATCTGTCCGATCGGCACCGCATCTACGTGCACGGCCGCCTGGGTGACCCGCTGGATGAGGACAAGCATGGGAACCTCGCGGCGATGGAAAGCGGGCCACCTTAGCAGCGGCCACGCTAGACTTGTCGGGATGAATCCGGAACGCAAAGCCCGGCTGGCGTATCGCGCCACCACTCTGTTCACCCGCCTCCCCTGGCCACTGCTGCGGGGCATCGCCCACGCACTGGCGTGGGTGTGGATCCGCGGCAACGCGCGCGAGAGCCGCGTCACCTGGCGCAACCTGGAGCTGGCCTACCCCGGCCTGGACGTTGCCCATCGCACACGACTGCATCGGCAAGTGCTGCGCTCGACCGCCCTGCAGACGGTGGAAACCCTGCGCCTGTGGAGCCGTCCGGCCGAGCTCAATCTGCGCCAGCACCTCACCGAATGCCACGGCGAGGCGCTGTACGACGCGGCCCTGGCCGCAGGCAAAGGCGTCATCGTGGCCGCTCCGCACTTCGGCAACTGGGAGCTGCTGAACCAGTGGCTGGCCTCCCGTGGCCAGATCGCCATCGTCTACAAGCCACCGGAGGATCCGGCCGGCGATGCGTTCCTGCAGATCGTGCGCGGCGGCGACACCGTGCAGCAGGTACGTGCCGAAGGTCCGGCGGTGCGGCAGCTGTTCAAGGTCCTCAAGGACGGCGGTGCCACCGGCATCCTGCCGGACCAGCAGCCCAAGGCCGGCGACGGGGTCTTCGTGCCCTTCTTCGGTGTCCCGGCGCTGACCATGACGCTGGTCAACCGGCTGGCCGAACGTACCGGGGCGACGGTGTTGTACGGCTGGTGCGAGCGTGTCGGGCCCGACATGCAGTTTGCGCTGCACATCGAACCGGCGCCGCCGGAAGTGGCCGACCCGAACATCCAGCTGGCAGCGACGGCCTTGAACGCGGGCATCGAGCGCATCGCCCGCCGCGACCCGGCACAGTACCAGTGGACCTACAAGCGCTACACGCTGCGCCCGGATCCCAGCGAGCCCAATCCCTACGCCACCTCCAGCCATCCGCACTGACGGTTGATTCCGACGCAGTGCTCCCCCATTTACCCCTGGATTCCCCCTGCCTCGGTTCCGCCATGCCTGCTGCTGATTCCTCCCTGTTTGGTGATCCGGCCGCGATCCGCTGCGAACGTGCGGTGGCTGAGCTCCGTTCGGGGCGGCCGGTGGTGATCAGCCAGCGCGATGGCCAGCGCACGGCCGTGATTGCCCTGGACAGCGCTACCTCCCGCAGCTTTGATGCCTTTGCACGCCTGTCCGGGGACCGCCACTACCTGTTCCTGACGGAGATCCGCACCCGCGTGCTGGGGGTGGAGGCTCCGCAGGGTGCGCGGCTGCCACTGGCCGGGGTGGCCTTCGACGCCCTGCCGTTGCTCGGCTACCTGCGCGAGCCGGGCCCGATGCCGGAGCACTGGAGCGCCGGCGATGCCCTGGATGCGGGTGCGGTGGAACTGGCCCGGCTTGGTCTGTTGCTGCCTGCGATGGTCGGCGTTTCGCTGGGTGCCGGCGATGACCGCTTTGCCGACGCCGCGCAGGTCGACCTGTGCGACCTCGCCGAAGGCGCGGCCCACGCGGCGCATGACTACGAACTGGTGGCACGTTCGCCGGTGCCGTTGCGCGAGGTCGGCATGACCACCTTCGCGGTGTTCCGCGGCGGTGTCGCCCAGCGCGACCAGGTGGCGATCATCGTCGGCGAGCCCGACCTGTCCGCGGTGGTCCCGGTACGCGTGCATTCGTCCTGCCTCACCGGCGACCTGTTCGGTTCGCTGAAATGCGACTGCGGCGACCAGCTGCGTCGCGGACTGCACAAGCTCAAGGAACTGGGCGGCGGCGTGCTGCTGTACCTGGACCAGGAGGGGCGTGGCACCGGCATCGCCGCCAAGATGCGCGCCTATGGCTACCAGCACGACGGGCTGGACACCATCGATGCCGACGCCCAACTGGGCTTCGGTGCCGACGAGCGTCGTTACGGCAGTGCGGTGGCGATGCTGCATAGCCTGGGGATCACGCGCATATCGCTGCTCAGCAACAATCCGACCAAGGCCCAGCGGCTGCGCAACGCTGGCATGGAGGTGCTGGACTGCGTGCCGGTGACCGGCGACATCACGGCGGAAAACGAGCACTATCTGCGCACCAAGGCGGAGCGTGCGGGTCATCTGCTGGACGTCGATGCACTGATCCAGGCGGCGCAGTAGCCCCCGTTGCCATCGCAGCACCCACGTGCCTGTACCCATCCGCTGTGGGGCCGGTTTCAGCCGGCAACGCACGCCGTCCAAGGCTCGGCAGCCGGCTGAAGCCGGCCCTCTCATGCCGGGCCTGCTAACGTTGACGCACTTGCCTGTGCCGGAGCCTGCGTGACCTTTTCTTCGAACGATGTCGACGCGCAGCAGGGGTGGCAGCCGCTGCCCCTGCGTGCCGCCCGCCTGGCGGCCTTCGGTGGCGTTCCCGCTGGAGCCGTGTTTCCCGGAGCGCCGCTGGCCGCCGCATGGTGGCTGCTCGACCTTCCCGGCGGCGTCGCGGCTGCGGCCAGCCTGGTGATCGTCGGTGCGCTGCTGGGTGCGTCCATCGGCTGGCGCCGCGTGCGACGCACGGGCTGGCGGCTGGATGCGAGCGGACTCGGCCTGCGCCGCGACCTGCTATGGCAGCGTGACACGCGCGTACCGATCTCGCGCGTCCAGCATCTGGATGTGCGCCGCGGCCCGCTGCAGCGGCGCATGCGCATTGCCACCCTGGTCGTGCATACCGCAGGAAGCCGGTTCAGCGCCGTGGTACTGGATGGCCTGGACGAGGCCGACGCCGAACGCCTGCGCGACACGCTGGCACGCCAGCTCGACCAGGATGCCGACGCGCTGTGAGCACCCCACCCCCGCTTCCGCCGCTGCAGGCATCGGAGGACGAACACCGGCTGCATCCCTGGTCGTGGTTGTTCGTCCTCATCCTGCAGCTGCGACAGTACCTGCTGCCCCTGGTCGCGCTGCTTGTGTTCGGCCAGCGTGGCGACCGGGATCCGCTGTGGGTCCAGCTGATGCCGCTCGCCGTGATCGCTGCGCTGGTCGTGGCCGCCATGCTGCAATACCTCAGCTACCGTTACCGGATCGGCGAGGAAGGCCTGACCATCCGCAGTGGCGTGCTGTCGCGCAACCGGCGCGAGATCCCGTTCGCGCGCATCCACAACGTGGTGGTGCAGCAGAACCCACTGCACCGTCTGTTCGGCGTGGCCGAGCTGCGACTGGAATCGGCCGGTGGCAATCGACCGGAAGCGGAGATGCGGGTGCTGCGGCTGGACCAGGCGCTTGCGCTGGAACAGCGCGTCCGCAACCGGGGGCCGGTGCCGCAGCCGGCGGCGGCTGATCCGGCCAACCGCGCTCCACCGCCGATTGCCGGAGGCGACACGCGGCAGGTCCTGCTGCGCATGACAACCCCCGATGTCATCCGGCTGGGACTGCTGTCCAACCGCGGCTGGGTGCTCGTTGCGGCGGGCCTGGGTGCGCTGCTGCAGGTCATCCCGCGCGGCAGCCTGGATCATGCGATCGAATACGGTGGGCGCGAGGCCTTCGGCTATGCAAGTGGCCTGCAGGCCGGCGTGGTCGGCATGCTGGTGGTGGGCGCGGTGCTGCTGCTGGGAGGCTGGCTGGCCCTGCGTGCGCTGTCGGTGACCCTGGCGCTGCTGCGTTACCACGGCTTCGAACTCAGCGAGCAGCAGCGTCGCTTGACGGTCAGTACGGGCCTGCTCAGCCGCGTCCGCAGCAGCGTCGCGCTGCGCCGCATCCAGGCCTGGACCCTCACCGAGACCACGCTGCAGCGCTGGGCCGGTCGGCGCCAGCTGCAGATCGACAGTGCAGCAAGCCAGGGGCGCGGTGATGACCAGCAACGGGGCCTGCGCGAACTGGCGCCGCTGGCAACGCCGCAGGACTGCAATGCCCTGGTGGCGCACCTGATGCCGCAGGTGCAGTGGCCGCCCCCAACGTGGAAAACGGTGCCGCTCCGCGGCAGCTGGCGGCTGTGTCTTGCCAGTCTGTGGCTGACCCCCCTGCTGGCGGCCGGATTGACATGGCGCTGGGGCAACCTCGGCCTGCTGGCGCTGCTCTGGCTGCCGGTGGCACTGGGCACGGCAAGGCTGCAGATGCGGCGCATCGGCTGGCACCTGGACAGCCATTACGTGGCACTGCGCGGCGGCTGGTGGCGCCGTTGGTGGCGCTGGGCGGAGCTGGACAAACTGCAGGCCCTGCGGCTGTCACGTTCGCCGCTGGACCGCCTGCTGGGCACCAGCAGCGTCTGGCTGGACACCGCTGGCGCGCGTGGGGACGTGGCGCTGTGTCTGCGATTCCTGCCGCACGAGGAGGCCGTATTGGTGCTGGATGCCCTGGGCAGTGCGCTGGCGCGTCGACAGCTGCGCTGGTGACGCGCCGAGGAGCAGCCGGCTGACGCCGGTCCTGCCCGCGAGCGGCCGCGGCGAGCTGCGGACGCTCAGCGCTGGGAGGGTCCCCAGTACCCCAGGTCCTTGCGGATCTGCAGGTTGCGCAGCCAGCTGGCGGCGGGTTTGCGCTTCAGCCGACCCAGGTGGCCGGCCAGCAGGTCGTCGGTCGCGGCGATCACCCTCTCGCTGGAGCGCCCGTCGCGCCAGGGATGGATCGCATCCGCATAGCGCCGGATCTCCTCGCGCAACGCCACGCTGGGGTGCAACGCCTGTTCCAGCATGGCCGGCAGCTGGGAGGGGTCGTTGAAATCGATCATGTGCGGCTGCGGTACGCGGTTGCGGAAGGTCACCACCGGCTTGTGCTGGACGATGAACTCCGAAACGATCGAGGACGTATCCGATACCAGCACGTCGGCGGCGCGCTGCGCGGCGACAACCTGCTCAGGTTCAACGAAGCGCGCATGCTCACCGGCCAGCGCGCGATAGCGGTCGAACAGCTCCGGCGCGCACTTGGGATGCAACGTCAGCAGCCAATAATGCCCGCCGCGGGCAATGTCGGCCGCGATCTGCGGATGGAGGTGCGGCGCCGCACTCAGGCGCTCGGTGAAGGTAGACCCGAACAACAGCACCGGGCGCCCGCCCGCGGCCGCCCGCAACGCGGCACTTTCGCCGCCGTCGTCGCGGAACAGCGGATCCAGCTTGGGCCAGCCGGTTTCCACGACGGCGAAGTGGCCCTGCTCGCGCGCCATCGCCTCGAACGGCACGGTCGTGGCCGGTCCCTGCGTGCAGTACAGGTCGAACATGCCGCGCACGCGGAAATGACCGCGCGCGCTGTCGCGCTTCTGCACGTTGAACCCATGGAACAGCTGCACCTTGGTCCCCGACAGGAAGGTCGGCACCCAGTTGGCGGCGCTGAATACCGCCTTTGGCCGCAGTGCCAATGCCTGCCGAAGACCGATCGTCGGCACCCCGGGCAGGCTGCTGCCGGCGGCGCCATCTTCGAACCAGGCCGCCACTTCGTGGCCGGACGCGTGCAAGGCCTCTGCCAACGGGGCGAGAATAGGCAACGCATAGCGCTCCGTTGCAAACAACAGGTACCCGGCCATCATGTCCTCCACGACCGCCCACAACGAACGGCCTCGCATTTCCGCCTGCATTATCGCGTTCAACGAGGCCGGCCGCATCGCAGACTGCCTGGCATCGCTGTCGTTCTGCGACGACGTCGTGGTGGTGGACTCGCACTCCACCGATGCCACCGTCGCGCTGGCCGAGGCAGCCGGTGCCCGTGTGCTGCAGCGCCGTTTCGAGGGGTTTCGCAGCCAGAAGGACTTCGCGGTGCAGCAGGCCCGGCATGACTGGGTGCTGTGCCTGGACGCGGACGAGCGCGTCAGCGATGCCTTGCGCGCATCGATCGAGCAGGCCCGCGACGCCGGATTCCGGGAGGCGCACGGGTATCGATTCGCACGGCTGTCGAACTACTTCGGCCGTTTCCTGCGCCATGGCAATGCCTACCCGGATCGTGTCCTGCGCCTGTTCGACCGTCGCCGCGGCGGCTGGCGCGGCAAGCGCGAGGTCCACGAAGCGGCCAGCGTCGAGGGGCAGGTCGGCACCCTGCGCGGCGATCTGATCCACTACCCGTACCGCTCGCTGCAGCAGCAGCTGGCGAAGACCGAGAAGTACGCGCGGATGATGGCCGAGCATGAGTTCGCGCGCGGCAAGCGTGCCACGCTGGCCAAGCTGGTGCTGGCCCCGGCGTGGCGCTTCTGGCGCGGCCTGGTGCTGCGCGGAGGTTTCCGCGATGGCTGGCACGGACTGGTCTATGCCTATGTGCGGGCCAACTACGTGCGGCAGAAGACGATCATGCTGTGGATGCTTCAGCAGGGCCAGCCGGTGGCCGACCCGCCAGCGGACAGCGCCGCGCAGCAGGCCGACACCCGCCACCGTCTGGACTGACCGGCAGCGCGCGGTTTGCGCTGCATGCGGCCTACGCGGCCGACGCCGCCGACTGCGCGTGGCGCAGACCTTCCAGGCATGACAGGCCAACCAGCGCGCCGACGATGGAGGCATAGAAGCTGGCGGTGATCTGATGCGCGAACATGGACTGGGTCAGGCCACACAGCACGTAGCAGACCACGATCATGGCCCCGGCAGCGGCCGGCCCACGGAACGTGGAACGCCCACTGCGGCGATGCAGCCACAGGAACAGGCCCAGCGGCACCCCGTATACGCCCAGCAGCAGCAGTACGCCCGGTGCGCCCTGGGTGGCGCCCCATTCGGCCAGATCGTTGTGCGCGTGGCCCAGGTGGCAACGCGGTTCCTGCGGGTCCTGGCGGCATTGCGGCAGGCGCTGCATGGCCGTGTCGAAATGGCCCACACCAACGCCGGTCAGCGGGTGATCGAGGAAGGTATCCCAGGCCACCTGCAGGCGTTCCACGCGTGCGCCCGCAGAGGAATCCGTGTCCCCACGCTCCATCCGCTGCACGTCGCTCTGCAGTTCGGTCAGGCGCACCTGATGGCGCAGTTCCGGCACCGCCACGACGGCCAGGCAGGCCATCCCCAGCAGTCCACCCAGGATCAGCAGCCGCAGCCTCAGCGTGCGCCAGCGCAGGCTCAGGGCCATGACCAGCAGCACCGCGGCCAGCGCGAGCAGCGCACCGCGGCTGCCGGTCAGCACCAGCGCCGCACAACCGACCGCCACCGCGGGCAGGCCCCACGCCCAGCCCCGCACGCCGTGGGGCCGGCAGAACAGCGCCAGCACCAGCAGCATCACCACGATGTCAGCCAGCACGATGGCGTTGGTGAACAGGTCCGCGCGCGGCGCACCGCCCAGCACCTGTTTCAGGGACAGCGCGAATACCAGCACCAGGCCGGCCAGCGCGCCGCGCCACAGCCAGCGCAGGCGCAGGTCCAGCGCGCACACCCACAGGGCGATCCACGGCATCACCAGGAACCGCGAGCGGTTGTCGACGTCGCGGAAGCCGTGCTCGAACAACACCATCGACACCACGCCGCCCGCCAGCACGGCGAGCATCAGCAGACTGAGCACACGCACCGACGGCCCGGTGCGGACGCGCGCCTGCCACAGCAGGTCCGGCACCAGCAGCGTACTGAGCAGCAGCAGCACCCCGAAGGGCAGCAGGTTGGCCGGTGTCGAGACGACCAGCGCCGGCATCAGCACCAGCCCAAGCTGGGCCAGTCCCCGCGCGAGGCGCGCCCGCATCCCCTGCGGCCCGAGGGAGGCAACCGGGTCGACGGCAGGATGCGGGGACGGTGGCTTCACGGACGGATCATCACAGGGGTGGGGTGGCAGCGGGAGAGTCTGGGCAGCGCACCCCCAACGGCGGCTGTCCAGGGAGCGCGCTGAAGTGCACCGGTCCAGAGTGTGTCATTCATCGGCCTGCCGCGATTGCAGCCTGCGCTCGCGTGCACGCTCTTCTGCGGTCGGCACGCAGGCCCCGACCACCGCGTCGGCCTGCAGCAACCACCAGCGCCGACGGTTGGCGATACCGGCCAGCTCGGCCCGGCTGCGATCCACGCAGCCAAGCAGCGCGTCTTCCTGCACCAGCAACCACCGCGCGCGCGGCGCCTCGGCCAGCCAGTCCACGCCCTCGCGCAACTGCGCCTCCCAGCGCTTCTGGAACCCGAACGTGGCGGCCGGTCGATCGGCCATCAACAGGTTCTGTTCCTTCCACGCGACCAGGCCAAGCTCGGCGCTGGGACCGATCCGCCTGCCCACCGCCTGCATCAGGCCACTGGCCGAACTGGATGCATTCAACAGCGGGTAACCGACCAGGCTGTACAGCAGCCAGATCACCGTCAGGGTGGACACCACGGCAATCTGCGCGCGCCCCCGGCCCCACACCGCCAGACTGGCCACGCCCCAGCAGCCCATTGCCACCGCAGCCCACGCCAGCGCAGCGGTCACGCTGCTGTCGATCCCACGCGAGCCCATCAGCCTGCTTTCAAAGCCCGGCTGGCCGGCCAGCATCGCGATGCCCGCAGCCAGGGTCAGCGCGGCAAGCAGTGCGGTGAACGCGGCCAGCAGCCACTGGAACGCACGTTTGCGCAGCAGGCCGGGCAGCAGCGGCGCCAACGCCAGGCAGAACATCGGCAGCGACGGCAGGATGTAGACGTCGCGCTTGCCGTCGGGGATGGAGAAGAACAGAACGATCAGCGCCCACCAGCCGAGCAGGACGAAATAGCGCGGGTCGCGCCTGCGCAGGCGCCGCCACCAGGCCGGGATCGCCCATGGCACGGCCAGGAAGGCCGGAATCCACATCGACGGCATGGTGGCCAGGAAGTACCACCACGGCTGGTGATGGTCCCACGACTGCGCGTAGCGTTTGGCGGTCTGCCGGAACAGGATGTCATCCATGTAGGCCCGGTATTCGCTCGAGCCCGTTGCCAGGGCAGTGACTACCATGGGAACGAGCCATAGCGCGATCGCCAGCAGGAACACCAGCGGCGCGACCCAGAACTGCCAGCGGCGCACGCTCAGGCCCACGCCGCGCCAGCCCCAGACCGAGGCCAGTGCCGCAGGCACGATCATCAGCAGGGCCACCACGCCGACGCCCTTGGTGATCACGCCGAGGCCGGCGGCGAACCAGCCGAGCCACCACCAGCGCCACGCCGGGCCCAGCAGCAGGTGACGGATCAGTCCGTAATTGGCCAGGGTGATGAAGAACACGATCAACGGATCGATCTGCGCCTTCTTCGCCTGGAAGGTGAAGTGCAATGCGAACAGCAGCATCCATGCCGCGTACAGTCCGACGCGGCGTGTCCACAGCCGGCGCCCCAGGTCCTGCACACACCACAGCGTGCCCAGCGCCGCCAGCAGCGATGGCAGCAGGAAGGCGATGCGCCAGTTGCCCAGCAGCGAGTACAGCGCCGCCTGCAACCACATCAGCATCGGCGGCTTGTCCGAATACAGCTCCAGGCCGCGGTGCGGGAACAGCCACTCGCCGCTGTCCACCATCTGCTTGGCCACCAGCGCGAACCGGGGCTCGTCGGAAGGCCACGGATCGCGCAGCCCCAGCCCGGCGCCGAGGACCAGCAGGGCCATCACCACCAGAAGCCAGGATTCGCGGGAAACGCGTGTCGTCAGCATGGGCACCGCGCTATCGGAGAAAGGTCAGGCGCTTTTTACCAGACGCGCGTAGAAAAAGCCGTCCCCCCCATCGTCGCCGGGCAATCGCTGGCGCGCAACGCCCGCGCAATCGACGCCGAACCCGTCACCCAGCGCGTCGGCCGAGGCATCCGGATGCCACTTCAGGAAGCCCTGCACCTGATCGATGTTTTCAGCCCGCAGGATGGAACACGTGGCGTACAGCAGCACGCCGCCCGGCTTGAGCATCGACCAGCAGGCCTCCAGCAGCCGCGCCTGCACGCCCACCAGGGCCTGCACGTCATCAGCACGGCGGTGGAACATCACGTCGGGCTGGCGCCGGATGATCCCGGTGGCCGAACACGGTGCGTCCAGCAGGATCGCGTCGAACGGCACCCCGTTCCACCACGCACCGGGGTCGCTGGCGTCGGCGACCTGGACCTGGGCCGCGGTGCCGACGCCGGTACGGGCGAAGGTGTCCTTGACCCGGGCCAGCCGTCGCGCGTCGATGTCCAGGGCAACCAGCTGCAGCGTCGGATCGCGCTCGAGCAGATGCGCTGATTTGCCGCCCGGCGCTGCACAGGCATCAAGCACCCGAGCGCCCGGCGGAGGTGCCAGCGCATCGGCCGCGCACTGCGCCGACAGGTCCTGCACGGAAAGTGCACCTTCGTTGAAGCCCGGCAGCTGGTTCACCGCCGCCGAGCCCGCCAGGCGTATCGCGTCGGCACTGACCGGACCGGCTTCGGCCGCGATGCCCGCCGCGTCCAGCGCCGCCAGCGCCTTCGCGCGATCGCCCTGCTGGCGGTTGACCCGCAACCACAGAGGCGCCGGCTGCAGGCTGGCAGCGAAGATCGCCTCGGCCTGCGCGGGCCAGTCCTGTTCGATGCTTTCGGCCAGCCATGCCGGGAAGGCATCGCGTGGCGGTTGCTCAGGGAAGCCCTCGCGCTGGGCGCGGCGCAGGATGGCGTTGACCAGGCCCGCCTGCCGTTCGCGGCCCAGCGCACGCGCCGCATCGACGGTAGCCGACAGCGCGGCATGCGCCGGCAGCTCCAGCACGTCCAGCTGCGCGAACCCGACCATCAGCAGGGTGCGCAGATCGGCGTCCCGTTCGGACAGGGGCTTCTGCATCCACTTGGCCAGCGCGGCGTCATAGGTGCTGCGGCGGCGCAGGACGGCAAAGCACAGGGCCTCCAGCAGCGCGCGATCACGCGTATCGGCCAGCTTGGGCAGTGCCCAGGCCAGTTCGGCCTTCAGCGAACGGCCGCGGGTGAAAACCTGCGCGAGAACCCGCGCGGCCAGCATGCGCGTGGCGGCACCCGGTGCGGCATGGGAGACCTTCAGGTCAGTGGGCCTGCTCACCGGCTCAGGCTCCTGCGCGCAGATCGCGGCGCGCGTTGAGGTAGTCGGCCGCGGTGATCGCCTTGCCGCCCTCACGCTGCAGCACGCGCAGGCGCAGCGCGCCCTGCCCGCAGGCAATGTCGATGCCTTCGCGGGCAGCGGCAATCACCGTGCCGGGTGCCAGGCCGGCGTTGTCGTCCAGTGCGACCGCACCGTGAATGCGGACGCGCTCTCCAGCCAGCTGCGCTTCCGCGATCGGCCACGGGTTGAAGGCCCGTACCGTGCGCGCCAGCGCAGCGGCATCCTGCTGCCAGTCAAGCCGGGCTTCGGCCTTGTCCAGCTTGTGCGCGTAGGTCACGCCGTCAGCGGGCTGGGGCTGCGCCACCGGCTTCAGCCCCGCACGCAGCAGGCCGAGCCCATCGGCCAGCACCTGCGCGCCCAGTTCGGCCAGCTTGTCATGCAGTTGCCCGCCGGTATCGGTGGCGCTGATCGGCAGCGCCTGCTGCAGCAGCACCGGCCCGGTATCCAGGCCCGCTTCCATCTGCATCAGGCACACACCGGTCTGCGCATCACCGGCCTGGATGGCGCGCTGGATCGGAGCGGCACCGCGCCAGCGTGGCAGCAGCGAAGCATGTACATTCCAGCAACCGTAGGTCGGAATCGCCAGTACGGCGCGGGGCAGGATCAGGCCATAGGCCACCACCACCATCAGGTCTGGCTGCAGGTCGCGCAGCTGCTGCTGCGACGCCGCGTCCTTGAGGTTTTCCGGCTGGTACACCGGGATGCCACGTGCCACTGCTTCCAGCTTCACCGGCGAGGGCGCGAGCCCGCGTCCACGCCCGGCGGGACGATCCGGCTGGGTGTACACCGCCACCACCTCGTGATGGCGCGCGGCTGCACGCAGCGACGACACCGCGAACTCCGGCGTACCGGCAAAGACAATCCTCATGCTCACCCCATTGCACAGGCCAGCGGCCTGCAGATCAGAAGACGGCGCCCCGCCCGGGCGCCGCAGGGCCCGCGCAGGCGCGGGCGTCGGGCACGGCAGCGGCCGTGCCGGGTGCTGCGGTCAGGCGACGTGCCTGCGCGACTTCGCAAGCTTCTTGCGCACCATTTCGCGCTTGAGCGGCGACAGGTAATCGATGAACAGCTTGCCTTCCAGATGATCCATCTCGTGCTGCACGCACACCGCCAGAAGGCCGTCGGTGGTCAGTTCCTGCGGCTGTCCCTGGCGATCCAGGAAACGCACGGTGATCTGGTCGGCCCGGGTGACATCGGCAAAGATGCCGGGCACCGACAGGCAGCCTTCCTGGTACACCTGGCCACCGTCCTTGTGGACGATCTCCGGGTTGATGAAGACCATCGGCTGGTTTTTCTCCTCACTGACGTCGATCACCATGAAGCGCTTGTGCACGTCCACCTGGCTGGCGGCAAGGCCGATGCCCGGTGCCTCGTACATGGTCTCGAACATGTCGCTGAGCAGGGTCTGGAAGGCCGGCGTGGTGACCTCGGCGGCGTCGATCAACGCGGCCTTGGTGCGCAGGCGCGGATCGGGAAACTCGAGAATTGGGAGCAGGGCCATGGCATTCATCATCTGGGTGGGGGCCGGTCGACGCCGGCCTGCGATGCAATTCTATCGCCAACGCTTGCCCTGCGCCCCGGTTTCTGGACTATAGTGCGCCAACCTGTTGGGGAACCGGGCTGACCACTCCTATGTTGCTACGTATCCGCACGGTCGTCGCCGCGGCGATGTTGACCGTTGCCGCCTATGCTACCGCCGTTGAAATGAACGGGCACCCGACCACCTATGTCGTCCAGAAGGGCGACACGCTGTGGGATATTTCTGCACGATTCCTCAAGAAGCCTTGGCTTTGGCCGGAAATCTGGCAGGCCAATCCCCAGGTGGCGAACCCGCACCTGATCTACCCGGGCGACGTGCTCAGCCTGGCCTACCTGGACCGCGTTGTCGCGCGCCAGGACGCCGGCCCGCGCCAGGAAGCGCCGATCACCGGCATTCCCTTGTCTGAAGTGGAGCCGTTCCTGAAAGAGCTGAGCGTGGTTGATCGCATCGATCACCTGCCCTACGTGGCCGGCCTGGAGGACAACCGCCTGCGTGCCACCGCCGGCCAGCTGGCGTATGTCCACGGCCTGGAAGGCGCCGCTGTCGGCCAGCGTTACGCGGTGGTCCGTCCGACCGTGCGTTACGCGCTGCCCAAGCCGACCGAGGACCTGGACGCGCGCGGCCGTGCCACGCCGGGCAGCGGCAACCTGTGGAAGGACTTCTCGGTACCCAACAAGCGGCCGCACCAGATGCTGGGTTACGAGCTGGCCAAGGTCAACGTGGGCACCATCACCCGCGTGCCGTCGGGCACTGTCGACGTCGCCACGCTGTCGCTGCAGGGCCAGGGCGATGGTCGCGAAGTCCGGGCCGGGGATCGGCTGGTACCGGTGGAAGCGACCCCGTACGACCTGCAGTTCTTCCCGCACGTACCGACGGCCGGCACCGAGGGGCTCGATGTACGCGTACTGGCCGTGGCCGACATGATGCTGTCAGCCGGCGCCCGCGATGTCATCGCGCTGTCTGCCGGCAGCGCCCAGGGCGTCAACAACGGCACGGTGTTCTCGCTGTGGCGGCAGGGTAGCCACGTGAAGCACGTGATGAAGGCGCCCAATTCGTCGCAGATGGACGATGCCCGTTCCGATGGCAACAATCGCCTGACCCTGCCGGACGAGTACGCCGCGCACGCGATGGTGTTCCGCACCTTCGACAACGTCAGCTATGCGCTGGTGATGGAAGGCGTCAAGCCGGTCCTGGTGGGTTACAACGCCCGTCATCCGGACGCGACGGAGTAACCGTCGCGCGTCCTCGGAGGCCGCCGATGCGTGCGGCGTCCGGGGTTCCGACAGCATGTCGAGACGGCGCCCTAGGGCGCCGTCCGCGCATGCGCGGCAGGCTTTGGGCATGGACAATGACATCCGCGCCCTGCTGATCCTCATCCTTGCCGGAGGCGGACTCGCCTCCCGGCGCACGCTGGCGGCGGCGCGGCCGACCCTTGCCGGGGCGATCGACGCCGGACCACCGGCCTGGCGCCAGGCGGGATGTTCGCCAGGGCAGCAGCGCCGGCTCGCGCTGCCCGATGTGGGCCTGCTGGAGCGGGCTGCGGCCTGGCTGGAGCAGCCTGGCCACCACCTGCTGACACCTGCCGACGCCGCCTTTCCGGAAACGCTGCGCTGCAGCCCCGAGCCGCCGCTGGCCTTGTTCGTGGACGGCAATCCGGACACGCTGCGCCACCCCGCCATTGCCGTCGTGGGGAGCCGGTCCCCGACGCCGACCGGGCGCGCTCTTGCGGCGGAATTCAGCGCGGCGTTCTGCGCCGCCGGGCTGGGCGTGACCAGCGGTCTGGCGGCCGGCGTCGATGCGGCCGCCCATCGGGCCGCGCTGTCCGCCGATGGCATCACCCTGGCGGTCATTGGCTGCGGACCTGATGTGGTGTTTCCGCCGCACCACGCCGCCCTCCAGCACGAGATCGCGTGCCGGCACGCAGTGGTGAGCGAATATCCACCGGGCAGCGCGCCGCAGCCTGCGTATTTTCCCGCCCGCAACCGCTTGGTCGCCGGGCTCACGGCGGCTACCGTGGTCATCGAGGCAGCCAATCGCTCAGGGGCCTTGATCACGGCCCGCCTGGCCGCCGAGGCCGGGCGCGAGGTGTGTGCCGTGCCCGGTTCGGTGCGCAATCCCCGGGCCGCCGGCTGCCACCGCCTGATCCGCGACGGGGCGGCGCTGGTGGAGAGCGCCGCCGACGTCATGGCACTGGTGGCCCCCGCTCTCGGCAACGCCCTGCCGGACTTGCAAACCCATCAGGTCAGCCCCACTGAACAGGGACGGCGCGCCATGCTGCCACCCTCGCTGGCGTCCGACCCGGACTACCAGCGCTTGTGGAAGATGCTGGACCACGACCCAATCCCTATGGATTCATTGATCGTCAGCTCTGGATTGACGGCCGCGCGGCTGTCCTCCATGCTGCTGACCATGGAACTGGCGGGAATCGTGGTAAGCGAACACGGCCGCTACTGTCGAAACCCTGGTTTCCCAACCTCCACAGCGTCCTGACGACGCAGGCCGAGGGGCAATGAAAGAGAGCATTCTCGATGTGCTGCTGTACCTGTTCGAACATTATTTCAGTGAAGACGCGGATCTGATCCGTGACCGTGATTCGCTTCAGAATGGCCTGATCCAGGCCGGCTTCAGTCCCGCCGAGACCGCGAAAGCCTTTGACTGGCTCGACGCCCTGGCCGCCCAGCGACCGGCGGTGGCGCAGGCCCGCGTCGACGGCCCGGTCCGCATCTACCACGGGCCGGAACTGGACAAGCTGGATGTGGAATGCCGGGGCTTCATCCTGTACCTGGAACAGCACGGCATCCTCGATGCCGATCAGCGCGAGCTGGTCCTGGACCGGGCGATGGCGCTCGACCAGGACGAGCTGGACCTGGATGACCTGAAGTGGGTCGTCCTGATGGTGCTGTTCAACCAGCCTGGCTCGGAAGCCGCGTATGCATGGATGGAAACGCAGATGTTCATGGACGAGCCAGAACCGCTCCACTGACCGTACACTGCACGCCTTGCGCATACAGGGGGCGTTCACGTGAGCGAGTGGTTCCATGCCGAGGGCAGCCGTCAGGTTGGCCCGGTGTCGGCAGCAGACATGGTGGCCCTGTTCCAGGGCAACCGGATCGGACTGGATACGCTGGTGTGGCGGGACGGGCTGCCGGCCTGGCAGCCGCTGCGCAGCGTTGTCGATGAGCTGGGGCTGATGACCGCACCGCCCGGGATCGCCGTTGCGGCGCCGCCGTTGCCCCCGATGCTGCCCACGGCCGCCGCAGCAGCGACCGGCCCCTATGCCGGCTCCCAGGTCAGCCTGCCGATGTCGGTGCAGAAAAAGCCGCTGTCCGGCTGCGCGATGACGGCGATCATCGGCGGTGCCGCGCTGCTGGTGCTGGTGCCGGTCGGCGCGATCCTGGCCGCCATCGCACTGCCCGCCTATGACGACTACACCCAGCGTGCCAAGGTCGCCCAGGCGATCAGCGCGCTGCAACCGCTCAAGGTCCAGGTCGAGGAGTTCTCCAGCCGCGAAGGCCGCTGCCCCACCAGCGCCGACCCCGGCTTCCCCGCGCACGACCAGTTTGCAGCACAGGGCCTGTCCAGCGTGCAGCTGGGCCAGTTCGAGAACGATCACTGCGGCATCGAGGCCACGCTGTCCACCGGCAAGCCGGAGATGGATGGCAGCCTGCTGTGGCAGGAGTACGATCCGCAGGCTGCACGGTGGGAATGCAGCAGCGACACCGATGACAGATACCTGCCCGTCAACTGCCGTGGTTGATGCGATGGACGGGCCGGACGACCGATTTCCAAGGACGACCCACAGGGGACGATGATGAGTGAGTGGTATTACGCCGAAGGGCAGCAGCGCCAGGGCCCGGTGCCCGAACAGGAAATCCGCCAGTTGTTCCAGCGCAACCAGATCAGTCTGGACACGCTGGTGTGGCGTGAAGGGATGGGCCAGTGGGCCGCGCTGCGGACGGTGGTGGACGAGCTCGAGCTGCAGACGCTGGCCTCGGCGGCTTCCGAACAAAGCACCGGTTTCGACCTGCGCGGCGACTACGCCGCGATCGACAACGGCACCGCACCGCTGCCGGGCAGCGGCCCGCTGAGTGCGTCCCCCTATGGGGCCTCGGCCGCATCGGTCGCCTATGCGGGCGCTGCACCGCTGCACGGCGCTGACGTGCTGTACGCAGGCTTCTGGAAGCGGTTCGCGGCCTACATGATCGACTACGTGATCCTGACCGCCTCGTCGATGATCATCGGTGCGGTGGTCGGCCTGGGCATCGGCGGCGCGGTCGGCCTGGCCGCCGGCGACTCGGCCATGGCCGGGGTGGCCAGCCAGCTGCTGGGCGCGCTGATCGGCTTCGGCATCAGCCTGGCGTACTACGGCTGGTTCCACGCCTCCAGCGGCGGCGCCACCCCCGGCAAGATGGCATTGGGGATCAAGGTCGTGCGCAGCAACGGTGAGCGGATCACCGGCGCCCGCTCGATCGGACGCTATTTCGCGACCATCCTGAGCAGCCTGACCCTGCTGATCGGCTACATCATGGCCGCGTTCACCGAGCGCAAGCAGGCCCTGCACGACATGATCTGCGACACGGTGGTCGTGGACAAATGGGCCTTCACCGACCAGCCGCACCTGCAGCGCTCCGAGCTTGGCGCGGTCGGCGTGGTGGTGCTGGTGCTGAGCGGCCTGGCCTTTGTCGGCATCGTCATCGCCATGGTCGTGGCCATCGGCGCGATCGCCAAGATGGCCGGCTGAACCGGGAGCGATCGCGTCAGATCGCTTGACAGAGCGCTCACGACGTGATTCCTCTAATAAGGTAAAAGCTGAACGCCCGGCTCATCCCCGGGCGTTCGGTTTATGGAAACCGGCACGGCCGCTTCACTAATGCGGCCATTTGCTCCACCCTAGCGGCCCCTTCCGGCCGTGCGCACACAAAAGCGACCTCATGCCCAAGCACCTGCTCATCGTCGAATCGCCCGCCAAGGCCAAGACGATCAACAAATACCTCGGCAAGGACTTCACCGTCCTGGCCTCGTATGGGCATGTGCGTGATCTCATACCCAAGGAAGGCGCGGTCGACCCGGACAACAACTTCGCGATGCGTTACGACGTCATCGAGAAGAACGAGAAGCACGTCGAAGCCATCGCCAAAGCCGCAAAGGGCGCCGACGACATCTTCCTGGCGACCGACCCGGACCGCGAGGGCGAGGCGATCAGCTGGCACATCGCCGAGATCCTGAAAGAACGCGGCCTGGTGGGCGACAAGCCGATGCAGCGGGTGGTTTTCACCGAAATCACCCCGCGCGCCATCAAGGAAGCGATGAACCAGCCGCGCGCCATTGCCGCCGACCTGGTCGACGCCCAGCAGGCGCGCCGTGCGCTGGACTACCTGGTCGGCTTCAACCTGTCGCCGGTGCTGTGGCGCAAAGTGCAGCGTGGCCTGTCTGCCGGCCGCGTGCAGAGTCCGGCACTGCGCATGATCGTCGAGCGCGAGGAGGAGATCGAAGCCTTCATCGCGCGCGAGTACTGGTCCATCGGAGCAGCCTGCGCGCATCCCTCGCAGCCCTTCAATGCGAAGCTGGTGAAGCTGGACGGGCAGAAGTTCGAGCAGTTCACGGTGACCGACGGCGATACCGCCGAGGCCGCCCGTCTGCGCATCCAGCAGGCTGCCCAGGGCAGCCTGCATGTCACCGACGTGGTGAGCAAAGAGCGCAAGCGCCGTCCGGCGCCGCCCTTCACCACCTCCACGCTGCAGCAGGAAGCCTCGCGCAAGCTGGGCTTCACCACCCGCAAGACCATGCAGGTCGCACAGAAGCTTTACGAGGGCGTGGCGATCGGCGAGGAAGGCACCGTCGGCCTGATTTCGTACATGCGTACCGACTCGGTCAACCTGTCGCAGGACGCGCTGGCCGAGATCCGCGATGTGATCGCCCGTGACTACGGCATCGGCTCGCTGCCGGACCAGCCGAATACCTACCAGACCAAGTCCAAGAACGCGCAGGAAGCCCACGAAGCGGTGCGCCCGACCTCCGCGCTGCGGACCCCGGCCCAGGTGGCGCGCTTCCTCACCGACGACGAGCGCAAGCTGTATGACCTGATCTGGAAGCGGTCGGTGGCCTGCCAGATGATTCCGGCAACGCTCAACACGGTCAGCGTCGATCTGTCAGCGGGCAGCGAACACGTGTTCCGTGCCAGCGGCACCACGGTGGTGGTGCCCGGCTTCCTGGCCGTCTATGAGGAAGGCAAAGACACCAAGAGTGCCGACGACGAGGACGAGGGCCGCAAGCTGCCGATGATGAAGCCAGGCGACCGCGTGCCGCTGGACCGTATCGTTGCCGACCAGCATTTCACCCAGCCGCCGCCGCGCTTTACCGAAGCGGCGCTGGTCAAGGCCCTGGAAGAGTATGGAATCGGCCGCCCGTCGACCTACGCCTCGATCATCCAGACGCTGCAGTTCCGCAAGTACGTGGAGATGGAAGGCCGCAGCTTCCGCCCGTCCGACGTGGGTCGTGCGGTGTCCAAGTTCCTGTCCAGCCACTTCACCCAATACGTGGACTACGACTTCACCGCCAGGCTGGAAGACGAGCTGGACGCGGTCTCGCGTGGCGAGGAAGACTGGATCCCGTTGATGGCCCGCTTCTGGGACCCGTTCAACAGACTGGTCGTGGAAAAAAACGAATCGGTGGACCGCGCCGAAGCCAGTGGCGCGCGAGAGCTGGGCACTGACCCGAAGACCGGCAAGCCGGTGAGCGTGCGCCTGGGCCGTTTCGGGCCTTATGCCGCCATCGGCAGCACGGCCGAAGACGCCGAGGAAAAGCCGAAGTTCGCGTCGCTGCGGCCGGGCCAGTCGATGCACACCATCAGCCTGGAAGATGCGCTGGAACTGTTCCTCATGCCGCGTGCCCTGGGCCAGGACAAGGGCGAGGACGTCAGCGTGGGCATCGGCCGTTTCGGACCGTTCGCCAAGCGTGGCAGCACGTACGCCTCGTTGAAGAAGGAAGATGATCCGTACACCATCGACCTGGACCGCGCCGTCTTCCTGATCGAGGAAAAGGAAGAGATCGCGCGCAACCGGATCATCAAGGAATTCGAGGGCAGCGAGATCCAGGTACTGAATGGTCGCTTCGGGCCGTACCTGAGCGACGGCAAGATGAATGGCAAGATCCCCAAGGATCGTGAGCCGGCCTCGCTGACCCTGGCCGAAGCCATGCAGTTCATGGAAGAGACCGGCAAGCCGGTACGCAAGGGATTCGGCAAGAAAGCGGCCAAGAAGACGGTGAAGAAGGAAGCAGCACCGAAGAAGGTGGCGGCCAAGAAGATCGCGGTGAAGAAGGTTGCCAAGAAGGCGACGAAGAAGACCGCGAAGAAAGCCGTCAAGAAAGCCGCGAAGAAAGCGGTCGCCAAAAAGGCCTGACATCCTGCAGAGCCGGCTTCAGCCGGCGGCTGCAGGCCGGGTGGCAGCCACGCGGGTCGTTTCCAGGTGGCCCTGACACCGACGCCGACGCTCCCCGCCGGCGCTACACTGGCGTCATGCGAGACCTCACTCTACCTGCAGCGGTCGCCAGCCTGCGTGCTGGCGGCGTCATCGCCTATCCCACCGAAGCGGTATGGGGGCTGGGCTGCGACCCGGGCCACCAGATGGCCGTACACGCCCTGCTGTCACTGAAGCAGCGGCCAGTCGAAAAAGGGATGATCCTGGTCGCCGCCGAGCTGGAGCAGCTGCACGGCTGGGCCCGCCTGGATGCCCTGCCGGACGAACGCCAGCGTGCGGTGCTGGCCAGCTGGCCCGGTGCCAACACCTGGATCCTCCCGACCGGTCCGCGTGCGCCACGCTGGGTCACCGGTGACCACAGCGGGCTGGCCGTGCGCATCAGTGCGCATCCCCTTGTGGCCGCCCTGTGCCGGGCCTGGGGCGGACCGCTGGTGTCCACCAGCGCCAACCTGGCCGGTGAACCGCCCGCGCGCAGCCGCGAAACACTGGACCCGCGCCTGCTGGCGTTGGTGGACGGGGTGCTGGATGGCGAGACCGGGGGGCTGGCGCAGCCGACACCGATCCGCGATGCACTGAGTGGCGATGTGCTGCGGTTCTGAGGCGGGACAAGCGCCCCCTGCGACGCAGCGGTCAGCGTGGGCCGGGGCGTCTGTCGGCTGACGGCGGCACGACCGATTTCCGACGGGTGTCTGCCGGCTGCAACCGGCACTGCCGGGCAACGGCACTACCTTATCGTGAGCGGATACCGCACGATTGGGCCATGACCCTGCGCCCTGCCCTGCTTGCCCTCCTGGTTCCGCTGGCCTCGGCTGCCGCACCTGCGTCACCGCCATCGGACAACGGCAGCGTCCGCATCTACCGCTGCGTGGCCAGCAATGGGGCGGTCGCGCTGCAGGACAGCCCCTGCACGCGCGGTCGTGAGGAGGTACGCGACATGCAGCGGCCACAGGATCCCGCGCCGCGCCAGGCGAGCACCACTGCGGCCGATGCGCCCGCGGCACCGTCCGCGCAGGCACCCCGCGAAGTGCGCCATGTCTACATCCGCCCGCCGCAGCCGATGTACGAATGCGTGACCGATGAAGGGCGGCGCTATGTCAGCGACAGCAACGAGGGCAATCCGCGCTGGGTCCCGTTGTGGACCAGCGGCTGGGTGGGCGGTGGGCATCGCCCATGGCCCGGTCACGGCCGCCCCGGACTGCCCCCGATCCGTCCAGAAGGCGCAGGCGCTTACCCGGACGACCGGCGCACGCCGACGCGCGGCGTCACCTACGGCACCAGCTTTCCCGCCGGCAACATCCTGGTCCGCGATACCTGCACGGCGCTGCCGCCGCAGGAAGTGTGCGCCCGCCTGCGCGATCAGCGCTGGGACCTGGACCGTCGCTACAACAGCGCCCTGCAGGGCGAGCGCGATGCAATCACCCGCGAACAGCGTGGGATCGATGCACGCCTGGCGCAGGACTGCGGCGGGCGGTGAGCGCTCGCCCGCCGCTACAATCGGGGCATGAAGAACCTGATCCCTGTCACTTTGCCGTGGTCGGCACTGATGCTGGCCTTGTCACTGCCCGCGCTGGTCCATGCGCAGGGCGCCCCTGACATCGTCTTCCGCTGCACCGACGCCGACGGAGAGGTCGCCGTGCAGGACACGCCCTGCCCATCAGGAAGCGCCCAGATCATCCAGCGCCGCGGTGCCTCGGCGGTCTCCTCTGCCACCACGTCGCTGGGGGAGGCCCCCACATCTCCTCTGGCGGCGGGCTCGTCCGTCCTGGACAGTGACCATCCTCCCGCGCCGGCGGAGACCGACGCGACAGGCAGCGGTGAAGCGATCCTGGACAGCGCCGTGCTGCGGGCACGTGCCGCGGCCCAGAGCGGGGCGGCAGCGGCCAGACCGCCGTTGCCGGTTGTTTTCCGCTGCATCCGCAGCGACGGCGGCAGCTATTTCCACGAACTGGAGCCTGCCCCTGCGCGTTGCGCGTCACTGGCGATCAATGGGCTTGGCGGCGGCGTCGCGCCCACCAATGCCGCCAGCTGCGAAGTGGTGCGCGATACCTGCACGGAGATCGACCTGGAGCAACGCTGCGGGGCCTGGCAGCAGCGCCTGCGCGATGCCCGCGGGGCGGAAACCTTCGCCCCCGCCGAGGGTCGCCAGCTGGCTCGCAGCGAACGCCTACGCGTGCAGGCGATCCTCGAAGCGAGCGACTGTGCCGTGCCCTGACGCCGCCCGCGCCGGGCCGGCTCCGGCTCAGAACCCGTAGCGCAGGAAACCGCCGTCCACCGCGATGCACTCGCCGGTGACATAGCCTGCAGCCGGCAGGCACAGGAAGCCGACGGCAGCGGCGACCTCCTGGGGCTCACCGATGCGGCGCATCGGGGTGCGGTCGATCACCTGGTCGTAGTAATCCGGATCCGCCAGCGGCCCCGAGGTGCGCCGCGTGCGGATGTACCAGGGGGCGACGGCATTCACCCGGATACCGTCTTCGGCCCATTCCACGGCGAGATTCCGCGTCATCTGGTGCATGGCGGCCTTGGTCATGCCATACACCACGCCGCTGCGGACATGGGTCAGGCCCGAAACGCTGCCGACGTTCACGATGGCCGAGGCGGCGTGCCGTGCCAGCAGCGGGTGCGCATAGCGCGACAGTTCGAAGGCGGAGAAGAGATTGGTCTCGAAGATGTCCCGCCACTCGTCCTCCGAATAGTCCACGGCCGGGCGGGTGATGTTGCCCCCCGCGTTGTTGACCAGGATATGCAGCCCATCGGCATGGTCTTCGACCCAGTCGAGGATTTCGCGCCGGTCTTCGTCATCGGACACATCGGCCGCCAGCGCATGGATCCTGCGTGCCGGGAACTCATCAGCCAGGTCATCGCGCGCGCTTTCCAGCATGTCGATGTCACGGCCGACGATCATCACGTCTGCTCCGAATTCCAGCAGTTCGTGGGCGATGGCCAGCCCGATGCCGGCACTCGCTCCGGTGATGAGGGCGGTCTGTCCATCCAGCCGCCAGCGCTGCGCAGTCACGTCGTGTATCTCCCATCCGGGCGCTGCCCGTGTAACGATGGGGCAAGCATAGCGCCGTGACCGGGAGATGTTCGATGCATCGCATGAAGACCGCAGGGGTGATCCTGTGCCTTGCCGCGCTGGCCGCCTGCCAGCGACCCGCCGTGCCGCCGCAGGACACGCCGCCCGAACCCAAGGCGCTGGCACGCAGCGTCCAGGCACCGCTGGAGCAGGCCCGTGGCGTGCAGCAGACGCTGGATGACGCCGACAAGAAACGGCGCGCCGAAGCGCAGCGCGCCG
>JAZBLM010000020.1:0-7923 GCA_037033225.1 Pseudomonadota bacterium
TGGGGCCATAGCTCAGCTGGGAGAGCGCGTCGTTCGCATCGACGAGGTCAGGAGTTCGATCCTCCTTGGCTCCACCACTCATTCAACGGAAGGCCCCGGGATCAAACCCGGGGCCTTCTGCGTTCAGGCCGGTTCGTCCTGGCCATCCTTGCGCTCCGGCTTTTTCGTATGCGCATCACGCAGCTTCTCGTCCTGCTGTCCTTGCCGCTGCTTCGCCACATCGTCCTGGCGCTGATCCTGCTGGCTTTCCTGCACGCCGGCCTGATCGGCCTGGTCTGATTTTTCGCTGCTCATGAATGCTACCTGCCATGTCGACGGAACGACGCCGTGCCGTTCTCCCTCGAGCACGCTAGCGATGGCACCGTGATGCGCCGATCAAACACAGCCACGCGCCAACGCGGCGCTCCAGGCTGCCAGTTCCCACTCATCATCGGGTCGCCTGATCGATGGCTGATGCGCAGCGGAGCGCAGACGCCATGCAAGCCTGGCTCTACGCGACGCAGGATCAAGCACTTGCACGCGCGTGCGTGGCGCGCAGACACGAATGTGAAGTTTTTTGTCCAAAAGGCTTGCCCAACCCTGCAGACCTCCGTAATATGCGCGTCCTCGGCAGCGACATTGCTGCCAACGAAACAAGTGGCCGAGTAGCTCAGTTGGTAGAGCAGGGGATTGAAAATCCCCGTGTCGGCGGTTCGATTCCGTCCTCGGCCACCATTCGTTTAAAGGGTCTGCAGAAATGCAGGCCCTTTTTTTTTGCCATTGCGACCGATATATGGAACATATACGATCCATATATTCTTCCGACAGGACTCACGATGGGCATCGTCAACATCGACGACGAACTGCATGACCAGCTGCGTCGGGCCTGCACCGTCAGCCATCGTTCGATCAACGCCCAGGCCAACTTCTGGATCAAGGTCGGCATGCTGTGCGAGCTGCACCCGGAAATGAGCTACCAGGACATCGTGGCCGACCAGCTGCGGCGCGCAGGCGTGCAGAAACCGCGACTCGGCGAGCGCCGCACATGATCAAGCGCATGGACGAAATAGAACGGATGGCCGCCTCCGGCGCCCTGCTTGCGCAGGTGTTCGACTATCTGGACACGCTGGACCTGCAGGGACTCAGCACGCTGGACATCAATGCACGGGTCGAACGGATGATCGTCGACGATCTGCAGGCGCGCCCGGCCAGCAAGGGGCAGTACGGTTTCCCGTTCGTGCTCAATGCATCCATCGACGACGTGGTCTGCCACGGCGTACCGTCGGCAGACGATGTGCTGCGCAGCGGCCAGATCGTCAACCTGGACATCACTTTGGAAAAGGACGGCTACATCACCGACTCCAGCACCACCTACCTGGTCGGCGAGGTGGCCTATCCCGGACGCCGGCTGGTGCGCGCAACGTGGCAGGCGATGTGGAGGGGCATCGCCGCAGTACGGCCGGGCGCGTACACCGGCGACATCGGCCACGCGATCGGACGCTTTGCCCGTGAGCAGGGCTACAGCGTGGTCAAGGAATACTGCGGCCATGGCATCGGCCGGGAAATGCACGAAGAACCGCAGATCCTGCATTACGGTCGCCCCGGCACCGGCGTCGAGCTGCAGGAGGGCATGGTGTTCACCATCGAGCCGATGCTCAACCAAGGCAAGGCGGCCATCCGCCACCAGCCCGATACCTGGCCGGTATACACCCGCGACGGCAAGCTTTCCGCGCAGTTCGAACACACCGTCGTCGTCACCCGCAGCGGTGCCCAGGTGCTGACGCTGCGAAAGAACGAGCGTCCCCCCGTTGTCACCTGATCGGCGTCCGCCCGCTGACTGACGGACGCCGTATCCCGCCGGATCAGCTGCGCGCTGCCTTCTTTTCGCTCTTGTCCGCCTTCTTCTCCTTGGCGGTCTTGGCCGGCTTCTTCTTCTGCTCTTTCTTCTTGTCCAGACCCTTGCTCATCGCACCCATCCTTTCGTCGACAATCGACGGCGCGAGCATGCCATATCCCCTGCCCCCCCAGGCGGCTTCACGTGTGCCGGGACGCCGCCCCGGCTAAGCTCGATGCAGATCCCCTGCGAGTGACCGTGATGAAGCCGACGAGCCCCCTGCTCCGCCCCTGCGCACTGGCCCTGCTGCTTGGCTTGACCACCAGCGTCCAGGCGGCCGGACCCGTTCGATCCGTAGACGCCCTGGATATCGACCGCTACGCCGGCCAGTGGCACGAAATCGCCCACCTGCCCGTTTCGTTCCAGAAGAAGTGTGTGGGAGACATCACCGCCACCTACAGCCTGCGCAGCGACGGACGCATCAGCGTGATCAACGGATGCCGCGTCGAAGACGGCACGCGCACCCAGGCCGAAGGCGTCGCCCGCCCGGTGAAGGGCCACCCGGGACAGTTGGAAGTGCGCTTCGCGCCGGACTGGTTGTCGTGGGTGCCCCTGGTCTGGGCCGACTACTGGGTGATCGCGCTGGATCCGGACTATCAGTGGGCCGTGGTGGGTGAACCCGACCGCAAGTACCTGTGGATCCTGTCGCGCTCGCCAAGCATGGAGCGCGGGCAGCTGGACGCGCTGAAAGCCCGCGCCGAGGCGATGGGCTACGACCTGGGGCCGCTGAAGGTGATGGCCCCGCTGCGCTGACGCGCCGGACCGTGTTTCCCCCTCGAGGTCCGCAGCCGGACGCAGCGGCATGCGTGCTGCGCGATCCGCCGGGTGCGTTGGTCTCCGGGTTCAGGCACGCGCCTGTGCACGCCACCATACGGCGTAGTATCTTTCCATTCCACGCATCCCTTCCGCGAGGACCTGCGCCATGCGCCATCGTTTCCGTACTGCCCTGATCATGCTCTCCGTCCTCGCCTTGGCGGGCTGTGGCGAAGGGGTGGTCAAACGGGTTTCCGAACCCGCCAGCAGCCTGCATCAGTTGACGGTCAATGCCGACGGCAGCTGGAAGGTCGCGCTGCGCCTGCAGAACTTCAGCTCCATGCCGATGGTGTTCGACGACGTCGCACTGAAGCTCACGGTGGCCGACGTGGAGGCCGGCACGTTGGCCAGCAAGCCCGGCGTTTCGATTGGCGGCGCATCGGCGGACGTGATCGAACTGACCCTGCAGCCAGCGGCGCAGGCGCGGCTGGTCGTCGCCGACACGCTGGCCGCCAACCGCACGCTGGCCTACTCCCTGCAGGGCGCGGTGTCGGCCACGCCGGAAGAGAAGAAGCAGCGCACGTTCCAGATCAATAACCGCAGCACCCTCAACCCTGCCCCCGGCCTGCCTGGCGTCCTGCGCTGAGGCCCTGGCCACCGCGCGCCGCCATGGTCGCCCCTGATCGAGACGCTTTCCGATGAGCCGCTATACCGCCCCGCTTTCCGACCTGCGCTTCGCCCTGCACGACGTGCTGCAGGTTGAGCCGCTGTTTGCCCGCCTCGGCTTCACCGATGCCACCGCCGACGTGGTCGATGCCGTGCTGGAAGAGGCCGGCCGCTTCAGCGGCACCGTCCTGGCCCCACTGAACAGCGTCGGCGACGAAGTCGGCTGCAGCCTGGACGCCGCCAGCGGCGAGGTCACCACCCCGCCCGGCTTCAAGGCCGCCTATGACCAGTTCGTCGAGGGCGGCTGGACCGGCCTGACCGCCGCGCCCGAGGTCGGCGGACAAGGCCTTCCGCACACGCTGGGCGTTCCGCTCAACGAGATGATCAATGCGGCCAACCTGGCGTGGGGCAACTTCCCACTGCTGTCGCATGGCGCGATCGAGGCGCTCAAGCACCATGGCGAAACCTGGCAGCACGAGGCGTTCCTGAAGCCGCTGATCGAGGGGCGCTGGACCGGCACCATGTGCCTCACCGAACCGCATTGCGGTACGGATCTGGGACTGCTCAAGACTCGTGCCGAACCCGATGGCGATGGCCGTTACCGGATCACCGGAACCAAGATCTTCATCACCGCCGGCGAGCATGACCTGACCGACAACATCGTGCACCTGGTGCTGGCCAAGCTGCCTGATGCGCCGGCCGGTGCGAAGGGCATTTCGCTGTTCGTGACACCGAAGTTCAAGGTGGATCGCGATGGCAGGATGGGCGAACGCAATGCGGTGCGCTGCGGGTCCATCGAGCACAAGATGGGCATCAAGGGATCGGTCACCTGCGTGATGAACTTCGATGGTGCCGAGGGCTACCTGGTCGGCCAGCCGCATAAAGGGCTGCAGGCGATGTTCACCATGATGAACACCGCGCGCCTCGGCGTGGGCCTGCAGGGCATCGGTCTGTCCGAGCGCGCCTATCAGAATGCCCTGAACTACGCGCGCGAGCGCCTGCAGTCGCGCTCATTGAGCGGGGCCAAGTGTCCCGACAAGCCGGCCGACCCGATCCTGGTACACCCGGACGTGCGCCGCATGCTGTTGACGATCAAGTCGCTGGTCGAAGGCAGCCGCCTGCTGGCCCTGCATGCAGCCACGCTGATCGACGTGGCACACAGCGCCCAGGATGCCGGCGAGCGCGAGCGCGCCGATACCCTGGTGAGCTTCCTCACCCCGATTTCCAAGGCCTGCCAGACCGAGTGGGGCATCGAGAACACCTACAACGCCCTGCAATGCTTCGGCGGCCACGGCTATATCCGCGAACACGGCATGGAGCAGCTGGCCCGCGATGCGCGCATCACCACCTTGTACGAAGGCACGACCGGCATCCAGGCGCTGGACCTGATCGGACGCAAGACGGCGTCCAGCCAGGGCGCCGGCCTGAAGCTGTTCCTTGCCGAGATCGAGACCTTCGCCAGTGCGCACGAGGGCGACGCATCGCTGCAGGAGTTCATTGCGCCCCTGCGTGCCAAGGCCGCCGAATGGGGTGGCCTGACACTGGACGTGCTCAAGCGCGCTGCGGCAGATCCGGATGAACTGGGGGCGGCCAGCCATGATTACCTGTTCTATTCGGGCTACGTTGTTCTCGCCTACTGGTGGGCGCGCAGCGTCGCTGCGGCCGATGCAAGTGCCCAGCCGGACGCGTTCAAGCAGGCCAAGCGCGAGACGGCGCGGTTCTACTTCGCCCGCGTGCTGCCGCGCACGCTCGGCCACGCGGCGGCCATACAGTCCGGCGCCGCTTCGCTGATGGCGATGGACGACGCGCATTTCGGCGCGTGAGAGGGTCGATGGGGTGACAGCCAGCGGCCGTCACTCCCCGCCGTGACGGTGTGGTACCCAAACCGTCATCGGTCAGGTATAAGCTGTTATTCCGATGGAGACAGACACGACACGTCCAGGTCTGATCACTACCGGAGCCGACCACCCTGCTCCGGACGCCGCTCCATCGCCCGGGTCCGGGCCGTTCCATCTCCCCGGCAGCGTGCGCCTGCTGTCCCTTGATGCACACGGACGCGTCCTGGACTGGATCAACTGGCAGGACGCGTCGTGCCTGTACGCGCGTGGCGCGGTTGCCTGGACGCTGGGCGATCCCTGCCTGCACATCCATGGCGGCACCAACCGGCTCAGTGGACTGCGCAGCGGGCTGGACCTGCACCCGATCATCGCGACGCGGGGCCAAGCCCATTCACGTGCGCTGGATCCCACGCCCAATCTCACCAATGCCGCGCTGTTCGCGCGGGACGCGCATCTGTGCCTGTACTGCGGACAACAGTATTCGCGTCCCGTTCTCACCCGCGACCATGTGATGCCCTTGTCAAAGGGCGGGCGCGACGTGTGGGAGAACGTGGTCACCGCCTGCTTCCGCTGCAATTCGCGCAAGAGCAACCGGACCCCCCAGCAGGCCGGCATGCCCTTGCTGGCCGTGCCTTTCCGCCCAAGCTGGATCGAGCACCTGATCCTTTCGAACCGGAACATCCTGGCCGACCAGATGGCGTTCCTGAAAGCGCAGCTGCCGAAGAAATCCAGGCTTTCAACATGAGCCAGGCGCCGCCGCCGGCCATCGCGCATGGCCGTGTGTCGGGCTTTGCTTGCTACCCCCCGGTTTGAGCGCGAAAATAGCCGGTCAGCACAAGTACGAACATGATGATCGACTCTGCCCGCTATCCCCGCCTCTCGCGCATCCAGACACCGGATGACCTGCGCTCGTTCGACGAAGCCGAACTGCGCGCCATCGCCGATGAACTGCGTGCCTACCTGATCGAGTCGGTGGGTCGGAGCGGGGGGCACTTCGCCGCCGGTCTGGGCGTGATCGAACTCACCGTGGCGCTGCATTACCTGTATCAGACGCCACACGACCAGCTCGTGTGGGATGTCGGTCACCAGACCTACCCCCACAAGATCCTGACCGGCCGCCGCGACCAGATCCATACCGTCAAGCAGAAGGATGGCGTGGCGCCCTTCCCCAAGCGCGAGGAAAGCGAGTACGACACCTTCGGCGTCGGTCATTCGTCAACCTCCATCTCCGCCGCGCTTGGCATGGCCATCGCCCGTCAGCGCGAGGGCGACGACCGCCGCGTGGTCGCGGTGATCGGCGATGGGGCAATGACCGCCGGCATGGCCTTCGAGGCCCTGATGCATGCCGGCGGCATGGAGCCGGAACCGAACCTGCTGGTGATCCTCAACGATAACAACATGTCGATCTCCGAAGCGGTCGGTGGCCTGACCAAGGTGCTGGGTCGCGCGACGGGCAGCCGCACGCTCAACGCACTTCGCGAAAGCGGCAAGAAAATCCTCGGCGACAAGCGCAACAACCCCGCGCGCTTCGTCAAGCGCTGGGAAGAACACTGGAAGGGCATGTTCGTGCCGTCCACCATGTTCGAGGAGATGGGCTTCCATTACACCGGCCCCATCGACGGCCATGACCTGCCGGCCCTGATGTCCACGCTGAAGACACTGCGCACGTTGAAGGGTCCCAAGCTGCTGCATGTGGTGACCACCAAGGGCAAAGGCTACGAGCCCGCCGAAGGCGACCAGATCGGTTACCACGCCGTGGCACCGTTCGACCCGGTCAAGGGCCTGGTGGCCAAGGGTGGCGCGAAGAAACCCACCTATACCGATGTATTCGGCGACTGGCTGTGCGATGCCGCCGCTGCCGAACCTCGCCTGCATGGAATCACCCCGGCGATGCGCGAGGGCTCCGGCCTGGTTCGTTTCAGCCGCGAATTCCCGGAGCGCTATTTCGACGTCGCCATCGCCGAACAGCACGCGGTGACCCTCGCCGCCGGCATGGCCACCCAGGGTGCGAAACCGGTGGTCGCCATCTACTCGACCTTCCTGCAGCGCGCGTACGACCAGCTGGTCCACGACGTGGCGATCCAGAAGCTGGATGTGCTGTTTGCGATCGACCGCGCCGGCGTGGTCGGTCCGGACGGTGCCACGCATGCCGGCAACCTGGACCTCAGTTTCCTGCGCTGCGTGCCGAACATGGTGGTCATGGCGCCGTCCAATGAGGCCGAGTGCCGCCAGATGCTCAGCACCGGCCTGGACTACCCGGGTCCTGCCGCGGTCCGCTATCCGCGCGGCAGCGGCACCGGCGTGGCCGCGGGCACCGACCTTGCCACCCTGCCGATCGGCAAGGCCGAGATCCGGGCGGAGGGTAGCCGGGTCGCGCTGCTCGCCTTCGGCAGCACCCTGCCCGCTGCGGAGGAGGTCGCTCGCGCGCTGGGACTGACCGTGGTCAACATGCGCTTCATCAAGCCGCTGGATCGCGAGCTGATCCTGCAACTCGCGTCACGCCACGAGGGCTTCGTCACCATCGAGGACAACGTCGTGGCCGGCGGCGCAGGCTCGGGCGTGTCCGAGCTGCTCAACGCTGAAGGCGTGCTGATGCCCATGCTCCACCTCGGGCTGCCGGACGGCTTCCAGCATCATGCAAGTCGCGAAGACCTGCTGTCCGAGGCGGGAATCGACGCGGAGGGCATTCGTGATGCCGTGCTCAAGCGCTGGCCTGCGTTGCACGCCGCCAACGCGCCGCAGAGTGCTGCGGGCTGAAGGCGCTGTCTCATGCCGCTGTAGTGCCCGGCGAGG
>JAZBLM010000020.1:7933-34978 GCA_037033225.1 Pseudomonadota bacterium
GAAAAATCAACGGACCTGGAACTGGCCGCGGCACCCGTTACTGACCCAGACGCCGTTACGATCCCAGCCCCAGCTCTGGCCCTCGATGCAGGCCGTTCCGGATTTCTGCTTCACCAGCCGGGCGTCCTGGCGGATGGTGACGTTGCAACGGCGCTGGCGGCGATCGTTCGAGTCGCAGTCAATGACCTGTCCAGCCGAGCCCCAGCCGTTGTTGCCACCATTACCCTGGTGACCACCGCCCCAGTTTCCGCCGCCGTGCCCGGGACGCCCCGGTCGACCACGCTCGGCAACGAATTCCGCGCGACAGCCGTTGCTGACCCATACGCCATCGCGTGACTGACCCCAGCTGCGACCTTCCACGCATGCTGCGCCGGACAGCTGCCTCACCAGGCGGGCCCGACCGTCGATGCGGCACTGCTGGTTGCGGTTCTTGATCGACTCACAGCGGATGGTGTTACTGCCACCGTTGTCGTAGTAGCGGTCGTTGTCTCGATACTGAGCGCCCGCAGTGCCTGTCAGGCCGACGCCCAACAGCAGCGGCAGACATACGGCCAAGCCAAGTGACGGGCGACGCTTGGAAACTTGCTGGGTCATGGAATGCATCCTGTCGGGCGGTACGGCCGAGCATGGCGTAACTTGCGGCAGGCGGAAAGCCGGTGCGGCCAGTGCCGGTCGCCCCCCATTCAAGTACCGCAGCGAAACCTGAATGAGCATGGATGCAGCTTGGCCACACGCGGATGCCCGCTCAACCGTAGCGTACGGTTTCGACGCAGGTATTGCTGACCTCCACGCTTACAGCGCAGGGCTGGCCCGTCTCTGCATGCAGCTCGCGCGCCAGGGCATCGGCGAAGTCGAAGGCGGCGCTGCCTTCACGGAAAGCGACGGAGTCCGCTTTCCGGGGATGGACGACGCGCCAGTGGCGCTGCTCGTTCTGGACGCGGATCAGCATGGCGGGCTCGCTCCTTGAAGGTGGGTCTACGGCAACCGGCGGGGATCGGACATCGCGGCTGTGCCTGACGGCAACGGGTGATCATCTGCGGGGCTGCGCCCGCTCAATGCGAAAGTAGTCCAACCGGGTCGACCCCGGCATCAGGGTTTTCTGATTCTTCAGTAAGCCTGGGCCGCCGCTCAACCTACGCGCAGTACCTCGATCGCCGTGCCGAGAGCGCAGACCTCCACGCAGGCTGCTTGCCCGGTGCGCTGGTGATGAGCGCGGGCCAGCGCGGCGGCGGCGTCAAATGCCACGGCGCCCTCGGCGAAGGCCTGGACAGAGCCGGGACGGGGCTGCAACAGCCGCCAACCGGGCGCCGCGTGCTGAACGGTGATGATCATGAGGTGCTCCAAGAGACAAGGGTTGGATACGTCAGCGCTACCGGGTCAGGCTAGCCACCCGGTGCCTCCACCCCCATCGGACAGGCCCTAAACAGCGAGCCGATCCCCTGCCCTCACATGACTGACGTCGTTCACTGACGCCCTTTGCGTGACGCTTGTCACGGGGCGCTAACCATTTCACACTACGTACACCTCAGGGGGGCCCCTTCCACATGCGCACCTATCTGTATCAACGTCCGTCTCTGCTCAAGTACTACTTCCTGGCCAGCTACGTGATCCTGGTCGAGGAGCTGGTCCGCGCCAGCCTGTTCTGACGCCGGCGCTGGACGCGCTTCCGTACGCGTTGAACAATGAGCGGCCCAACCGCCTGTGTGAGCCGCGCCATGTCCGACCTGCCTGCCCTGCCCGTTCTGCGCCCGGGCCGCTACCGCCATTTCAAGGGCGGTCTCTACCAGGTCGTCGACGTGGTGCGCAGCAGCGAGTCGCTGCAGCCGATGGTGCTGTACCGTGCGCTGTATGGCGAAGGCGGGCTCTGGGTGCGCCCCTATGCCATGTTCGTCGAACAGGTCCCGGGGCCCGATGGCCCGCAGCCACGCTTCGCGTCCATCGGTGATTGACCCGGTCCGCGAAGCCGCCGCATGATCAGGCCTTGCCTGACGGAGTCGCCCATGCGCCGCACCCTGTCCGTGTTGGGCCTGTTCGTCGCGATCGCGAACGGGCCAGTGCATGCGCAGCCGGAGGAGCCGGAGGTCCCAGCGTTCGATCGGCCCGGCATCGGGCTGGGGACAGGCATCGTGCGACGCGGTGCCCTGGCCGTTGAACTCGGCGTGCCGAGCTACACCCGTGACCGGGATCGCGACGCTGTGCGGCAGGAGCAGGCCGAGGGTGAGATCACGCTCCGCACCGGCCTGTTCGACGCGCTGGAACTTCAGTTGTCGTCCACGCCGTGGCAGCGGCAGCGCACACGCTCGCCGGGGGAGCCGAGCCAGCGCCTCCAGGGCGGCGGCGACACGCTCGTTGCAGTGAAATGGGCGCCTTCCACCGGAAGCGACGCTGACCGCGTTGCGTTGCTGGCTTCATCCACCGTCGCCCGTGGCGATGCGGAGTTTACGGACGGCCGCCAGTATGCGCTTGCCGGCACGTATGAACATGATTTCGACGACCGCTGGAGCGGTGCGTTATACGCCAGCCACGCGCAGGGTTCCGGGGAACGCAGCACGATATGGTCGCCCAGCCTGACACTGGCGCTGACCCCGCGGGTGTCTGTGTTCGTCGAGGCGGGGTTCACCCGACAGCGAGGAGAAGCACGCGAGTCGGTGGCCGGAACCGGCGTCACTTTCATGGTGAGCGACAGCGTGCAGGTGGACAGCTACGTCGACGTGGGGCTGGATGCCGACAGTCCCGACCTGGAGGTCGGGCTGGGGATTTCGGCGTACTTCGACTGATTGCTGCGGGCGGCCGGAATGAGGAAGTCCGGCATGCCGACTGACGTCGGCTGCAGTTCATTGCTGCGCAGCGGCATCAGGCGCGATGGCCTGGCGGCCTGCTTACCAGGGGGCGAACAGGGTGATACCGACAATCACCAGCACGACGGCGAGCGCGATGAAAAGAAATTTGCTCTGACGCCATGAGGGTGAGGGCTTGCCTGGGGTGTTCATCGATGCTGCTCCAAGAGTGTGGGCTTACGCGTCAAGAATGCGGCAGGCGCGGCATCGGTACAGTGCACGGCGCGTGCAGAGGGCGTCAGAAGAATGCGTCAAGGTGTGCATGAAAAAAGGCCCGCGCTTCACAGCACGGGCCTTCCTTGCTACGCGATGGCACGGAGGCTCATCTGCGCGTGCCGTCCAGCCAGTTCGGTCCCTTGTTCTTCAGGAAGAAGATGTAGACCACCAGCGACACGGCAATGACCGCCGTGATGTAGGTGACGAACTCATTGACGCGCCCCTCCTTCAGCGCGGCCTGGTACAACAGCGGCGCAGTGCCACCAAAAAGCGAATTGGCGAGGGCGTAGCCGAGACCGACACCGAGCGCGCGGATATGCGCCGGGAACAGCTCGGCTTTCACCACCGCATTGATCGAGGTGTAGCCGGTCAGGATCACGAAACCGGTCGCCAGGATCAGGCACGCCGACAACGCACTGGTCTGCTGCGGCAGCGCAGTGACCAGATACCACGTGTACAGCACGCCACCCACACCGAAGAACACCAGCAGGCTCTTGCGGCCGATGCGGTCGGACAACAGCCCGCCCAGCGGCTGCAGCAGCATCAGGAAGGTCAGCACGCCGAGGTTGATCAGCGTCCCGGTGATCACGTCATCGCCGGCGAAGGCGGTCTGGATCATCTTCGGACCATTGATCGTATAGGTGTAGAACGCCACGGTGCCACCGGCGGTGATCAGGAAGCACAGCAGCAGCGGTCGCCACTGGTTGACGAACAGTTCGCGCATCGAACCGGTCGCCTGCGCCTTTCCTTCCTTCGCCGCTTCGATGGCATCCGAGCTCAGCGATTCGTCCATCGTACGGCGCAGCCAGAACACGACCAGCGCGCCGATGCCGCCGATGCCGAAGGCGACACGCCAGCCCCACTCGGAGACATGGCTGGAATCCCAGGACAGCAGCATCACCAGCAGCACGGCCTGCGCCAGCACATGGCCACCGACCAGGGTGACGTAGTGGAACGAGGACAGGAAACCACGCCAGCCCGGTACCGCCGCCTCGGACATGTAGGTGGCGCTGGCGCCGTATTCACCGCCGGTCGCAAAGCCCTGCAGCAGGCGGGCGAACAGCAGGATCACTGCCGCGCCGATGCCGATGGACGCCGCAGTGGGTGCAACGGCGATCAGGAACGAACACCCGGCCATGACACTGACCGACACGGTGAGCGCCAGCCTGCGGCCATGGCGGTCGGCAAAACGACCGAAGTACCACGCACCGATGGGGCGCATCAGGAAGGTGGCCGCGAAGATGCCCCAGATATACATCGTGGAGTTCTTGTCGTCGGCGGAGAAGAACTGGGACTCGAAATACTTCGCAAAAACCGAATAGACGTAGACGTCGTACCACTCGACCAGGTTGCCGGCCGAGCCTTTCAGGGTATTGGACACCGATCGTTTCAGCGCGGCGCGCTCGGAAACCAGCGATGCCGCAGTGGACTGGGAAATGCTCATGGGGGAAAACGGCCCTCAGGTTAAGCCCACGGGAGGGGCATTGGATCCGGCAGTCGACGGCGACGCAGCATGGCGCAGCCGTCGGGAAACCGAGGCACGTACATTACCTGAGGACGCCGTGAAACACCGTTACACCTTCGGGCTATGGCATTTTCCGCTCGCCGCACCGCTCGCAGCGTCGCCGCGTCGCTGAATACGCAGCAGAGTCGCCGTGTACGCCGCGTTGATGCGGCAAGGCGCATGCTGTCATTCGTTACCTGCGCGTGAGCGCGTTGAGCGTGCCAGCCTGCATGACCGCGAAATCAGAGGATCTGAAGAACGAGGAACGGATGGCCGCGGTCGGCGCACTGCAGGTGCTGGATGCGGCAGCGGGCGCCTCCCTCGACCGCCTCACCCGGCTCGCCGCCTTCGCCTTTGATGCGCCGATCGCCTTCGTGTCGATCGTCGGGATGGATTCCCAGCGCTTCATTTCAAAAGTCGGCCTGCAGATCGACGGTACCGGTATTCGGTCGTCGATCTGCTCCTATACCATCGCCTCGGGCGAGGTCATGGTGATCCCCGACCTGGCCGATGACAAACGCTTTGCCAACAATGAACTTGTCGTAGGAGCACCCTACCTGCGCTTCTATGCCGGCGCCCCGCTCATCGCGAAGAACGGGGTCGCCATCGGGGCCGTCTGCGTCATGGGGCCCACGCCGCGCGACCTGAGCGAGGACGAGCGCCAGCACCTGAAGACGCTTGCGTCCATGGCAATGAGCCAGCTTGAACTGCGTCGGCTCTCGGGCCGCCAGGATCCGGTTAGCGGACTGGCCAACCGCCACCAGTTCCATATCGATTACGACGGCCTGGTCGCCCGTGCCACCACCGGCTCCCTGTTTGCGGTGATGCTCGACGTACTGGACGTGCCGCGCCTGGACGAGGCCGGCCAGGCGCTGGGCATGCCGCCGCTGGAAGCCATGCTGCACCGCTCCGGCGTGCGGTTGCGGGTGGCACTGGAGGACATCACAGACGTCTACCATGTCGGTGTGAGCCGCTTCGCCTTCCTGGTCGACCTGCCGACGGCGGCGGAGGTGGAGGCCCTGCTGCTGGAGCTCAAGCAACGCATCGTGCGCCCGGTCATGGCCGCCGCCGTGCCGATGTCGCCGCAGTTCCATGCGGGCATCTGTGCCATCGACCGCAAAGGTGACAGCAGCAATGATGTCCTGCGCAAGCTGCTGGTGGGGGTACAGGCCGCGATCACCAAACGCACGGACTTCTGCTGGTATTCCGAACGCCGCGACGAACTGCTGCGCCGTGGTTACCGGTTGGCTGCCGATGCCGAACGCGGCCTGCGGCGGGACGAGTTTTACCTGCTCTATCAACCACGCGTGGACACATTGAGCGGCAAGGTGGTCTCAACCGAAGCGCTCATCCGCTGGAACCATCCGCGGATGGGGCCGGTCGGTCCGGCCGAGTTCATTCCCGTGTTCGAGCGTACGGCATTGATGCCCGCCGTCAGTGGCTGGGTGGTGGATGCCGCACTGGACCAGCTGGCGGCGTGGCACCGCGCCGGCCTGTCGTTGAGCCTGTCGATCAACCTGGCCGCTTCGGATCTATCCACCGAGGGCATGGCAGAGCGCCTGCTGCAGAAACTGACCGAACGCGGGCTGGCCCCTGCGTTGCTGGAGATCGAGATAACCGAGGGCGAGTGGCTCCGTGCGAATACTGTCTCGGGCGATCAACTGACGCGGCTGGCAGGTGTCGGCGTGCGCGTGGCGATCGATGACTTCGGCAGCGGCTACAGCAATTTCGGCTACCTTTCGCAGCTGCCGATTTCCACGATCAAGATGGACAAGTCGCTGATCGACCATCTCGCCGACGACCCGGCGGCACGCTTGAAAGCCAAGGCGATCATCGAACTTGCGCAGGGGCTGGGCTATCTGACCGTGGCGGAAGGCGTTGAAAATCAGGCACAGCATGACGTACTGCGTGAACTGGGCTGCGACCAGCTGCAGGGGTATCTGTTCGCACCGCCCCTGTCAGCCGAGGAACTGGCAACAGCGGTCGGTGTCGTCGCGCAGGCGTGAGGCGACGAGATCCCGGCCACGTCAGGATCGGTGCTGGTCCGCAGCGAGCTGTGGGGTCCGCCATTCGGCAATGATCGGAAACTTGAAGCAGGAACCTCAAACGAGCCCGATAGTCGTTCCTGCCGACGGCTCATGGTTCAAGCACCGCTTGGCGAACTGCTTGATGAGGCACCAATGCGGTGCAGACCACGGCCTGGAGTGTGATTGTGAAAGGAATGGGCGTGACGGGTCTTCTCTTGGCAACAGTCCTGCCGGTCATTGCCGGGTGCAAGCCGGAAACACCAAAGAATGCTGGCGCTCAGCGGGCAGTGCCAGCACCAGCAGATGCAGGAAGCAAAAGCAGGTCCCCATCGCACGGAGTGTCTCTCAAGATCCTGCCTGATCCCGCCGCCGCTGCAAACAGAAACATGCAGATCCGCGCGATCTCCGGGCGTGCGTTTGCAGTCGAAGCATTCGGATCCATCCCTCAAGGAACGGTCAACGACGTCATCATGCAGTTGGCACCACACGCCTTGGCGGGCGACGGTGCCGCCTCGTATGCGATTTTTCTGAAACTCAATGAGTGCAGCGACATTGCCAGGCGTCAGTCGAGAGGGCAGCTGCCCAGCGACGCGGAGACCGCAGCCAAGTGCGATGAACTCTCCGCACGCGATGAGGCGAAGCGGCCGGAATGGCTGGGACTCGCAGCTGAACAAGGCAATATCGCGGCCCAGCTGCTGTATTCGATGGACCCCGAATCCGCACTGGGAGGCGAGGCGGCGATGCTTCGTGATCCTGAAGCCACATTGGACTACAAGCGCAAAGCCACACGTTACTTGAATGACCTCGCGTCGAGAGGTAGCGCAGACGCCCTTTTACAACTTGGCAACGCGTACCAGGTCGGCGTGCTGGTGGACCCGGACCTTGTTTCAAGCCGGGCTTATTTCGAGGCCGTCCGCCTGTCTGATCCGTCCCTGGTGTCGGTCCAGCAATTGAAGGGATTGGAGAGAGAAATGAGTTCCGGGCAGATTTCAACTGCCCTGGAGAAAGGCCTGATGATTCATGGCAATTGTTGCCGATAACAAGTTTTTCCGTACATTTTCATTCATCACTCCTTGATGCCAGCGGTAACCGCTGTGTCCAAAAATTCCTCGTACCCAGGCCGTACCGGTGAGTCGGCCAACGAAGAAAGCTGCAGCCCGTTCCAGAGGGCCTGCTCCATGGCTCGCGCGCGAAATCGTTGGGTCGGGTCCAGGTGATAGTCAGTCAACAAGCCCAATTCAAAGCCGCCCTGATCACCGGCACGCGCCTGCATCATGTAGTAGGCGTTCGCCAACACCAGGTCCTGGTACCCATCCACGTGGACATGAAGATCGCCTGCAGTCTTGAGCGCATAGACCGACCCGGCTCTTGCTGCCTCTGAAAGAAGCTCCAGCACGTGTGCCCGAGGCGCACCCTTCTCGGCTATACGCCATGCGTAAATTGCTTTAGCAGCTTGATTCCCGGCATTTGCCAGATCGTGCAGCTCAGCCAGTGGTAAGCCACGCAGCCGCATTTCGACCTCTGGCCCTGGGTAGCCATGGCTATCGAGCCATCGCGCGTCCTCTTCGCTGACGGCAATTCCAGGGTTTCCGGGGTTCCAGCCATACCCCCGATCCCATCCGTTCGCAGCCGACGCATCAACACTTGCAGGCGCCACTGACGGGTCGACCGGACCTCGCGGCTCGCCCCCATCCGTGCGAAGAGACTCTGCGCCGATGGACACTTCGTGCTTGTTACTGGCGTCCCTCGACGGATCTTCGGCCGGTCGGCCGAGCAGGAACCCTGCAGCTGCCAGCGCCACTGATACAGCCACGACAACAAGCCATCTGCTCCGTACTTTCGTTGCCTGCATTTCAGCTATCCATGCTATCCAGTCTCCGCACATTTCCACGTCAACGAGATCCTTGTCAACGTAGCCAATGACGCCGATCGGTTCACTCAATGACCGACGTGCAAGACGGCTCAGGGTGGAAACAAGCTGGCGCTGGCGCGCAAAAAAGAAAAAAGGCCCGCACCGCGAGGTGCAAGCCTTTGATCTGTCATCACAGTGGTCGGGACGGCCGGATTCGAACCGACGACCCTCTGCCCCCCAGGCAGATGCGCTACCAGGCTGCGCTACGCCCCGAAATCTGCGATGTTGCCCCGCCGTTGAAGCGGGCCGTGAAGTATAGCGGATCAGCGCTGAAAAGGAATCACCGGCGAAGCAATTGCAGCACTTCTTCCAGTTCCACGCGCACCTGCTTGATGATCTGCTGGCTCAAGGCCGCTTCGCCACGCGCGTCCGCGCCTTCCAGGCGCAGGCGGGCACCGCCGATGGTGTAGCCCTGTTCGTACAGCAGGCTGCGGATCTGGCGGATCATCAGCACGTCGTGCCGCTGGTAATAGCGCCGGTTGCCGCGCCGCTTGGCCGGCTCAAGGCTGGGGAATTCCGTCTCCCAGTAGCGCAGCACGTGCGGCTTGACGTCACACAGTTCACTGACTTCACCGATGGTGAAGTAGCGCTTGGCCGGAATCGGCGGAAGCTCTCGGTTACTGCCCGGATCCAGCATACGCTTCCACCCTTTCCTTGAGCTTCTGGCCCGGCCGGAACGTCACGACCGTCCGGGCCGAAATCGGAATTTCCTCACCGGTCTTCGGATTACGGCCTGGACGCTGGTTCTTGCGTCGCAGGTCGAAGTTGCCGAAGCCGGACAGTTTCACCTGACGACCGTGTTGCAGCGCCTCGCGCAGCACATCGAAGAACGCATCGACGAATTCCTTGGCCTCACGCTTGTTCAAGCCGACTTCGTCGAACAGTTTTTCGGCCATCTCGGCCTTGGTCAGTGCCATCGCCTGCTTACCCCTGGGTGCTGCCCGCTCAGCTGCGGATCCGGGCGTGGTGTTCACGCTCGATGGCAGCGACCACCTCGGTCACCACCGCGTCCACGTCACGGTCCGTCAGAGTGCGCGACATGTCCTGCAAAATCAAGCCCGTAGCGAGACTCTTGAACCCTGGCTCGACCCCCTGCCCGACATACCGGTCAAACAGGTTCAGGTCGCGCAGCAGCGGGCCGGCGGCCCGGCGAATGGTTGCGGCCAGGTCGGCCCAGGCCACCGACTCCGGTGCCAGCACGGCCAGGTCGCGGCGGACCGCGGGGAAGCGCGACAGCTCACCGGCACGCGGCAGCGCCCGTGCCGCCAACGGCGCCAGGTCCAGCTCCATCGCATACACCTCCACGTCGATGTCCATGGCCCTGGCAAGGCGCGGATGGATCTGGCCGATCCAGCCAAGCCGGGTCTCGCCGCGGTACACATCGGCCGACCGCGCCGGGTGGCCGAACGGTTCGCGGGAGGGTTGGAACGACAACTGCGCGCCGCTGGCCGCAGCCAGCGCCTCCAGGTCACCCTTCAGGTCGTGGAAATCGACCCGGCGCGCCTGCACGCCCCACTGCTCGGCGTCGGCGTCACCACACACGGCGACGGCCACGCGCTGGGTTTCCAGCGGTGCGGGGGCGCCCTGCCCCGACTGCGCGGCAAACGCCCGGCCGATCTCGAACAGGCGCACGCGGCCCGCCTGACGGGCCACGTTGCGACCCAGCGTGGCGACCAGGCCGGGCAACAGGGCCGGGCGCATCACGGCCAGCTCCGCCGACAGCGGGTTGGCCAACGGCACTAGGTTGTCCTGCAGCTGCCATTGCTGCAGCAGCTGCGCGTCGACGAAGGCAAAGTTGATGGTTTCCTGCAGCTCACGCGCCAGCAGCTGGCGGCGCACGCTCAGTTCTTCCAGCCGGGTCTCGCTGGGCATGGCGACCCGCGACGCCCCGCCCGGGAGGGTGGTCGGAATGCGCTCGTAGCCGTGGATGCGCGCCAGTTCCTCGATGAGGTCTTCTTCAATGGCGATGTCAAAGCGACGGCTCGGCGCGGTGACCTGCCAGCCCTCGCCCGTGGCCGCCACTTCCATGCCCAGCGCGCGCAGGATGCGCTCCACTTCGGCGTCATCGATGGTGATGCCGAGCACCCGTGCGATGCGCGCACGGCGCAGGATGATCACTGCCTGCGCCGGCAGGTCGTCGGCACGCACGGCTTCAGTCACCGGCGCGGCGCGGCCACCGGCCAGCTCCAGCACCAGTGCGGTCGCATGCTCGATGGCATCGCGCGGCAACCCCGGATCCACGCCACGCTCGAAACGATGGCCGGCATCGGTATGCAAGCCGAGCTTGCGGCCCCGGCCCATGATGGCGGCGGGGGCGAAATGCGCCGCCTCCAGGAAGATGGCGGTGGTGCCGTCGGTAACGCGGGTATCGAAGCCGCCCATCATGCCGGCCAGGCCGACAGGACGGTCGGCGTCGGTGATCACCAGGAAGCTGTCGTCCAGCGCGGCATCGCGGCCATCGAGCAGCTTCAGGGATTCGCCCGCGCGCGAACGGCGCACGCCGATAGGCCCCTGCAGGGTGCCGAGGTCATAGGCATGCATCGGCTGTCCCAGCTCGAGCATCACGTACTGGGTGATGTCGACCAGCAGCGACACCGGACGCACGCCACTGCGGCGCAGGCGCTCGGCCATCCACAACGGCGTCTTCGCTGACGCATCGACGCCTTCGATCACGCGACCAAGGTAGCGCGGCGCTTCGGCACCCGCATTGAGTTCGATCGCCAGCTCGCGCTGCGCCGTCGCCGGCACGGGGGCGGCAGCGAAGGGCACGACGTCGCTGCGGGTCGCAGCAGCCACGTCGAAGGCGATGCCGCGCACGCTGAAGCAGTCGGCGCGGTTCGGGGTCAGCTTGATCTCGATGCTGGCGTCGGGCAGGCCGAGGTACTGGACCAGTCCCTGCCCCACCGGCGCATCATCCGGCAGCTCGAACAGGCCGGACGCATCGGAATCCAGGCCCAGCTCCTTGGCCGAGCACAGCATGCCGTTGGAGTCCACGCCGCGCAGCTTGGCCGCACTGATCTTCAGCGTGCCGATCTGCGCGCCTACCAGGGCCAGCGGCGCCACCAGGCCCGGTCGCGCATTGGGCGCACCGCAGACGATCTGCAGCAGCTGCCCCTGCCCGGCGTCGACCTGGCAGATCTGCAGGCGGTCCGCCTCGGGATGGCGCACGGCTTCGACGATGCGCGCTACGACTACGTGATCCAGGCCCGCGCCCAGCGCGTCGACCGCTTCCACTTCCAGGCCGATGGCGGTCAGCACCGCACTCAGCTCATCGCGCGATGCGGTGGTGGGGACGTGGCTGCGCAGCCAGTTTTCGGAGAATTTCATGTTGTTCCATCCTGGTTGACGACCAGCGGTCGTCAGTACCGATAGTGTTTACGCGAACTGGCGCAGGAAGCGCACGTCGTTTTCGAAGAACGCACGCAGGTCGTTGACCCCGTAACGGAGCATCGCAAACCGCTCAACGCCCAGCCCGAACGCAAAGCCGGTGTAACGCTCCGGATCGATGCCGACGCTGCGCAGCACGTTCGGGTGCACCATGCCGCAGCCCAGCACTTCCAGCCAGCGGGTGCTGCCATCGGGCTGCTGCCAGGCGATGTCCACTTCCGCGCCGGGTTCGACGAACGGGAAATAGCTGGGACGGAAGCGCATCTCGAAGTCGCGCTCGAAGAACGCGCACACGAACTCGGACAAGGTCCCCTTGAGGTCGGCGAAGGTGGAATGCTCGTCGACCAGCAGGCCTTCGAGCTGGTGGAACATCGGCGAGTGGGTCTGGTCGCTGTCGCTGCGGTAGACCTTGCCGGCGGCGATCATGCGCAGCGGCGGCGCATGCTCCCCCATGTAGCGCACCTGCACACCGGAGGTATGCGTGCGCAGCAGGCGGCCATCGCCAAAGTAAAAGGTGTCGTGCATCGCCCGCGCCGGATGGTGCGGCGGAAAGTTCAGCGCTTCGAAGTTGTGCCAGTCGTCCTCAATCTCCGGACCGTCGGACAACTCGTAGCCAAGCCGCGCGAAGATCTCGGTGATGCGCTCCAGCGTGCGCGTGACCGGATGCAGCGCGCCGCGCTCGCCGCGCCGGCCCGGCAGGGTCACGTCGATGCGCTCGGCGGCCAGACGCGCATCCAGCGCCGCGCCTTCCAGCAGCGCCCGGCGTGCGGCCAGCGCCGCGCAGACCGCATCGCGCGCCTGGTTGATCGCCTCGCCGGCCAGCTTGCGCTGCTCGGGCGGCAGCGCGCCGAGCTGTTTCAGCTGTGCGGTGATGCTGCCGCTCTTGCCCAGCAGCGCAACGCGCAGCTGCTCCAGCGCTTCGGGACTGGCCGCCGCGGCGATGTCCGCCAGCGCCTGCCCGCTCAGGGATTGGATATCACTCATTCATTAGCACTCGCATTAGCACTCGCGCCTCACTTCAGCCGACCACCCCGACCCGGATCCTGCGCTCGGGAGACACCCCGCGACAGGACCGATCCCGCAATCGGGATGCACAAAACGCAAAAAGGGGAAGGACTCGCGCCCTTCCCCTGCATGTTGGCGATGGCTCCCTCGTTGAACACCCGCACATGGATGTGCGGGCTCCTGCGAGGGACTCGCACTTATGCCGCCAGCGCGCCCTTTGCCTTCTCCGCCAAGGCGGCAAAGCCCTGCGCGTCGTGCACGGCGATGTCCGCCAGCACCTTGCGGTCCAGGGTGATGCCAGCCTTGAGCAGGCCATTCATGAAACGGCTGTAGCTCAGGCCGTTGATGCGGGCCGCCGCATTGATGCGGGTGATCCACAGCGAACGGAACACGCGCTTCTTCTGCTTGCGGCCGATGTAGGCGTACTGCTGCGCCTTGATCACCGCCTGCTTGGCGACGCGGAAAACCTTGCGACGGGCGTTGTAGTAGCCCTTGGCGAGGTTCAGAACTTTCTTGTGACGACGGCGTGCCTGGACGCCACGTTTTACTCGAGCCATGGTTCAGTCCTCAGAGGTAAGGCAGCATACGGTCAAGACGGCCAGCGTCCTCGGCACGAACATGGTTCGTCTGCCGCAGGTTGCGCTTCCGCTTGGTCGCTTTCTTGGTGAGGATATGGCTACGGTTGGCGTGGCCGCACTTGTACTTGCCGGAGGCGGTCTTGCGGAAACGCTTGGCCGCCGCCCGGTTGGTCTTGATCTTGGGCATTGCTATGTCCTTGATGGGATTTGACCCTGGTTTCTGACTGATCTGGCGGTGGCCTGGGCCACACTTTCCGTCCTGCCATGATCGGCGTACGACCCCTCCTGATGGGTCGAGCCGGCAATCATACAGGGGAACCCCGGTTCGGGCAACGCCCCCTGCCCCTGCACCGGTAGCACCAAACCATGCGCGGCGAGCGTCCCGAAAAGCAGAAAGGCGCCATCGGCGCCCTCCTCCCTTGCATCCAGCGGCAGGCGCCCGCGAAGGGCAGCCCGTCACGCCTTATGTCTTCTTCTTCGGAGCGATCATCATCACCATCTGCCGGCCTTCCAGGCGCGGACGGGACTCGATCACGATGTCCTCGCCCAGATCGGTCTCGATCCGGTTGGCCATCTCGCGACCCAGTTCCTGGTGGCTCATTTCACGGCCACGGAAACGGATGTTGACCTTGATCTTGTCGCCTTCTTCCAGGAAACCGCGCATCTTGCGCAGCTTGATCTGGTAGTCGCCTTCGTCCGTCACCGGGCGGAACTTGACTTCCTTGATCTCGACCTGCTTGCTCTTCTTCTTGGCTTCGCTGGCCTTCTTCTGGGCTTCGAACTTGAACTTGCCGAAGTCCATGACCTTGCACACCGGCGGATCCGCCTGCGGCTGGATCTCGACCAGGTCCAGACCCTCTTCCTCGGCCATCGCCAAGGCTTCGTCGCGCGTAAGCACGCCGATCATTTCACCATCGCTGCCGATCACGCGGACGCGCGGCACACGGATTTCCTGATTCTTGCGGTTCTGTTTGTTGTCAGGGGTACTGATATTGCAATCTCCCAAGGGTATCGAACCGGTCCGGGCACCGAAGCGCACGGACCGGACCTTTGATTACGCGCCTTCGGCCTGCAGCCGCTCGATGAAGGCCTGGAGACTCATGCTGCCCAGATCCTCGCCGGAACGCGTACGCACCGCCACGGCGCCGTTTTCCTTTTCGCGGTCACCAATGACCAGCAGGTACGGCACGCGCTGAAGCGTGTGCTCGCGAATCTTATAACCGATCTTCTCATTACGCAAATCAGCCACCACGCGGAAGCCTTGATCCGCAAGGGATTTGCGCACCTGGTCCACGTATTCAGCCTGGGCATCGGTGATATTGGCCACAACCACCTGCGTCGGCGCCAGCCAGGCCGGGAACTGGCCGGCATGGTGCTCGATCAGGATGCCGATGAAGCGCTCCATCGACCCGACAATCGCCCGGTGCAGCATCACCGGATGCTTTTTCTGGCTGTTCTCGTCCACGTACTCGGCGCCAAGGCGACCGGGCATCATGAAATCGACCTGCATGGTACCCAGCTGCCAGGTGCGGCCGATGGCGTCCTTGAGGTGGTACTCGATCTTCGGGCCATAGAAGGCGCCTTCGCCGGGCAGTTCCTGCCATTCCACGCCGCAGCTTGACAGCGCCGAGCGCAGCGCGCCCTCGGCCTTGTCCCAGGTGGCGTCGTCGCCCAGGCGCGATTCCGGGCGCAGGGCAATCTTGACCTGGATCTCATCGAAGCCGAAGTGCTGGTACACCGCCAGCGCCTGCTGGTGGAACGCGGTCACTTCCGCCTCGACCTGGTCTTCCGTGCAGAACACGTGGCCGTCGTCCTGGGTGAAGCCACGCACGCGCAGGATGCCATGCAGCGCGCCGGACGGCTCGTTGCGGTGGCAGGCACCGAACTCACCATAGCGGATCGGCAGGTCGCGGTAGCTGTGCAGGCCCTGGTTGAACACCTGGACGTGGCCCGGGCAGTTCATCGGCTTGAGCGCGTAGGTACGCTTCTCCGATTCTGTGAAGAACATCGCGTCCTGGTAGTTGTCCCAGTGGCCGGATTTCTGCCACAGGCTCACGTCCAGGATCTGCGGGCAGCGCACTTCGCCGTAGCCCGTCTTCCGGTAGACCTTGCGCATGTACTGCTCGACCACCTGCCACAGCGCCCAACCCTTGGGGTGCCAGAACACCAGGCCCGGGGCTTCTTCCTGCAGGTGGAACAGGTCCTGCTGCTTGCCGATGCGGCGGTGATCGCGCATCTCGGCTTCTTCGATGCGCTTGATGTAGGCGTCGAGCTGCTTCTTCTCCGCCCATGCCGTACCGTAGATGCGCTGCAGCTGCTCGTTCTGCGCATCGCCTCGCCAGTACGCGCCGGAAATGCGGGTGAGCTTGAACGCCTTGAGGAAACGCGTGTTAGGCACGTGCGGACCGCGGCACATGTCCACGTATTCCTGGTGGTAATACATGCCCATCGCCTGGATGTCGTCGGACATGTCTTCGATGAGCCGCAGCTTGTAGTCCTCGCCACGCGCCCTGAAGATCTCGATGACCTCCGCACGCGGGGTCACCTTCTTGATGACGTCGTAATCCTGTGCGATCAGCTCGCCCATGCGCTTCTCGATCGCCGCCATGTCATCCGGCGTGAACGGGCGCTCGGACTGGATGTCGTAATAGAACCCTTCGGCAATCACGGGGCCGATCACCATCTTGGCGTCCGGATATAGCTGCTTGACCGCATGGCCGACCAGATGGGCGCTGGAGTGGCGGATGATCTCGATCCCCTCCTCGTCCTTGGCCGTGATGATGCGCAGCGTGGCGTCCTTGCTGATCACGTCGCTGGCATCGACCAGTACACCGTCGACGGAGCCGGCGATGGTGGCCTTGGCCAGGCCGGCGCCGATCGACTGGGCCACCTCCATGACGCTGACAGGGTGGTCGAACTCGCGGCGGCTGCCGTCGGGAAGGGTGATCGTGATCATGGAATGGTCTTCGTTCTGTACCCGCAGGGCGGGTTGTATGCGGAACCGGGCACGGCCCGGAAAACAAAAAAAGCGCCACGAGGGCGCCTGCGACAAGGGCCGTCGGGGACAGTCAGCGGTGGGCGGTGGTAGTGCTCATGTCACACGCTCGGCCGGCGCGGAGCGCGGGCCACCTTGTACCGGAAAAGGGGAACAGGTTGATCTTAAACCAGCCACGCACAAAGCCCAAGGGCCCGTGCGTGCACGGCGATCCCAGGCCACTGGCATGCGCAAATGACAATGATTAGCATATGCACACATCTGCCTTTTCCTTCTCCTCCGGATCCTCGATGACGCCGACCTGCCGCCCTGCCCCGCTGGACCTGGCGAGGTACGCGTGATGACCCCGGTTCCCACCATCGGCCTGTCTTCGCTGGGTTTCTGCACCTTGGCTGCGGCCGCTACCGTGTTCTCGGCCCTGGCCTTCTACGGTGCCTCAGCGCACTGCCGCTGGCCGCGCCTGCATCGCGCGGCACGCCTGGGCCGGGAAATCGGCACGGTGGCCGCAGTGGCGGGCCTGTGGCTGTGGATGGCCGACCTTGGGGTGGGCGCGGGACTGGTCGTCGCGCTGTGTACCTGGATGACCGCTGCCATGCTGGTTCCGGGATTGGCCGCCTGGCATCGGCCAGGCCCGTTGCCTCCGCGGGAACCACGCTGATGTGGACGCGCGCGGGGGCCGGCCTGGTCGCGGGCTTGCTGCTGGCCGCCGCACTGACCGGCCTGGTCGCCTGGCTCCCACCGGGACCGTGGTCCGCGGCGCTGGTGCCCAGCCTGATCGCCTTCATTCCGCTGTGGATGCTCGCTGCGGTATGGGCCTTCAGCTTCCGCACTGCTGCCCGCGCCTGGATCGTCATGGGCGCGTGTGCAGCCGTCGGGTTCCTGTTGCTGTGGCTGCTGCGCCTGTCCGGCGCGGTCCAATGAGATCTTCCGCATGAAGTTCAGTTCGCAGACGCTGCGCACCTTCACCACGCTGCATACCTGGGTCGGCCTGGTGTGCGGATTCGCGCTGTTCGTAGCGTTCTATGCCGGTGCGCTCACCGTGTTCCACCACGATATTCCGATGTGGCAGACGCCCGCCTCGGTGGACCAGGATCCGGCAGACCTTGCCGACGCCCAGCGCCTTCTGGACGGTGTCCTGGAGCGCCACCCGGCAGCGCGCCTGCACATGGGCATGACCTTCCCTGGCGGGGATCACCCGCAGCCGATCGCCTACTGGCAGGATGTCGCCGGGACCTGGCAGTACGCGTGGCTGGACCACTACGACGGCAGCGTGACCCCGCCACAGACCGGCCTGGCCGAACTGGTCAACGAACTCCACTACACGCTGGGCCTGCCCGTAGCCGGCATCTACCTGATGGGCGTGGTCAGCCTCCTGTATGGCGTGGCGCTGCTGAGCGGCCTGGTGATCCACCTGCCCAAGCTCGCCGGCGACCTGTTCGCCGTGCGCCCGGGACGCAACCTGAAGCAGTTCTGGCAGGACGCGCACAACATCGTCGGCGTGCTCAGCCTCCCGTTCCACCTGATGTTCGCCGTCACCGGTGCGCTGCTGTGCCTGGTGTTCCTGCAGATGGCCGTGCTCAATCCACTGGTCTACGACGGCAGGCTGATGCAGGCCGTGCCGGCGGCGATGGACACCGCGCCGGTGCGTGCGGCAAGTGGCGTACCGGGTCCACGGGTCAACCTGGCCGAGCTGCATGCCCGCTCGCTGCAGGTCGCCCGCGATCAGGGGGTGCAGGGGTTCGAGCCGGCGTACCTGAAGCTCGCCAATGCCGCTGATGCCAACGCCACCATTGAAATCACCGGCGAGTCCGAAGGGACGCTGGGACCGGCCGGAGCGGTTGCCTTCGACGTGGCCACCGGCCGGCTCCTGAGCAGCCAGTTGCCGGGGCGCCGCGATGCCAACCACGCCACGCTGAGTGCGGCCTATGCCCTGCATTTTGGTGAGTTCGGCAATGGCGTAGTGGCCTGGCTTTACTTCCTGCTGGGCCTGGGAGGTGCCTTTCTGTTCTACTCCGGCAACCTGCTGTGGATCGAATCACGACGCAAGCGTCGCCAGGCACAACAGGGCCGTGCGCAGATCAACATGGCGCGGGCCACGGTCGGGCTGTGCATCGGCCTGGTAGTCGCGATTTCGGCGGCGTTCGTGGCCGCGCAGGTGCTGGAACGTATCGCACCGCAGGCGGTGGATGCCGGCATCCGCTGGGCGTGCTTCGTGACCTGGGCCGCCTGCGTGCTGTGGGCGGCGTTACGGCGGCCGGCGCAGGCTGCGCGCGAACTTCTGTGGTGCGCAGCCGTGCTGACCGCCCTGATTCCGCTGGCGCATGGCGCCCTGAGCGGCTGGTGGTGGTGGGCCAGCGCCGGCCACGGCCACTGGGTCCTGTTCTGGGTGGATGCGGTGGCGTTGGCGATGGCGGTCGGGTTTGCCGTGATGGCGCGTGCAACCGCACGCCGCGCACGAGATGGCGAAGCGAACAGTGTCTGGGCCGATCCGCGTTGAACGCGCTTACCAATCAGGATGCCGGCCTGGACGAGGCCGGCAACGATGACGGGTATCCCGAGCGCAATCCAGGCATCAGCGCACAGGGACGGGCAGCGGTGATGCGCCTGCTGGGTGACTGGGCGGCGGGAGTTGGCCGCCGCGTGAGTACGGTCCGCGCATGCGGGAACGACATGCCGCTGCCGACCGAGGACCGCGCATGGTGCCGCGGCATGGGCGAAGACGACGCCCCGCCCTGACCCGGCACCGCTGCCCGGGCATGACCTTACGCACCCACGGCCCAGTCCAGCAGCCGTGGCGCGATACCCGGCGCAATCCGGTCGAACAGCTCCAGATCCATCCGCTTGGCAACCTGGTCCACCAGCTGGAAGCCGATGAGATAGCCACAATCGTCCTGGCCGTCTGTCCCGCGGGAACCGCCGGCGCTTCGCATCGAGGAAAGTCGATGGCTGGCTGGCGCGATGATCGCCGGATCGGTCAAGGTACGACGTGTCCCAACGGTACGCCATTGGGTATCTCTCCCTACCCCCAGCTCGACGCGCTCGACCGTGGACCCGAAAAACACTCTGACGCGATTGATGTAGCCATTCCTTGGAAGATCGAGGGTGGTGAGCTTTCCCGCGATCTCACCCGTGCGCAGCCGCGTCCCGTCCGTATAATCCAGCGATACACCTGCGAGGTAGTCCTGTTTCCGGTAGCGATGCTGCCAGAATTCCATGCGACGAATGGTGCTGGTTGGCACCGGGTACCGTGGAATATCGACCGGCGCCTTTGAATTGCTGTCCCACCATCCGGCCAGGTAGAAGATTTCCCTGTCCAGGCGCACAGTCACCTTCCCCGGGTATTTCACAGCGTCGAAGGCGTACCAGGTATCACGGATGTCGATCACCGTTGACTGCAGCACGGCCTTCACCCCCAGCAAGGCCGCCAAGGGCTGATTGCGCGTCTGCGGCGTGCCGCGATTCGGGTTATCGGCTCTTGTTTTTGCCAATGCGGCGGCAACCTGGCGGTCGACGTATTGCGAGTATTGCCTTATGCAAAGGGACAGCTGCGTTTCGATGCCCTTGCGGAAGGCCGGGGCGAAGCCCAGCGCTTCGGCATTCAAGGCCATGTCACGCAGCAAGGCGAGGTGCATCGTCGCGGCAATGGCATACAACGGCAATAGCGCGACCTCCTCGCCGGGGAGCCGGAATCGCGGGAGGGCCGCCACGAAACTCGTGTTGGCCGCAATGCTCTGGACTCCCAGCGCCTTGAGGTCACCGGAATCAACGGCCCGCCGGTAGAGCTCAGCAACGGCCGAGAGGCCTTCAAGATCGCTCCGTATGAGCTTGAACAACGCCTCCGATATCGCCCGACCTACGTACTCCCGCCACATCTGCTCAGCGGATTTCCCTACTATCGGTATGAACAGCGCCCCGATGAACGACAGGCAGCCTCCCGTGACGGGAAGCAGATTGAGGGACGCGAGCAGGGCGTTCCGCAGCCCATCAGCCAGCCGCTCCGGTGGGTGCCATGAGGCAGGCATCGATGGGGCAGACGCGGGATCGGCGAGGAAGCTTCCGGCAGCAACCGGCCAGGAGGGGAGCAGCCCGCCCAACGTACCGGCAAGGGCAAGCTGCAGCATATGGCGCCTGTCAGGGTCGCTGATCAACGGCGATCCGAGCGTGGCGGCATCGTTCGAAGGACGGCGATTCCTCATACTACGTCTCCTGCATGGGCCCAGTAGAAGTAGTCTTACAATCGATCACAGCCTTTCCGACTCGACAAAGGAATTGCTGTCCGGCGCGTCCCGTCCCGCCGCAGTCCCCACCCTGCGTCTACGCCTTGGCGTAGCGCGCTGTGTCGATACAGGCGTCACCCGCCCGCGGCTGTCTGGAAAACGGGCAAAGAAAAAGCGGGCCGAAGCCCGCTTTTTCATTCCAGCAGGAGTGCAGCAACCGATTACTCGGCGCTGACGCCCTCTCCTTCTTCGACGGCCTTCATCGACAGGCGGATACGACCCTGCTTGTCGACTTCCAGCACCTTGACCTTGACCACGTCGCCTTCCTTCAGCACGTCGCCCACCTTCTCCACGCGGTCGCTGGAAATCTGCGACACGTGCACCAGGCCATCCTTGCCCGGCAGGATGGTGACGAACGCACCGAAGTCCATGATCTTGGCGACCTTGCCTTCGTAGATGCGGCCCGGCTCGACGTCCGAGGTGATCTGCTCGATGCGGGCCTTGGCGGCCTGCGCGGCGATGGCGTTGACCGAGGCGATGACGATGGTGCCGTCATCCTGGATGTCGATCTGGGTACCGGTTTCCTTGGTGATGGCCTGGATGGTCGAACCGCCCTTGCCGATCACTTCGCGGATCTTGTCCGGGTGGATCTTGATGGTCAGCAGGCGCGGCGCGTAGTCCGACAGCTCCTGGCGCGGAGCGGTCAGGCCATGGGCCATCTCGCCGAGAATGTGCAGGCGGCCGGCCTTGGCCTGCTGCAGTGCCTGCTTCATGATCTCTTCGGTGATGCCTTCGATCTTGATGTCCATCTGCAGGGCGGAAATGCCCTCGGCAGTACCGGCCACCTTGAAGTCCATGTCACCCAGGTGATCTTCGTCACCCAGGATGTCGGACAGGACGACGAAGCGCTCGCCTTCCTTGACCAGACCCATGGCAATACCGGCCACCGGCGACTTCACCGGCACGCCGGCGTCCATCAGGGCCAGCGAGGAACCGCAGACCGACGCCATCGACGAGGAGCCGTTGGATTCGGTGATTTCCGAGACCACGCGGATGGTGTACGGGAAGGCTTCCAGCGACGGCATCACGGCGAGCACGCCGCGCTTGGCCAGGCGGCCGTGGCCGATTTCGCGGCGCTTCGGGCCCATCATGCGGCCGCACTCACCCACCGAGTAGGGGGGGAAGTTGTAATGGAACAGGAAGTTGTCCTTGTACTCACCGGACACGGCGTCGATGACCTGGCCGTCGCGGGCGGTGCCCAGGGTGATGGTCACCAGGGCCTGGGTCTCACCGCGGGTGAACAGCGAGGAACCGTGGGTGCGCGGCAGGATGCCGGTCTTCACCGTAACCGGGCGGACGGTGTCCAGCGCACGGCCATCGATGCGGACCTTGGTGTCCAGCACGGAATTGCGCATGGTGCTGTATTCCAGCTCGCCGAATTCCTTCGACAGCTCGGCAACGTTCCAGCCCTCGGCGGCGACACGGCCTGCCAGGGACTCCATCACGTCCTTCTTGATCGCTGCGATGGCGTCGCGGCGCTGCAGCTTGTCACGCACCTGGAAGGCTTCGCCCAGACGCGGACCCACGGCTTCCTGCAGGGCGCTGATCAGCGTGTCGTTCTTGGCCGGGGCAACCCAGGTCGACGGCTTGGTGCCGGCTTCGACCACCAGTTCGTTGATGATGTGGATGACCTTCTGCATCTCGCGGTGACCGAAGGTCACTGCACCCAGCATCACGTCTTCGGACAGCAGTGCGGCTTCGGATTCCACCATCAGCACGGCGTTGGCAGTACCGGCCACCACCAGCTCCAGCTCCGATTCCTTCAGCTCCGACACGGTCGGGTTGAGGATGTATTCGCCGTTGCGGTAACCGACCTTGGCCGCTGCGATCGGACCCTTGAACGGGGTGCCGGCCAGGGCCAGGGCGGCCGAGGCGCCGATCAGGGCCGGGATGTCACCGTCGATTTCCGGGTTCAACGACATGACCGTGGCGATGATCTGCACTTCGTTCTTGTAGTCTTCCGGGAACAGCGGGCGGATCGGCCGATCGATCAGGCGCGAGATCAGCGTTTCCTTCTCGGTCGAACGGCCTTCACGCTTGAAGAAACCACCCGGGATACGGCCACCGGCGTAGAACCTCTCCTGATAATCCACGGTCAGCGGGAAGAAGTCCTGGCCCTCACGCGCGCTCTTGGCAGCAACGGCGGAGACCAGCAGCACGGTGTCGTCGAACTTGACGATGACAGCGCCACCGGCCTGGCGGGCGATTTCGCCGGTCTCAAGCGTGACGGTGTGCTTGCCGTACTGGAAGGTTTTGGTGATTTTTGCCACGGAGGGTGTCCTTGGGGATGCTGTCTGCGAATGGACCGTCGGCGACCCGTGCCGCCTGCGGGTGACCGGTCGTCCCGGTCTGAATGCAATGGATGTTACGGTGCTGCAAAAACAAAACCGCGGCGCATCGCTGCGCCGCGGAGGATTCGTTGCTTAGCGACGCAGGCCAAGCTTTTCGATCAGACCCTTGTAACGCACCACGTCCTTCTTCTTCAGATAGTCGAGCAGGCTGCGGCGGCGGTTGACCATCTGCAGCAGGCCGCGACGGCTGTGGTGATCCTTCTTGTGGGTCTTGAAGTGGCCGGTCAGCAGCTCGATGCGGGCAGTGAGCAGGGCGACCTGGACTTCCGGCGAACCGGTGTCGGCGGCGCTGCGCTTGTTATCTTCAATGACCTTCTGGGTGTCGATCGACATTTTCTTTTCTCTTCTGATGCGGGGCCGGCAGGAACGTGTTCACGCACCGCGTGGCTCGCCGTAGGCTGATGATGATCCTGCACGACGCAGGGTGCCCGTGAAAGGGCCGCAAAATTGTAACGGCAGCGCCCTCCGGTAACAAGGTCCGGGAGAGGGGCGCACCGCGGCGCGTCACAGGTTGAAGCGTCGCTGGGAGGCCAGAAGCCCTGTCGCGTCGACCTGTCCCAACCCGCACGCGACGCCGTCGGCCCCGTGAACGACGACCAGGCCGGTCGGCCAGGCAGCATCCCGCAGGCGCTGGCCCACGCAGAACCGCGCAGCCCGCTCGGCGTCGAGGTCGATCCGGGGGTACTCCACCAGCCCGGCCGACAGCGGCAGCAGCAGCGCGTCCATGGCCAGCTCATCGCCTTCCTCGGCCAATGCATGCAGCTGGTCGAGGGTCACCATGGCCGGGTGCGTGAACGGGTCCACCCACAGACGCCGCAGCGAGCTGATATGCGCGCCACAGCCCAACGCTTCCCCCAGGTCACGGGCGATGCTGCGGATATAGGTGCCCGACCCGCACACCACGCGCAGCCGCAGATGGTCAGCCGCCTGCTCCAGGACCTGCAGCGAGCGGACTTCGACTTCGCGCTCGGGCGCCTCGATGGCTTCGCCCCGGCGTGCCTTGCGGTACAGCGGCTCCCCACCCTGCTTGAGCGCCGAATAGATCGGGGCCCGCTGGCGGATGTGCCCCGTCAGGGGCGCAAGCGCGGCCTGCAGCGACTCGGCACTGATCGCGGCAACCGGCCGCTCCAGCAGCACCTGCCCCTCGGCGTCATCGGTATCGGTAGTGCGGCCCAGCGTGATGCCGGCCTCGTAAGCCTTCGCCGAGCCGAGCAGCAGGCCAGCGATCTTGGTGGCCTCGCCGAAGCACAGGGGCAGCAGGCCCGTGGCCAGTGGGTCCAGGCTGCCGGTGTGGCCGCCCTTCTCCGCGCGGAACAGGCGACGCGCTGCCTGCAGCGCGGCGTTGGAGCTCATGCCGCCCGGTTTATCGAGCAGCAGAATGCCGTCCAGTCGACGGAATTGGATACGGTGTTTCATCAGGGAACGCCAGCTTCGGTAGCGCCGAGCGACGCTCGGCGGTCATGATCCGGTAACGGATACGACGTCGCCGGGCAGGGCCGGCGCTCCGTACGGATCATTCTTCGTTTTCGTCGCGCTTCTTTTCCGCCGCGACGGTGTCGGGCAGTTCACGCAGCAGGTTGTCGATGCGTTCGCCGCGATCGACCGAATCATCGTAATGGAAGTGCAGTTCCGGAACGTGGCGCAGCTTCATGGCCCGCGCCAGTTCCATGCGCAGGTTCCAGGCCAGTTCCTTCAGCCCCTCCATTGCTTCCTTGGACCGCTCCGGCATCAGCGCAGTGACGAAAACTTTGGCATGGGCCATGTCGCGGGTGATTTCCACGTCGGACACGCTCACCGAGGGCAACCCATGCACGCGCACGGCGTTGTGCACCAGGGTGCCGAGTTCACGGCGCAGCTGGGCGGAGACACGGTCGGTTCGATGGAAAGTCTTGGGCACGCGGTCAGGCTCTTGTATGTGGAATGGGACAAGGGTGGTGCGGATGGAACGTGGAAAACAGGACCGGGCCTTTCGGCCCGGTCCATTGCAGCATTACAGGGTGCGCGGCACTTCGATGCGCTCGAAGCACTCGATCTGGTCACCCGGCTTGACGTCGTTGTAGGCCTTCACGCCGATACCGCACTCGGTACCATTGCGGACTTCCTCGACGTTCTCCTTGAAGCGACGCAGCGACTCCAGCTCGCCTTCGAACACCACGACGCTGTCGCGCAGCACGCGGATCGGCTTGTTCCGCTTCACTACGCCTTCGATGATCATGCAGCCAGCGACGGCGCCGAACTTCGAGCTGCGGAAGACATCGCGGACATCGGCGATACCGATGATCTCTTCGCGGATCTCCACGCCCAGCAGGCCGGAAGCCACCTGCTTCACCTGATCGATCACGTCATAGATGATCGAGAAGTAACGCAGGTCAACGCCATTGGATTCGATGATGCGACGGGCCGAAGCATCCGCACGCACATTGAAGCCGATCACTGTGGCCTTGGAAGCGACCGCCGAGTTGGCGTCCGACTCGGTGATGCCGCCCACGCCGGAGTGGATCACATTGATGCGGATGTCTTCGTTGGACAGCCCGACCAGCGCCTGGCTGAGTGCCTGCACCGAACCCTGCACGTCCGCCTTGATGACGAGGTTGAGGACCTGCTGGCCCTGGCCCTTGCCCAGCTGCGACATGATGTCTTCCATGCGGCTGCCGGCCGACTGCACCATGCGCGATTCACGGCGCTTGGTTTCGCGCTGCTGCGCCACGTCCTTGGCCAGGCGCTCGTCCTCGACCACGACGAAATCGTCGCCGGCTTCCGGAACGCCGGACAGGCCCAGTACCTGCACCGGGATGGACGGACCGGCCTGGTCCGGCTGTTTGCCGGTTTCGTCGAACAGGGCGCGGACACGGCCGTACTGGATACCGCACACCAGGTAGTCGCCCTTCTTCAGCGAACCCTGCTGCACCAGCACCGTCGCGACCGGGCCACGGCCCTTGTCCAGCGAGGATTCGATGACCACGCCACTGGCGCGGCCGTCGGAGACCGCCTTCAGCTCGAGCAGTTCGGCCTGCACGGAAATGGCTTCCAGCAGGTCGTCGATGCCCAGGCCGGCCTTGGCCGAGATCTCGACCATCTGGATGTCACCACCGAAATCTTCGGAGACGACCTGCTCGGTGAGCAGTTCGTTCTTCACCCGCATCGGATCCGCACCGGACTTGTCGATCTTGTTGATCGCCACGATCAGCGGCACGTTGGCCGAACGCGCGTGCTGGATCGCTTCCTTGGTCTGCGGCATCACGCCGTCGTCGGCAGCCACGACCAGCACCACGATGTCGGTCAGCTTGGCGCCACGCGCACGCATCGAGGTGAAGGCGGCATGGCCCGGGGTGTCCAGGAAGCTGATGACGCCCTTCGGCGTTTCAACGTGGTACGCACCGATGTGCTGGGTGATGCCGCCGGCTTCGCCGGTGGCGACCTTGGTACGGCGGATGTAATCCAGCAGCGAGGTCTTGCCGTGGTCGACGTGACCCATGATGGTGACCACCGGCGGACGGGTGACCGCTTCGCCGCGCTCTTCACCGGTGGCGGCCAGCAGCGCGTCCTCGACGTCATCGCTGTCGGCGCGGACCACGATGTGGCCGAGCTCTTCGGTCACCAGTGCGGCGGTGTCGTGATCGATGGACTGGGTGATGGTGGCCATCACGCCCATCTTGAAAAGCGCCTTCACCACCTCGCCGCCCTTCAGCGCGAGCTTCTGCGCCAGGTCCGCCACGGTGATGGTTTCACCGATCGCGACTTCACGCACGACCGGCGCGGTCGGACGCTCAAAGGCGTGCGGACCGGTGTTGTTGCTGCCGCGCATGTCGCGACGGCCTGGCTGCGGGCGGCTGCCCGGACGGCCACGGTTGTTGCTGTTGTTGCTGTTGCCGCGACGCGCACGGTCGGCAGCCGACAGGTGCATCTGGCCGGCGAAGCGATCGCCGCCCGGACGGTCGGTACGCGACGGACTGCGG
>JAZBLM010000021.1:0-33964 GCA_037033225.1 Pseudomonadota bacterium
TGGTACACCGCCGGCGTGCTGGTGGCCTTCGCGGTGATTGGTGGGCTGGTGCTGGCGCTGCGTGCCGCAGGCCAGGCCGCCGGTTGGGGTTTCCAGCTGCAGCATCCGTGGTTCATCGCGGCGCTGGTGTATCTGATGTTCGCCGTGGGCCTGAGCCTCTCCGGCGTGTTCACCCTGGGCGGCAACGTTGGCGGCATCGGCCAGTCGCTGGCCTCGCGCAGCGGCCCGGTAGGCGATTTCTTCACCGGCGTGCTGGCCTGCGTGGTGGCCAGTCCATGCGTGGCCCCGTTCATGGGCCCGGCACTGGCCTACGCGTTCGCGGCGCCGGCCGTCCAGTCGATGCTGGTATTCCTGGCCTTGGGGCTGGGCCTGGCGTTGCCGTTCCTGCTGGTCGGCTTCGTCCCCACACTTGCGCGGCGCTTACCACGTCCCGGGGCGTGGATGGAAACGCTCAAGCATGTGCTGGCGTTCCCGATGTACGGCACGGCGTTGTGGCTGCTGTGGGTGCTCGGCAAGCAGCGTGGCGTGGATGCGATGGCGCTGGTACTGGGCGGACTGGTGCTGTTGGCGCTGGGTCTGTGGTGGTTCGAGCGCAGTCGCTGGCGCAGCCAGCGTCTTGGCGCGCTCCTGGCCGGCATGGTCATTCTGGCGGCGCTGGTGCCAGTCTGGGGTGTGGCGCGCCTGGCCACCCCGTCGCCCAGCGCGTCGGCCGAGAATGAGAACGTCGTGGCTTACTCGCCGGAAATGCTTGACCGGCTGCGCGCGGACAACCGCGTGGTGTTCGTCAACATGACCGCCGACTGGTGTGTAACCTGCAAGGCGAACGAGCGGGCAGTGCTGTCGCGTCCCGATTTCCAGGACCTGCTGCGAAGGACCAATGCGGTCTACATGCGCGGCGACTACACCAACGTCGATCCGCAGATCACCGCCTTCCTGGACGAACACAAAGCCGTCGGCGTGCCGTTGTACGTGGTGTACGGGCCTGGCGCGCCGCCCATCGTGCTGCCCACCGTGCTGACCCAGGCACTGGCGGAAGAAGCACTGCTGCGTACTGCACGGTGACGCGCCTGCGGCCAGCACTGCTGTGGACAGCGGTGCTGGCCGGCGCCCTCGGCCTGTGGGCGGGCACCCACCTGGACCGCGCCCCTGCTGCGGATGCGGCGCCGCCGAGCGTCGACGTTGCCGAGGTCGGCGACCTGATGCCTGCGCTGCGCCTTCCCGACCTGTCTGGCGCGATGCTGGACCTTGCGCGGTTCCGCGGTCGCCCCCTGCTGATCAACGTCTGGGCAAGCTGGTGCGGGCCATGCGTGGAGGAAATGCCCGAGCTCGCCCGGTTTGCGGCCTCACAGGACAGCAACGGCGTGCAGGTGCTGGGACTGGCACTGGATACGCCCGAGGGCGTACACGGCTTCCTTCAGCGGGTTCCTGTCGACTACCCGATAGTGCTGGATACACCGGGACCCGGGGACGCCAGCGTGCGGCTGGGCAACACCCGCGGCCTGCTGCCCTACAGCGTGCTGGTGGATGCGAACGGTCGCATCATGCGGCAGAAACTGGGGCCGTTCGCGCCCGGCGAGATGGATCGCTGGGCCACGGCGGACTGACGCGTCTACAGGATCAGGGCGCTGTCGCAGGTCTGCATGTCCAGCCCGATGAGCCCGGCGACACAGGACCAGAGGCCTGCATCATCCGCGCGGCAGCAGATGCGGCGCCAGCAGTCCGGCAACCCAGTCCATGAACATGCTGACCCGCGCAGGCAGGTGGCGACGCTGTGCGTACAGCAGGGTGACCGGCATCGGCTCGGAGGGCAGCTGCGGCAGGATCTCCACCAGCTGCCCCTCCTCCAGGGCCTGGCTCACGCCGAGCCTTGGTGCCTGGATGATGCCAAGTCCGGCCAAGGCCGCGGCACCGTAACCATCACCACTGTTCACCGTCACCGCGCCGGCCATCGGCAGGGTCTGGTACTGCAGGCCATCGAAATATTCGAAGCCCATCGGCCTCTGCCCCAGCATGCTCACGTAATGCACCAGCCGGTGGCCCTGCAGATCTTCCAGCGACTCCGGCGTACCGTGCGCGGCAAGGTAGGCGGGGCTCGCGCAGTTCACCACCTCCATGCAGCCCAGACACCGCGCGACCAGGGTGTTGTCGTCCAACGGCCCGACCCGCAGCACGCAATCGAACCCCTCGCGCACCAGGTCGACGCGGCGGTCGGTGCCGCTGAGCTCGATTTCCAGGCCAGGATGCGCCCGCAGGAACGCGGCCAGCTGGGGTATCACCAGGTGCCGCGCCAGGCCGCTGGACATGTCCACCCGCAGGCGACCGCGCAGCAGTGCGGTGTCGCGCCGGAACATGCCCTGCAGGTCTTCCACGTCGTCAAGCAGGTCACGTGCCCGCTGGACCAGCTGGGCACCGTCCGCGGTCAGCTGCACCCGTCGCGTGGTCCGGTGCAGCAGCTGCGTGCCCATCGCGGCCTCAAGCTGCTGCACGGCCAGCGAAACGCTGGCCTTGGGCAGGCCCAGCCCCTCTGCCGCACGGGTGAACGAGCCCCGCTCGGCGACATGCAGGAAGGTGCGCAGCTGCGCCAGCGTGTCCACGCATTGTTCATCCAGATCAAACAGTCATATCAGAATTGCGCGCTTTATGCGCAGGTGCAAGCCCAATAGTCTGGGCCCCTACCCCTCTGCTGGAATTCCACATGGCCATGACCCGCACCCTCCTCATCACCGGCGGCAGCCGCGGCCTGGGTCGCAGTGCCGCACTCGCCCTGGCCGCTGACGGCGCCGACATCGTGCTCACCTACCGCAGCCGCCCGGATGCCGCAGACGAGGTCGTCGCGCAGATTGAAGCCCAGGGCGGCCGCGCCGCCGCCCTGCCGCTGGACGTGGCCGACCATGCGTCGTTCCCGGCCTTCGTCGACGCACTGCAGGCGCAGCTGCGCGACTGGGGCCGCGAGCAGCTGGACGGGCTGGTCAACAACGCCGGCGAAGGCCACCTCGCGCGGATCGCAGACACCACGCCGGAAGCGTTCGATCATCTCGTCGACGTGCACCTGAAGGGACCCTACTTCCTCACCCAGGCACTGCTCCCCCTGCTGGCCGATGGCAGCCGGATCATCAATGTGTCCAGCGGGCTTGCGCGCTTCTCGCTGCCTGGCTACTCGGCCTACGCGATGATGAAGGGTGGCATCGAAGTGTTCACCCGCTACCTGGCCAAGGAGCTTGGCGCGCGGGGCATCAGTGCCAACACGTTGGCGCCGGGCGCCATCGAAACCGACTTCGGCGGCGGCCACGTGCGGGACGATGCGGGCACCAACGCCATGGTTGCCGCGTCGACGGCACTGGGGCGCGCCGGCCAGCCAGAAGACATCGGTCCAGCGGTCGTCGCGCTGATGTCGCCCGCCACGCGCTGGATCAATGCCCAGCGCGTCGAAGCCTCCGGCGGCATGTTCGTCTGAGCCGGGTCAGCAGGGGCTGATCGCCCTGGCACCGAGGCGCGACGACCGCGGCTCGTCGTGTCCGCGCGTACGCTGACTGGCCGAAGCGTTCGCACGCTCCGGCCAGGGTGAGGTGTCGCTGGTGAGAGGCGACCCTGCAGGACAAAGACGCGGATCAGCCTCTGGCGAACGCCAACAGGTCGGCGTTGAATTGATCGGCGTGGGTCAAGGTCAAGCCGTGCGGCGCACCCGGATAGATCTTGAGCGTGCCCTGCGGCAGCAGCGCGATGGCTTTCGCCGCCGATGCCGCGAAGGGGACGATCTGGTCGTCGTCGCCGTGGATCACCAGCGTCGGCACGTCGATCTTCTTCAGGTCTTCGCTGTAATCCACTTCGGAGAACTCGTGCACGCAGTCGTACTGGCCCTTCACACCTCCCAGCATGCCCTGCAACCAGAACGAATCCCGCATGCCCTGGGTGACGGCGTGGCCTTCGCGGTTGGCACCGAAGAACGGCGTCGCCAGGTCCTGGAAGAACTGCGAACGGTCACCGCCGGTGCCTTTGCGGATGCCGTCGAACACCTCCAGCGGCGTGCCTTCCGGGTTGGCGTCGGTCTTCAGCATCAGCGGCGGCACCGCGCCGACCAGCACGACCTTCGCCACGCGGCCGCTGCCGTGGCGGCCCACGTAGTGCGCGACCTCGCCACCGCCGGTGGAATGGCCGACCAGGATGGCATTGCGCGCATCGGCCTGCTCAAGCACGGCGGCCAGGTCATCGGCGTAGGTGTCCATGTTGTTGCCGTCCCAGGTCTGGCTGGAACGCCCATGACTGCGACGGTCATGGGCGATGACGCGGAAACCGTTCTGCGCCATGAACAACATCTGCGGATCCCAGGCATCGGCGCTCAGCGGCCAGCCGTGCGCGAACACGATGGGCTGGCCGGTGCCCCAGTCCTTGTAGAAGATTCGGGCGCCGTCGCGGACGCTAACGTAGTGGCTCATGTGTGGGCTCCTTGGTTCGGGGGTGGGACAGGAAGAACGGGGGGATCAGATGTCGCTGTGCGAATGCGGTATGGCGCTGGCCAGCGCCTCGCTGCCACCAACGAAGTGGCGCACCACCGGGTGGCGTTCGCCGCGATGCAGACGGCGCAGCTGCTCCTGCACGGCCTTGTCATCGGAGGTGATGCGCTCGTGCTGGCGCAGGTGCTCAAGCCAGGACGCGGCGACGAAGTACTCCAGGTGCACGCCCGGGCTGGCCACGTCTTCGGCCACGCCCCACAGCACCGCGCCATCGCGGCGGCGGACGGTACCCAGCAGGCGCATGCACGCGTGGAACGCGGCACGGTCAGCGGCATCGATGCGGTACTCCACCGTGACCAGTACCGGGCCGCGGTCATGTGCGACGGCGACAGAAAGCTCCGGCGCCGGCCAGTGTCCGGCCGGGCGCAGGTCCAGCTCCTCGGTGCCGGCGATGCGCACGCGCCAGACGAGCAGGCCGGCCAGCACCGCGCCGACAGCGGCCACCAGCAGCGCGAGGGTCGGGCTGGTGCGCTGCGCCAGCGCGCCCCAGCACAGGCCACCCGCCGCCATGCCCAGCGAAAACACCATGATGTACAACGCCAGCGCGCGGGCCCGGACCCACGCCGGCACCGCGGTCTGCGCAGCGATCTGCAGCGAGGACAGCACGGTGATCCAGGCGAAACCATTGACCAGCATCGCCAACGGCAGCGTCACCCAGCTGCGCAGCAGCGCCAGCCCGACCAGACTGAGCGCCAGTGCCAGCGTGGCCAGCAGTACCAGCAGGTCACGGTCGAGGCGGGCACGCAGCTTCGGCAGCAGCAGCGCGCCGCTCACCGCGCCGATGCCCACGCAGCCCAGCAGCATGCCGTACTGCCCTGCACCGCCCTGCATCTGCCCGCGCACCACCACCGGCAGCAACGCGGTCAAGGCACTGGCGAAGAAGAAGAAACCGGCCGATTTGATCAGCACTGCCTGCAGCCGTCCGGCCCGGCTTGCATAGCGCAGGCCGGCCCTGAGGCCGGTACCGAAACCTTCCGGCGGCAGGCTGGATGCCTTCGGATCGCGCTTCCAGCGCAGCAGCACGACCAGCATCGCAGCGAAGCTGATCGCGTTGAAGCCGAATGCCCAGGTGGCTCCCAGCTGCGCCACGATGACGCCGCCGATGGCCGGACCGAGCGAACGCGCGATGTTGATGCCGATCGAGTTCAGCGCCACCGCCGAGGCCAGCATGGGTTGCGGCACCAGCTCGGAAACGATCGCCGCCTGGGCCGGCATCGCCATCGCCGCACCGCAGCCCATGCAGAAGGTCAGCACCACCAGCAGGGTCGGGCTGAGCAGGCCCAGGTGGGTCAGCACCGCCATGCAGGCGGCGACGACCAGCATCCAGGCCTGGGTCGCCAGCAGGTAGCGCCGCCGGTCCACGATGTCGGCCAGGGTGCCGGCCACCAGTGCCAGCAGCACGATCGGCACTGTAGTGGCCGATTGCACCAGCGCCACCATCAGCGGCGAACCGGTGCGCTCGGCCATCACCCAGGCCGCGGCCACGTCATTGACCCAGGTGCCGACGTTGCTGCCCATGATGGCCAGCCACAGCGCGCGGAACAGCCCGATCTGCAGCGGCGCCCACGCGCCCGGGGCCGCGCTCGCCCGCGCTGCCGATGTTGAATTCTCTACCATGTCCAGGTGCCTGCAAGGGAAGCAAAAAGGGTGTCGCGGCCACCGGCCTGGCGCAGTGCCGTACCGGCATCCATCCAGGCCAGCTGCCACTGCCATAGCCAGTCATCGCTGGCCTGCCAGCGGGTTTCAGCCTTGTACTGGGTGCCGATGCGGCGCGCGCCTCCTGCGCTGCCGGGCAGCGGCACCAGCGGTGCCGGCGTGGTGTACACCGCATCGGCGCGCTGCTGTTTCCAGGCCAGCTGCACACCGAGCTGCGTGCTGAGCCGTTCGCCGAACTGCAGGTCCACGGTCGGCTGGACGTCCATCAGGTTGGCGGGCGCCAGCAGGCTGGCCTCGCTGAAATAGGATGATTTCGGATACAGCGCGTTGAAGGTCTGCAGCCGACCGTCGCCGGCCCGGCGGTCACCGCTGGCGATGTCCACTTTCAGACCCAGGCGCGGCTGCAGGGGCACCCCCGGCCAGCGCCATCCGGCATCGCTGGCCACGGTCCAGGCGCGGATGCCGGACAGCGCCGTATCGGTCCGGAGGTGGCCCGCCTGCCCGACCGCTTCCACGTTCCAGTCGAGCGCGCCGTCCTGGCCGAACCAGCGGCTGCCCAGCGTCTGGCGTCTTTCGCGCCCGCGGCCTTCGGCGAAGCGTGCCGCGTCGCGCTGGGAGTCCAGCAGGTAGATGTCCCAGTGCCCCGCGTAGGCCGGACCTGCGGCAACGGTCGCATAGGCGCCCCACAGGTGCGCGCCACGCATGCCGTGGTCATCAAACGCACCGCGGCGGTTTTCCACCGGCTGCAGCGCAAGCAGGTCGACGCGGCCCGCAGCCCCACGCCAGCCCAGCCGCACGCCGTCGTACGCCAGCCGGATGTTGGGTCCATCGCGCACGGACAGGATCCGTGAACTGCCATAGCCGGCTTCCTGCCGGCCGGCCTGCACCCACAGCGCCCCGCGCTGCCATCGTCCGTAGGCCTGCTGCAGGTCCAGCGCGCCGCGGTCCGTGCCGCCTGGGCCGCCGCGGCGACCCGCTTCGGCGTGCGCGCCCAGCTGCAGGCGCGCCTGCCAGTCACCCCGCAGATAGGCCACAGAGCCCAGCGCGCGCAGCAGGCCGAGGCCATCCTCAGCGCCGCCCACGCCGAACCGTACAGGATCGTAGTACAACCCGCGAAGGCGAACCGTCGCGTCCCACTGCAGCATGCCCCCGCCGATCGTCGTGCACAGTCCGGACGGACAGGACAGGGGCTGCGCCGAGGCTGTCGCCGCCAGCGCAGGCAGCAGCAGGAGCAGGAGCAGGCTCAGAAGGCGAAGCACGAACACCCCAGCGCGCCCCAGAAGGCCTGCAGGTCATCGGTCGGCGCGGCATGGCGGGCGGCATGCCCCTCTGCCCCATGGGTGGAGCAGGGGGCGCCGTGATGATGGTGGTGGGCCATCGCAAGCCCGGTTGCGGCGCCGCCGACGTGGTAGCCACCGAACCGGTTGACCGGCGACCAGTCCGGCATCGCAGGCGGCAGCAGCGGGGCCAGGCCATCGTAGTCATCCGCCGCATGCACGATCCGCCCGCCGAGGACGGTCAGCACGCTGGTGATGTCGGCGATGGCGTGGTCGTCGACACGGAAGTAGTCGGCCGAAAGCAGGATGAAGTCGGCCAGCTGACCGGGTTTCAGCGTGCCTTTGTGGTCCTCGTCGCCGGAGAACCACGCACTGCCCTGCGTCCACAGCCGCAGCGCCTGCTCGCGTTCCAGCAGGTTCTCCTCGCCATACAGCGCCAGCCCGCCAACGGTACGGCCGGTCACCAGCCACGACAGGGCGACCCACGGGTTGTAGCTGGCTACGCGGGTGGCGTCGGTACCGGCACCTACCGGCACGCCTTCGGCCAGCATGCGCCTGACCGGCGGGGTATGCCGCGCCGCCTGCACCCCGTAACGCTCCACGAACGCTTCGCCCTGGTAGGCCATGCGGTGCTGGATCGCCAGCCCGCCGTCCAGCGCGCGGATGCGCTCGATGTTGCGGGGCGTGATGGTTTCGGCATGGTCGATGAACCAGTGCAGGCCATCGAACGGTACCTCGCGGTTGACCTGCTCATACACGTCCAGGATGCGCGAAATGCTCTCGTCGTAGGTCGCATGGATGCGGAACGGCCAGCGCTTTTCCACCAGCAGCCGGACCACATCGTGCAGTTCCGGTTCCAGCTCCGGCGGCAGTTCCGGGCGTGGTTCGTTGAACAGCTCGAAGTCTGCGGCAGAGAACACCAGCATTTCGCCGGCACCATTGTGGCGTAGCAGGTCATCGCCCTGGCGCGGCTGCAGGATCTCGCTCCAGCGCTGGAAATCGCCAACTTCACCGCCCTTGTTCTGGGTGAACAGGTTGTAGGCGATGCGCAGGCTGAGTTGGTCGTCGCGATGCAGCTGTTCGATGACCTGATAGTCCTCCGGATAATTCTGGAAGCCGCCGCCGGCGTCGATCACCGAGGTGATGCCGAGCCGGTTCAGCTCGCGCATGAAGTGGCGCGTGGAGTTGGCCTGGTACTCGATCGGAAGCTTCGGTCCCTTGGCCAGGGTGGCGTACAGGATCACTGCGTTGGGCTTGGCCAGCAGCAGGCCGGTCGGGTTGCCCATCTTGTCGCGCACGATCTGTCCGCCCGGCGGATCCGGCGTAGTGCGGTCGTAGCCACAGGCCCGTAGTGCGGCGCGGTTGAGCAGCGCGCGGTCGTACAGGTGCAGCAGGAACACCGGCGTGTCCGGTGCGATGCGGTTGATTTCGTCCAGCGTGGGCAGTCTCTTCTCGGTGAACTGCGCCGCGGTGAAGCCACCGACCACGCGCACCCATTGCGGGGCCGGCGTGCGGTCCACCTGGGCCTTCAGCATGTCCAGCGCATCGGCCAGCGAGCGCAGCCCGTCCCAGCGCAGCTCCAGGTTGTAGTTCAGGCCGCCGCGGATCAGGTGGGTGTGGCTGTCATTGAGGCCAGGCACCAGGCGACGCCCGCGCGCATCGATGACGGTCGCTTCAGCCGCCCAGTCGCGCAGGATGTCGGCGTCGGTACCGACGGCCACGATGCGCCCGTCCTGCACGGCCAGTGCCTGTGCGTGCGGCTGCGAAGGGTCCAACGTGGTGATGCGGGCATTGCGGATGATCAGCGTGCTCATGCGACGCTCCTGCGATGAGGAAGGGGACGAAGCGGCCAGTCCGCGACCGGCCAGGCCAAGTGCCAGCGCTGCACCAGCGCCCAGCAGTACATCGCGGCGGCCCGGCAGCACGGCGTCGTTGCTCATGACGGCGCTCCAGGAGAGACGAGCAGGGAATCGAGCGAGAACGCGCCGCCACCGCTCAGGGCGACCGCCAGCAGGATCAGCGTCCACATCAGGGGGTACTCGACGCCGCCACGCATCCAGAACCAGCCGTGTGGCAGGGCCAGCAGAGCGGTGAACGCAATGAACGCGGCCGCCGCCACCGCAGCGGCCTGCGTGTGCCAGCCCAGCAACACCGCTGTCCCGGACAGCACCTGCGTCAGTGCCAGCAGCAACGGCAGCGGGCGACCGGCAGGAAGCCCGAAGCCACGCAGTTCGCGGGCGAAGCCGGCCAGCCCGGGGCCGTTGAACCAGCCGAACAGCTTGCCCAGTGCGTGCGGCAGCAGGAAACCGCCCGCTGCCATGCGCAGGATCAGCAGCGCCACGTCGGAAGCATGGCGGCTGCCCACGCTCAGTGGCCGCCTTCCTGCGCGCCGAACATGGCCTTGGCGTACTGGATGCCGACGCCGTAACCGCCAGCGTGCTCACGGGCGATGCCGGTGGTGAGTTCGTACGTGTCGCCGCGTGCCCAGTCACGCTGCAGCTCAAGCAGGTACTGCACGCTGGTCACCGGCACCGCGCCGGCCTGCACCATGCGCGCAACCGCACGTTCGTGCGCTTCGTCGCTGACGTCGCCGCAGGCATCGGTGATCACATGGACCTCGAAGCCCTGCTCAATCGCCGACAGCGTCGGACCGACGATGCAGACGCTGGTCCACAGGCCAGCGATCACCAGCCGCTGCTTGCCGATGCGGTTGATCTCGTCGATCACGGCCTGGTCTTCCCAGGCATTCATCGAGGTGCGGTCGAACACCGGCTGGTCCGGAAAGATCACCGGCAGCTCCGCAAACAGCGGCCCGGAGAAGGATTTCTCGGCGACGGTGGTCAGCACGACGGGCACCTTGAATCCCTTGGCGGCCTTGCTGATCAGTGCAACGTTGTTGCGCAGCGAGGCGATGTCGATGGTGTGCGTGGCAAATGCCATCTGTGACTGGTGGTCGATCAGTACCAGGGCGTGATCGGTGGGAGACAGCAGTGCTTTGCCGGGGACGGCGGTAGCGTTGATCATGGCGGGACTCCAATGGGTAGCGGGGTGGAATTCAGTGCGCGTTCGCAACCTGCCGCGCATAGCGACGCGGACTGCAGCCGGTGGCCGCGCGGAAGCTGCGGGTGAAGTGGCTCTGGTCGAAGTAGCCCAGGTCACTGGCGATGCGTCCGACCGGCTGCGCGCCGTCGCGCAGCCAGCGACGCGCCTGCTCGATGCGGCGCTGGCGCAGCCACGCCATCGGACTGAGACCGGTGGCGCTGCGGAACAGCCGCGCAAGGTAGAAACGGCTGACGCAGGCGGCCGCGGCGATCTGCAGCACATCGAGGGGTTCGCCGAGATTCTGCTCGATGAACGCCTGCGCCCGCCGCACGGCGGCGGCCTGGCCAGGACTGAGCGTCGTCCGCGGCGCTGACACGGCAGAACACGGGATGTCGGCGACCATCGGCAACTCGTCGTGGGGGGGATGGCATAGCGTGCGTGCATCCACCTTCGCGCCCTACCCCCGACAGAGGAGGCGGCGGGCTCACTCTTTCGGGGGAGAGGGCCGGCGCGGCGCCAGCAGCACGCGACGGCCGAAAAGACAGGCATCCAGCGAATAGGCGCCCGGACCCAGCAGCAACAGGCTGGCAGGCAGCAGCGTAGCGGTCAGTGGAGCCGGTGCCTGCGATGCAGCCAGCGTGGACAGCAGGACCGCCAGCGGAGTCAATCCGCCAGACACCAGCAACAGCGCGGCGGCAATGGCCGTCCACTGCACCCACCCAGCAGCGGGCCATGGCCAGCAGCAGACCAGCGCGATGTACAGGCGGATCCAGAGCAGGCCCAGCCCGGGTCCACGATCAGGAAACATCACGAACAGACGCTGCATTCGACCCTCCGTTGGCCGCGTGCTGCATGGTTACCCGTTCGTGCCGTCCGGCACCTGCCCCGATCGGGTAGGTCGACGATGCCCCGGGCCTGCGAGAATGCCGCATGTTCCATGCCCCGCCCTCGTTCCGGCACTGCGCCCGCACCCGCCCGCTGCAGCGGGTGCTGCTGTGCCTGGCCGTCCTGCTCATGGCATTCGCATGCCCGGTGGCCGCGTCGGCGTTGCCGGCGTCCCAGGGCATGCCGGGTTTCCAGCACAGTGCGTGGCGTGTCGGCCAGGGAGCGCCCGGCGACATCTGGGACATCGCGCAGGACCGGCAGGGCACGTTGTGGCTGGCCACCGGCGCCGGGCTGTACCGTTTCGACGGCCATCGCTTCGAGCGTCAGGCGCCACCGGCGGGCACCGGATTTCCGTCGACCAACATGGTGTCGCTGTTGCTGGACCCTGATGACAGCCTCTGGATCGGGTATTTCCAGGCTGGCATCAGCCACCTCCGGCACGACACGCTGGACACCTTCCGGACCGGCCGCGACCTGCCCTCCGGGCCGGTGCCACACCTCGCGCGGGACGCTGGCGGTCGGCTGTGGGCCGCAGTACAGGGCGGCCTGCAATGGTATGACGGGCAGCGCTGGCAACCGCCGACGCCGCTGATGCAGGCGCCGACCGGCCGGGCTCACTGGGTGCAGCGCGACCGCAGTGGAACGTTGTGGGTGCTGGTCGGCACTGCGCTGTGGCGCCTGCCCAAGGGCAGCGCCCGGTTCGAGCCCACCGGTGTGCCGGTGTCGCCGCACTCGGTGATGGGTGAAGATGCCGCAGGCTTGCTGTGGCTGGCCGACCGTCGTGCCGGCCTGTCACCCCTGGCGCGCGATGGACAGCTGTTGCCCGTGGCCGAGCGCGAGGCCCGGCGACTGCCCGCACTGCAGGCCGACCGCATCCTGTTCGCGCGCGACGGCAGCCTGTGGGGCAGCCGCATCGGCAGCGGTGGCGTGTTCCGGCTGGATTTCGAAGGCGGACGACCGGTCATGCTGCAGAACTTCGATGCGGCACAGGGCCTGACCTCCACCTCGGCCTCTCCGCTGCTGGAAGACCGCGAGGGCAACATCTGGGTCGGTACCAACCTGGGACTGAACCGGTTCCGGGCGCGCAGCGTGCAGGGACTGCGCGAACCCGGACAACGTGGACCCTACCGCACGCTGTACCGCAGCGCAGAAGGCGCCGTGTTCGGCTATGACGATGCGTTGCGTGTGACCGCACTGCGCCGCGATCTGCTCGGGGCCGGTGCCACTGCGATGCAGCGTGCAGCGGCGCGGGCGTCCGTCCCCGTGTGGCTGTTCGAGGGGACGACGCTGCAGCAGCGCACCGCCGGTTCGTCGATCCTTCATCCAGCGCCCGCCTGGGTGCAGGATCGTTCGTTCGACTCAGTGTTTTTCATGACGCCTGCAGAAGCATGGGCCTGTACCGGCCCGGAAACGCTGCACTTCGTGGACGGGCGCTGGCACAGGGGGCCCCGGTTGCCGGCACATCGCTGCAGTCTGATCAGCGTGGACGAGCACGGACGCGTGCTGGTTGGCGACGATGAGGGCGGACTGCACGTATTCGATGGCGACCAGATGACGCGTTCCGGGCCGGAGCAGGGGCTGGATGTCGGACCCATCACGGCTGTGTTCACCGCTGCGGGAGAGCGCCTGGTGGCTGGGGAATCCGGGCTCGCCGTGCAGATCGGCACGCGATTCCGCACTGTCCGGGCCGACACGCCGGGTGTGCTCGAAGGCATTACCGGGATCGCCGGCCAGGCCGACGGCACGCGGTGGATGAACGGCAGCCGCGGCCTGCTGCGGACCGATGCCCAGACGCTGCGCATGGCCGCGCACGGCGGCACGACGCTGTCGCCGCGCCTGTTCGATGATGAAGACGGGATGCCTGGAATCGCGCTGCAGGCCAGCCCCACCTCCACTGCCGTGCTGGCCAAGGATGGACTGCTATGGCTGGCGACCAACCAGGGACTTGCCTGGCTGGATACCCGCCTGCCCCACCGCAACGAACGCGCACCGGACGTGCGCATCGGAGATATCGCCTTCGACGGGCACCGCGAGCCGTTGCGTGGCGACCTGCTGCTGCCTGCCGGCACCGACCAGCTGCAGATCGACTACGTCGCGCTGTCACTCGCCCGTCCGGAGCGCACCCGCTACCGCTATCGGTTGTCCGGGGTGGACAACGACTGGCAGGACGCGGGCAGCCAGACACGTGCCCATTACACCAACCTGGCGCCGGGGTCCTACCGCTTCGAGGTGATGGCGGCCAATGAAGACGGGGTGTGGAGCCCGGACCCCACGTCGCGCCGCTTCCGCATCGCACCTACCTTCCTGCAGTCGCTGTGGTTCAAGCTGTTGACGGTGCTGGCCGTGCTGGGCCTGCTCGCGCTGGCCGTACGCCTGCGCAGCGCGCAGTTGACGGCCCTGGTGCGCGCCCGGCTGCAGGAGCGCCACGGTGAACGCGAACGCATCGCCCGCGATCTGCATGACACGCTGCTGCAGGGCAGCCAGGGACTGATCCTGCGCCTGCACGCGATCAGCCAGGCGGCGCAGACCCCAGCCACGGTGCGCAGCAGCCTGGAGGCGGCCATGCAGCTGGCCGAGCGCAACCTGGCCGAAGGCCGCGAGCGGGTGGCGTCGCTGCGTGACCGGCCGATTGCGGGCCAGGACCTGGCGACCGCGCTGGCGCGGGTGCACGAGGAATTCGCTGGCGAAGGCGTCAACCCGCTGCGATTGACCGTGGAAGGCGCTGCGCCTGCATTGCAGTCATCGGCAGCCGAAGAAGTGTTCCTCATCGGACGCGAGGCGGTCCGCAATGCACTGAACCACGCTGATGCAGCGGCAATCGAGGTCGAGCTCGCCTATGGACGCGGCCACCTGCTGCTGCATGTCCGCGACAACGGGCGCGGCATGCCCGACGTCACCCGCCTTGCCGACGGCCACTGGGGCATGCAGGGCATGCGCGAACGCGCACGCCGGCTCGGTGGCACGCTGAGGGTATGGTCACGCGTTGGCCTGGGCACCGAAGTGGCCCTGGCCGTTCCCGCCCATCGCATCTATCTGCAGCGGCCGTCGCGGTGGCGGCGCTGGCTGCCGTCGAGGACACCCTGGAAATGAACGCTTCCGACTCCATCGCCGTGCTCGTCGTCGATGACCATCCACTGCTGCGCGACGGGCTGGGCGCACTGCTTGCGACCCAGCCGGACATGCACCTGGTGGGTGAATCCGCCGATGGCGAGCATGCCGTGGACGACTACCGCGTACTGCGTCCGGACGTTGTGCTGATGGATCTCCAGCTTCCCGGCATCGATGGCGTCGAGGCAATCTCGCGGATCCGCGCGCACGATCCCAAGGCGCGCATCATCGTGCTGACCACTTACCGGGGCGATGTTCGCGCCGTGCGTGCCCTGCAGGCCAGTGCCAGTGCGTACCTGCTCAAGGACATGCTGCGGCATGAACTGATCGACACCATCCGCAGCGTGGCCGGCGGTCGCCGTGCAGCGATTCCTGCGCAACTGGCTGCCAGCATCGCCGCCCACGTGGTGGAAGACCGGCTTTCGCCACGCGAAACCGAGGTCCTGGTCCACGTGGCCGCCGGGATGTCGAACCGCCGCGTCGGCGAACAGATGCATATCTCCGAACAGACCGTGAAGGCACACATGAAAAGCATCATGGAAAAGCTGGGCGTCGGTGACCGCACCCATGCGGTCACCATGGCGCTGCGCCGCGGCATCATCAGCCTCGACGACGGCGGTGCAGAGCGCTAGTCACGATGCGAAGCGATCAGAACCTGACGTCGGCCTTCAACCCCACCACGGTGGCGTCCCTGCGTGCGCTCAAGCCTCCCGGATGCCGGATGTACTGCACGCTGGGCTGCAGGTACAGCGAAGGGATCGGCTTCCAGCCATAGAACAGTTCGGCGACGTGTTCGCGCCGCGGCGTGCCCCCGTCGGCACCGCGCTGCATGAGCGCCGCGCGCGGATTCACCCGCGTGCTCGCCACGCCCAGGCCAAGGGTGTCGTCCGCCCGCTGCACGGCCAGGCCGGTGTAGGCCAGTTGAAGGCTCAGCATCTGGTCGATGTAGCCGGTGCGGGGATCCCCCTGCGCGTAGCCCAGCTGGGCACGCAGCCCCGACTGGGCCGCCGCGTGGCGCCCCCGGGTCAGCTGCTGCTGCGCTACGGCCCATCCGCCGTAAGTCCCGCTGCGCGCCCGCGGAACAGGTGCCACGCCGGGCGCCGGCAGCGTCCGCGCATCCGCGCGCGGCGCACTGCTGTACCAGCCGCCGACCACGTATTTCCCCGGCAACCCACCTGGCGTCGGCTCCCAGCCCAGTTCCACCGGGGTGAGCGTACCGACGGTGCCGGACGGGGCGATGCGCAGCCCGCCTCCGGAGGTAGCGGCGTAGCGTGGGTTGACCTGGTAGGCACCACTACGCAGGTAGGTCCGGCCGCTGCGCAGGGTCAGCACGGCGCCCCACTGGCTCACCGGGCCGTTGAACCAGTAATCGCCGCCGAACACAGCGACCTGGCCGCCGCACAGCGCCAGGTTCAGGGCACTGCACTCGAGCATGTCGAAGTCTTCGCCTACGCCCATCCGGCCCGCTTTGACGGCCAGCCGTCCGTCGGCCATGCGCTTTTCCAGCCAAAGCCGTGAGAGGCGTGGAATGTGCCCGCGCCCATGGATTTCCTGGACCTGGATCAGCGTCCCCAGCCCGGCGCGACGACTGACCTCGTCACCGTCGCGCAGGCTCAGCGCCACTTCGGCGCGGGTGTCCTTCCAGTCCCACAGTTGCTGCAGGTCCAGCTGCGCGGCGGCGGACAACTGGCCTGCATGGGCGGAGGCACGTCGAGCTCCGCCTGAGGTGTTGCGCGCTGCTTCCACGGTGTAGCCCATGTCCATCACGATCCCGGCGTCGCGCCAGGCGGTCCGCTTGCCGTCCCAGTCGCCTGTCAGCCCTTCGGCGGCCCAGGCGCCGGACGGCCCCAGCAGGCCGGCGCAGGCGAAAACACTGCGCCAGATCAGGTTTGCGTTCACCGGCTTCTCCTTGCTTCGAGGCGCATCAACGTGGCATGCCCACCCCGCGCAACGTCGCGGCCCACGATGGGACCGCGAACGGGGTCACATTCGTTGCCCGGCAAGGCGCGGAAAGCGTCATGACCTTGCCGCGAGCAGCCCATGGCATCGGCCCGTCCACGACACCGCGCGCGCCTAGGGTCCGCAGGCGTCTCCTTTCTTAACGGCTCGGGAATATCCGGCAACGTGTGATGAACCGCACATTCTCAGCGCCGACGGCCGTTGACAGCGCCTACGCCAGACGACACCTAGCCTCGGTGCCGATGATCGATATCCCCACGCTTCTGGGCGTCGCAGCCGCCTTTCTGGTCTGCATCGCCATGCTGCTCATGCTCCTGCGCCCGCACACCGGTGGTGTGCGTTCATGGCTGGCGATGCCGTTCCTTGCCGGTGCCTGCGGCTGCATGACGTTGCTGATGCCTGCGCCGGACCACGGCGCAGCATCTGCACGGCTCGGCACGTTTTTCGTACTGCTGGCGTTCGCCATGGGCTGGCAGGCAATCCGTGCCATCTTCCGTCGCCCTGCACGTTGGGCGACGCTGCTGTTGCCCCCCGCCGGCTGGTTGATCCTGACCCTGGCGGTGTTCGGGCCGCACCGCATGGATGCATCCGATGCCGCCTTGCGGGCAGCGCTGGCGGGCCTCTACTGCGCCCTCGCCGCAGCGACGCTGGTCCGCGAGCGTGATCCTCGACTGCCGTCCGTACGAACCCTGTCGCGGGTGCTCATGCTGTGCGCTGCGCTCGCCGCAGTGACCCTGGCCTGCGCCGCCTGGCTGCCCGAGCCGCTGGGTGCGGCCGCACCACAGACGTGGGCGATCGCGCTGTTCAGTGGCGCCCTGCTGCTGTCGGTGCTGCTCATCAGCGGGCTGGTGCTGGCGGTAGTGAAGGAACAGGCCACGCGCAGCCTGTACGACGCGGCTGCCCGCGATCCGCTGACTGGCCTGCACAACCGCCGGCTGTTCGATGAGCAGCAGAGTCGCTGGGACGAAGAGGATCGCGCCAGCGGCCACGCGCGGGCGGCGCTGTTTTTCGACATCGACCGGTTCAAGGACATCAACGACCGCTTTGGCCACGACGTCGGTGACCAGGTGATCAGGCTGGCCGCGCGGGCCGCCGAGCAGGCGCTACGCAAGCACGACCTGATCTTCCGTTACGGCGGCGAGGAGTTCGTCTGCATTCTTCCCGGATCGACGCTGCGTGCCGGTCTGGCAGCGGCCGAGCGGCTGCGTGCCAATTTCGAACGGATGGCCGCGACCGTCGGCGGGCATCCGGTGCGGGCCACGCTCAGCGTAGGGGTGTCGGCCAGCTCAGGCCGCCAGCCCGCAGCAACCCGCCTCGTCGCAGAAGCTGATCGCCTGATGTACCAGGCCAAGCAATCGGGTCGCAACCGGGTGATCGGGGCGCTGCCGGGCGCCTGAGCTCAGCCGTACCAGCGACCGACATGTGCGGGCAGCCAGGGCCGCGGGTCCACGCCCAGTGCGGCGTGCGCGTCGAGCACATCGCGCAGTGCGACAAGCACGGCGGGATCGCGGTGTCGCAGGCTCTCTTCCTCCGGCAACTGCGCGGCGGCCCAATCATGCAGCCGGTCGGTCCGCTGAAGCAGCACGGCCGCCAGCCATGGGCCAAGGGGGTATACGGCGTGTCCGCGTTCGGCCAGCCCGGCAACGGCTGCCACCAGCGCTTCATTGGCGCCGCGCACCCACTCGGTCTTCCCCCCGGCCCTCTCCTGCACGGTCAGCGGAGCCGGAGAACGGTGCAGCACCAGTGGCCTGCGCAGTTCCAGTTCGAGATCACGCGCGTCGCGCTGCGTTTCGCTTTCTATCAGGACCCCGTGCTCCAGATCGAAAAACTCGAACCAGCGCCGGTGCAGCGCGGTGATGCGGCCAAGCGGGTCACGCGAGAAGCCGATCTTGCCCATGTCTTCCCATGCGCAGGGAAACACATAGGTGAACCACTGGCCGTCGATGCGCAGCGTCATGGCATCGGCTGGCAGTTCGGGCAGAAGAACGTGCGTCGCGCGGTCGTGCCCAGGTAGAGCTTGCTGATCGGTCCGCCACACTGCGGGCAGATGCGGCGGGTGTGCACCTGCCAATGCTTCTTCAATTCGTATGCCTTCTTCCAGGCGAGGAAGTCGAAGCTGTAGTTACTTGCCTCCTTGATCACCTGCCCGAGTTTCCGTGGCGGCAGCGCCCCCACCGGCGCAGCGGGATGAACACGTGCGCGGAACAGGACTTCGTTCTTGATGATGTTGCCTACGCCGGCAAACAGTGTCTGGTCGAGCAGCGCGTCGCAGACCAGCGTGTCGGGCTGGAGCTTCAGCCGCCGCCGGGCAAGCTTCGGATCCCATGCCGGGTTCATGACGTCCGTACGCCAGTCATAGGCATCGTCCAACGCGCCTTCGATGTACTTGAGCGAACACGTGTAAAGATTGAGTTCGCCGTTGTCGAAGACCAACGATGCGCGGGCAGGCGTGGGCTTGCGTTCGTCGATGCGCCAGGTGCCGAACATCAGCAGGTGCGCGCGCAGGGTGAAGCCACGGAACTCCAGCAGGAAGTGCTTGCCATGGCTCCGCACCGCCACCACGCGGCGCCCCTGCATGCGTGTCAGGTCCAGGCCGCTGTTGCCGGATACCTGGCGCACCGTCCGGTTGCGGAAATGGGCGGCAGCTTCGCGCAGGATGACGATCGAAGGGCCTTCAGGCATGGTTTCTCTCCAGCAGTGCCTGCAGGCGCAGGGCATCGTTGACCGCAAAGCCGTGCGCCGTGTTGTCGAAGATGACCCACGTGCGTCCCGTCGGCGGGCCGTGGGCAGCCACGGCGCGGGCCAGCTCCTGCAGCGCCTCGTCCGGATACTCGCTGTAGTAGATGCGCGGGCTGCCGTGCCAGCGCCAGTAGGGCCACGCAGGCGTACCGCTCGGCACCACGTCCACGCCGGCACGCGGGGGATCGGTGGCGACGCCGCTTATGCCATGCCGTACCAGCACAGCCTGGGCCGGTGCGGTGAACCAGCTTGCGTGACGGGCCTCGCAGGCAACCGGTGTCTGCGTGCGTCGGCGCAGCATGGCGAAGAAGGTGGACGCGCTGCGCGCATTGAATGCGAGCGACGGCGGCAACTGCAGCAGCAGGCCGCCCAGCCGCTCGCCAAGATGGCCGGCATCGCCCAGGAACCGGTCCAGCGCCGGCCCGGCGCCCTGCAGCCTCGACTCGTGCGAAATCTGCCTGGGCATCTTCACTGAAAAACGGAAATGCGCAGGGACCGCGTCGGCCCAGCGTGCATAGGTAGCCGGCTGGTGTGGCCGGTAGAACGAGGAGTTGATCTCGGTGACGGTGAAACGCGTTGCATAGCGCTGCAGTGCGCTTTCACCCGCGCCGAGCGCGTCGCGGTAACGGCCCGGGATGGACCATCCCGCACAGCCGACCTGCACGCGGGATGTGGACAGGGAGTGTCTGCTGGACATGTGCCGCAGCATCGTCCGGCGACCGTGAGAAACGGGCGAAGCCGGCATGCGGGCGGCGTGCATGCGCCGTCTTGACCCCGCCACCACCGAAGCACGTGCACGCTGGCTGCATGCCTGTGAGCCTGCCTGCCGATGTGTCGATCCTGCCGCGTGCGTTCTATCGCCGGCATCCTGCCGTGGTCGCACCGGAACTGCTGAACAAAATTCTCTGGCGGGATGATGGCCGCGCCGCGCGCATCGTGGAAGTGGAGGCGTACGCCGGCAGCGAGGACCCGGCCGCACATTCCTACCGCGGCATGACCGCACGCAATGCCACGATGTTCGGCGAGCCGGGGCACCTGTACGTGTACTTCACCTACGGCATGCACTGGGGCAGCAACGCGGTATGCGGCGAGGTCGGCGAAGGCGTGGGCGTGCTGCTGCGCGCCGCTGAACCCCTGTCCGGGCTTGAGGCCATGTACCAGGCACGCGCGGCGGCCCGCCGTGACACCGACCTGGCCAGCGGTCCCGGCAAACTGTCGCAGGCCTTCGGCATCACCCGCGCGCTCGACGGTGCCGACCTGGTGCGCGGCAGCCAGGGCATCGTGATCGTGGATGACGGAACGCCTCCCCCCGCCCGCCCGGTGGTCGGCCCGCGTATTGGCATCAGCCGTGCGAAAGATTTCCCGTGGCGCTGGCACGTACCGGCGCATCCGCATGTATCTGTGCGCGAGCGGCGCTGACGCACGCGTTCACCCCTCCCAGCTGAGCCCCCGTGGCGCGTTGCGGAAACCGGCGGCGCGCAGGGCGTCGGTGATGCGACCGCGGCCCACCGCCACCTCGTCGATCAGGTCCAGGGTGAATGACTGACGCTTGCCACGTCGCAGCGCCACGGCCAGCGCCTGGGCCGCCCGGGTGAGCGCCTCGCTGTCATCGGCGCTGTCGCCGTCGAACCAGGTCAGCAGGCTGCGCCCGCCCTGCGCGAGGTACATCCGCAGCACGCCCCCCACGATCACCACCAGTGCACCGGCCCGCCGCACCAGGCGTTGGCGGGCCACGTGCGCCGGCCACCCCAGCACGCTGCCATACGGATTGGCCGGGTCGACCACGGACAGGGCGATCGCACCGGATGCAGCTGGCGCCAATCCGGTCCCCGCGATGTCGCGCAGGCGGTCGACGCTGGACCGCTCGGCGAACTGCGCGCCGCCCAGCCCTTCGACGAAACGGCCGCGCAGGACGCTGCCCGCATCCTCCATCCCGCGGTACACCTGCTGCAGGGCCGGGAATCCGCCGGCGATGCCTTCGGCCACCGCTGCGCCGCGGGTCACCACGACGTGGCGCTCGAGCAGGGCCTCGGCGAGGGCGACCGCGCGCACGGTAGCAGGGGTCTGTTCGCGCGGCAGCTGCGACCAGCGTCCGGCCAGTGCGGGTGCGTCGTAGGTCGCAGGTCCCTGCAGCGCTGCAGCGGACGCGGGGACATCGCCTGCCATGGAAACGTGGAAGCCCCGGCGCCGGCGTGACAGGGTGGTCGCGCGGGCGCGGCTCTGCACCCGGGCCCCTGGCAGAGACCGCAGCGGTGCCCAGATGTCCGTCGTCAGCCAGCCGCGCCACGCCAGGTCCCACAGCGCATGATGAAGCGTTTCCGGCGAAAGGATGACCTGCGCGGCCAGCATGGCGTCATCCTGCATCCGGGCCTGCACCGCGGTCGCCAGCTGCCGGGCGAAGAAGCCGCCCCCATCGGCGAGCACGGACAGGATGAGCTGCTGGAGAGGGTCCGGGCTGGCATCGGCGACCGCCGGCAGCGTGGAGCCGGAAAGATCATGCGGATGCAGCGACACCAAGCCGTCGTCCTCACCTGCCCTGCCATGGCCGCACCACAGTACGCTGCCCGTGGCGAGCAGCTGGTCCAGCATCGCGGGGGAATAACCACGCACGCGTGCCGGCAGCACCTGGTTCTCCCACACAGAGACGGCCAGCGGTACGCCAGCCAGCTGTTCCAGCACGTGCAGCACGCCGTCGACACCCTCGAACGTGCCGCCGGCCGACTCCTCCCCAGCCGCGACCGCCGGGGTGCCAGCGCTGTCCAGCACGCCGTGCCGGTCCAGCAGCAGACGCACATAGGCCGCAGCGGCTACCGGCCGGGTGGCATCGCGCGCCGCCTGCAGCGAGCGTACGCGCAGGCGGCGGAACACTGCTTCGGCGACCCATTGGCGGCGGGCCAGGGGTGCCGCGGCAGCGTCATCCGGTGCACCGGGCTCGAACCGTCCCTGCAGCACTTTGCCCTGTTCGGCCAGGCGCATCAGCGCCGCGTCAGCGACCGCCACGCCGAGCCCGAACCGCTGCGCGAGCGCCGCTGTGGTGAACGGCCCACGCGTGCGCGCGAAGCGGCTGGCCAGATCACCCAGCGGGTCCACGGCCGGCGCCAGAAAGACCTGTGGAATCCGCGCAGGCAAGGCCACGCCCAAGGCGTCGCGCAGCCGCCCGGCGTCCTCGATCGCCGCCCAGTACGCCTGCTGCCCCAGCCGGACGGGCAACACGCGCCCGGCTGCCTGCAGTGCGGTCAGGTGAGCCTCCGCGCCGCCGTCCAGCAGACGCTCGTCCAGTTCGGCGACCGACAGCGGTCCCAGCTCGCGCAGGAGATCGGCCACGCCTTCACTGCCCTTCGCCCGGCGCTCCGGTAGACGGCGTTGCAGCTCCTGCCCTACCCGTTGGACGACCGTGGCATCCAGCAGCTCACCCACATCGACCTGGCCGAGGAGGTCGCCGAGCAGGCCACTGTCCAGCGAGAGGATCGATGCGCGGCGTTCGGCGAGCGGTACATCCGTTCCATACATGAATTCGGCCACGTAACCGAACAACAGGTTCGCCGCGAACGGGGAGGGAACCGCTGTGGTGACTTCGGCGATCTGCACCGATCCGTCCACCAGGCGCTGCATCAGTGCGCCCAGCGCCTGCAGGTCATAGACGTCCTGCAGGCATTCGCGCGCCGTCTCGATCAGTATCGGGAACTCGGGGTACGCACGCGCCACGTCCAGCAGTTGCCCGGCACGCAGGCGCTGCTGCCACAAGGGCGAACGCCGGCCTGGCGCCTGTCGTGGCAGCAGCAGCGCGCGCGATGCACACTCACGGAAACGGGCAGCGAACAGCGCCGAACCGCCCACGGCATCGGCCACGATGCGCTGCAGCCGCTCCGGATCGAACAGGAACACGTCGGCACCGGGAACGCGTCCACTGCTGTCCGGCAGGCGCACCATGATGCCGTCTTCGCTGGCTACGACCGAGGGATCAACCTGCCAGCGCTCGTGGATGCGCGCGGCGATCGCCAGCGCCCACGGGTCGTGCACCCGCCGGCCGTAGGGAGAATGCAGCATCACCCGCCAGTCACCGAGTTCGTCGCGGCAGCGCTCCACGACCAGCTGCCGGTCGGTGGGCAGGACACCCGTCGCCTCGCGCTGTTCACGCAGCAACCCGAGGAGATTGTTGATCGCACGCTGGTCGAGTCCGCAGGCCTGCAGGCGGCTCACCTGGGCTGGTTCCAGCGTGCCTTCGGGACTCACTGCGCGGTCCATCGCTCCCAGGAACGCACCGATCGCCGCGCCGAGTTCGGCCGGCCGCCCGGCATTTTCACCGCGCCAGAACGGCAGCCGCGCCGAGCGCCCCGGGGCCGGCGTGACAATCACCTGGTCACGCGTGATCTGCTCCACGCGCCAGGACGTAGCCCCCAGCGTGATCACATCATTGACGCGCGATTCGTGGACCATTTCCTCGTCCAGCTCGCCGACCCGGCGCGACCCGGCCCTCTCCTCGCCTTCGGGCAGCACCACGTTGAACATGCCCCGGTCCGGAATGGTGCCGCCGCTGGTGACCGCCAACTGGCGCGAACCCGGCCGTGCAGTGAGCTGGCCGCTTTCGCGGTTCCAGACAAGCCGCGGCCTGAAACCAGCGAAATCATCCGAGGGATAGCGCCCGGCGAGCATGTCCAGCACCGCGTCGTAAGCGCTGCGCGGAAGCTCCCGATACGGTGCGGCACGGCAGACGCGCGCATACCATTGCTCTACATCCAGCGGCTCCATCGCCACTGCGGCCACCGTCTGCTGGGCCAGCACATCGAGCGGATTGCGCGGCGGGTCGACGGCTTCGATTCGTCCGGCCAGCATGCTGTCCACGATCACCGCGGCATCGATCAGGTCGCGCCGCGTGCGCGGATAGACGAAGCCGGTGGAAACGCCACCCACCTGGTGGCCCGCGCGCCCCACCCGCTGCAGTGCGCTGGCCACCGAAGGCGGCGCAGCAACCTGGATCACCAGGTCGACCAGACCCATGTCGATGCCCAGTTCCAGACTGGACGTGGCCACCACGCAGCGCAGCTCGCCGGACTTCAGCGCCACCTCGATCTCGCGGCGCTGTTCCTTGCTGACCGATCCGTGGTGCGAGCGCGCGATCAGTGGCGCGCTGCCATCGGAACGACCGGAGGTTCCGCCGGTGAAGGATCCATAAGCGACCGCGTCGCGGTCGCGCGGGACCACGTCCCCTGCGCCGTCCGTCAGGCGCTCGGCGTACAGTGCATTGAGACGGGCGGTGAGTTTCTCCGCGACGCCGCGCGAGTTGGTGAACACGATGGTGGACTGCCAGCGCAGCACATCCTCGAGGATGCTCGCCTCCACGTGCGGCCAGATCGAGCCGACCCGCGACGATGCGTCGGCGCCCCCCGTGGCCGGCCCATGCGTGGGCAGGTCGGCCATGTCCTCCACCGGCACCACGATCCGCATCTGCAGCTGGCGGCTCGAGGCGGGCTGTACCACGGTGACCGCACGATCGCCTGCGAGGAACCGCGCCACCGTGTCGACCGGCCGCACCGTGGCCGACAGGCCGATGCGCTGCGCCGGCGTGTCCAGCAGCGCGTCCAGCCGCTCCAGGCTCAGGGCCAGATGGCTGCCGCGCTTGCCGCCGGCCACGGCGTGGATCTCATCGATGATCACCGTGTGCACGTTGCGCAGCGTCTCGCGCACGTTGGAGGTCAGCATCAGGAACAGCGACTCGGGCGTGGTGATCAGGATGTCCGGCGGCCGCCGCGCAAGCCGGGCACGCTCAGCGGTGGTGGTGTCGCCGCTGCGGATGGCCACTGACAGGATGACATCCGGGTCGCCGCGCCGTGCACGTTCGGCCTGCACGCCCTGCAGGGGGACCTGCAGGTTGCGCTGCACGTCCGACCCCAGCGCCTTGATCGGCGAGATGTAGAGCACGCGGGTGGCGGCTTTGGCGGGCCTGGCCGACGCGCCCTCGGCCCGGTGCCGTCCATCGCCCTCGACGAACAGCTGGTCGATGGCATGCAGGAATGCGGCCAGCGTCTTGCCCGAACCGGTGGGTGCGATCACCAGCGTATGCCGGCCCTCGCTGATCGAGTCCCACGCCTGCTGCTGCGCCGGCGTTGCTTCGGCGAAGGCGCTGGCGAACCAGCCCCGCGTGGCGGCGGTGAAGGTGGCAGGCAGGGCGGTATGTTCATGCGGCATGCCGACCATGGTAGCGTCGGCTTGCGCCCGCAGTGGATGCACCGCGTTGACGGTGTGTCCTGGAATGACGCGACGTCAGCGCCGCAGACGACGCCACCCGATCACCACGGCCGTCACGCACAGGGCGAGGCCTCCCAGGCTCAGCACGATCAACACGCCGGTCCGGCCCGCTCCTGCCTGCAGCATCGGCGGCAGGTCCCAGCTGTGGAGGAAGTTGAACAGCCATCGCCCGATCCGCTCGCGTCGACCCATCACCAGCAGCGGATCGCCGGTAGCCAGGTCGAGGTAGACACGGGTCTGTTCCGGGTCGGCGAACTGCACGCGGGCTACGGGGAAGCGGCGCACCAGCGCACCGTTCATTGCCTCCGGCGCGCGTGCGTAGAAATACGCATCCGGTGCCTGGAGGACACTGAACGAACGTACCGGCGCGTCCACCAGCGTTCCCGCAGCGTCGCGCAGCAGTGCACCTGGCAGCGCTGCAGACACCCCCGGTGCTGCTACGTGCGGAACCACGACGCGTACCGTCCCGCTTCCATCCAGGGCAACTGCGAACACGGTACCGGCTACCCGCCGCCACTGCAGTTCCACCGGACGCATTCCATCGCGTGCCAAGGCCCGCAGCAGCCGTGACGGGTCATCCACTGCAGGGTCTGCGGCGGCCGACGCACCACGGTAGCGCTGCTCATCCACGGCGGCGTGTGAGCTGCTGAACACCTTGCCTGGATTCATCGACATCAGGCCACTGAAAATCCACAGGAACACGAAGGCGCTCGTCGCCAGCCCCAGCAGGTGGTGCCAGCGCATCCAGGGCTCGACGTAGGGTGTTTTCGCGCCCGAACGATAGCGTCCGCGGAAGCGCCAGCGCCAGACGCCGACCAGGACGCCGCTCATTGCCGCCATCGTGCACAGCGCGGACAGAACGATGACCGTCCACGTCCATACCGGGTCGACGGACTTCATGCGCAGCGGGTAGAGCCAGTGCAGCCAGGCGCCGACATGGTTCCAGCGCTGCTGGTACTGCGGTGCATCCAGCACCACCTCACCGGTACGCGAAGACACATATACGACCCCCGCCTGCGCGCCCCCCACGTCCACGCGGTACAGCGGACGGTGGCCGTCCAGGCCGCGCGAGTGGGTCCAGCGGTCTTCGTCGATCGGTACCGCTGCGCCTGTGGCGGGTGCGTTGCTGAACTGTGCGGCGGCGCGCGCGGCCCCTGCAGCATTGATCGTCGCCAGCGCCTTGCCGGTGTGCGCCGACCACGCACCAGGGTGTGCCCCACCGCGCACCACGTAGGCAGGCTCGCCCCGCACCGTGGTCAGCGCAAGCCGCTCCGGGGCTTGCCGGAGCTCGGCTGGCAGCGACGATACCGGCCGCAGCGCCGGGTCACCCTGCAATGCCGGCAAGCCGGCCAGCCGTTCGCCCGGCGTCAGTTTCGGATAGCCGATGAACAGCATGACCATTCCGCTGGCGAACCACAGTGCCATCAGCACGCAGCCGCCGATGCCCAGCCAGCGATGCACCAGGTAGGTCCAGCGTTTTGCCTTCGAGCGCAGTGACATGTCCGCGCCTCAGAAGCGGTGGTCGAGCGAGAACTCGACGCGCCGGTCCGCACCCAGCAGCCACTGCGTATCGGTGTAGTACGCGGTTGTGTAGTACGTCCTGTTGAACACGTTGAACACGCGGGCAGCCACGCGCGTGTCTGCGGTTGCCTGCCAGCTCAGCGCAAGGTCGCTCGTGGCATGGCCGGGAAGCTCCAGGCTGTTGGCCGTGTTGGCATAACGCGGGCCGACGTAACGCATGCCCCCGGCCAGCGTCCAGTCGGGGCGGAAGCGCCAGCTCAACCATGCATTGGCCAGCCGTTCGGCCACGTTTGGCGGCACGTTGCCGGCACGCGATACAAGGGTTGGCGGCGTACCCGATGCTTCCAGGAAATCCTCGAACCGGGCCCTGAGCACCGTAGCGTTGGCCGTCAACGTCCATTGCGGAGCGATGGCCCAGTCCAGCGACGCTTCGATGCCACGCGAGGTCTGCGCCCCCACCTGCACGCGCTGCGACGGATCGAGCGGATCGCGGCTGAGCAGCCCGGTCTTGCGGATACGGTAAGTCGCCAGTGTCCATTCACCGCGCGCGAAGGCCTGCTTCAGTCCGACCTCCAGCTGGCGCCCCTCGGCCAGGTCGAATGCCGCGTTGGCGGGACTGATCATCAGCAGTCCGCCCACCGGATCCGCCGCCTGTGCGTATTGCGCGTACAGCGAGAAGGTCGGCTGCAGTGCGAACACGCTTCCCACCCGCCAGCCGGTACTGTCGTAGCGACGCGAGAGCGCGCGCGCGCCGGTCAGCAGATCGCGGCGCTCGACGTGCGCTCGGTCGTGGCGCAGGCCGGCCAGCAGCGACCAACGGTCGGTCAGCGCGAGCCGGTCTTCCAGGAACAGCGCCGACTGGGTGGCGCTGTTGCGGTAGCGCGGCAGGTTGGGCGCATCGCTGACAAAGTCGCCGGGCACCGGGTGCAGCGGATCCACCGGCCCGGAGCTGCCGGAATAGGTGTTGTTGGTATGCCTGAACCGCGAACGGCTGGCGTCCACGCCGATCGCAAACGCGTTGGACAGGCCTCCCGGCCGTGACTGCAGCCGCAGTGTCGAGGTCACGCCACGCTGATCCTGGTCATGACGGATCTGGGTGTTGTCGGACCGGTCGATCAGCCCGCTGGCGGGGTCATGGACGTAGGCCTCGGCGTTGCGCCAGTCGCGCTGGCTGCCCACCTGGTACAGCCGCGTACGCCATTCCTTGTCTTCGTTCGGCGCCCACAGGGCGTCCAGCTGGGTCCAGCGGTCACGGAAGCGGATCATGCTGTCGCTGACGTTGTAGTTGCGGTGGCGCAGGGCATCCCACTGCACGCCGTTCACCAGCGGCGTACCGAAGTAGCGCATCGGCCGCTGGTAACCTTCGGCATGGCTGAGGGTGACGTGCAGGTCGGCGCGCGGCTGCCACAACAGCGCACCGGAAAACGTCGCATCGCCATTGCGGCCACGGTCGACCCACCCCCTGCTGTAGTTGCCGCCGGCATCCACCCGGTAGGCGAGCGCGGGCGACAGTGCGCCGCCGCTGCCGAAGCCGAGGCGTGTGGTGTCCTCGCTTCCCAGCGTAAGGCTGACTTCGTTCTCCACGGCGCCGCGGCCGGGCTTCTTCGGCACGATGTTGACCACCCCGCCGATCGCGCCGTCGCCATGCAGTACCGAAGCGGGCCCCCGCAGCACTTCGATGCGCTCGATCGACCAGGTATCGAACGGGAACGTGATGCCGACACCGCCGTACTGGCGGAGACCGTCGTACAGCCGCATCACCGACGCGCTGTCGGTGAAGCCACGGCTGGACAGCGCGCTGAGTCCGTTGCCGGGATGCGGCATCGCACTGATGGCGCCCGCGCGACTGATCGCATCGGTCACGTTGGCGTCGCCCCGCGCCTGCAGGACGTCGCGTGTCATCACCGAGACACTGGCCGGTGTCTGCAGCGCGCTCAGTCCCAGGGCCGAGCCCGTCGTTGGCGTTGCAGCCAGTTCACCGCGTCGGCTGTCGAGGACGCGCACGGTGTCCAGTGTCGTCGGCGTGGTGTCGTGCGCCATCGCCGGTGGAGTGAGCAGGGAAAGGCCGAGGACTGGCAGCAGGGCCCGCCGCAGCGTACCGGGGTGCGGAGTTAGGTTCATTTGTTCCACGGCATGCAGGGCCGTCCCGTGATGCGGGACAGCAGGCAATCAGGGAATCCGCCGCGTGTTCGACGTCAGCGGAACAGGGAAGCGCGCCGCATGCCCGCTGCGCCGGCGCCAGGGCCGGTGGCAACCTGCGATCAACCACCACGCCGGGTGTCGGCGCGGATCGCAAAAACGGAACACGGTCCGGCCGCGTCGACCCGAGGGACGACGCATGCACGGCGGCAGGTGGCAGGCGGCGGGTGTGGCTCAGGCGAGCGGGAGGGGCGGTCCACGCGCGCCCAGCGTTCCCGTGACGCGACAGGGCAGCGCAAGGACGCGCGCCGCAGGGGCGCCACCGGTTGTGGCCAACGGCAGCAACAGCAGCAGGACGGCGACCAGCAGGCTGATCAGGCGAGCGGCGATCAGGCAATAATCGCAGTCGACGCCCATCTCGTGATCTGCGTGGGGATCATTGCCAGGTACTGACGGTAGCGCTGCGGCGGCGGCGTGTTCCACCGGCATCGCGTGCCCGGCGTGCATTTCATGGCTGGCATGCACGTCGAGCGTCTGGTGATGGCCAGGCGGCTGCACGGCCTGCAGGGCAATCCAACGGCTTGCCAGCGGCGCGACCAGCACCAGGACGATGGCAAGCCAGGCGAGGCGCTGCAGACAGCGATGGAGAGGGGAACGTCGCACGCCCGCATTCTAGAGGCTGCAGGCGTGAAGCGGGCGCGGGGCCCTGCGACCATCTGACGCAGCGCGCCGCTGGTGCCTGCGTGCCGCGATCACATCCGGATCGGCTCGGCCTGCGCCAGCTGTTCCAGCTGGGCGTCGATGGCCTGCAGGGCCTGCCCGGGATCGGCTGCAGGGTGCGCTTCGAGTGCCGCCGCCAGCGTCGCCAGTGCCGGGCGCTGCACCAGGCCGGCGGCCCCGTGCAGCCGATGCGCATAGAACGTCGTACGGGCCATGTCCTCGGCCTCGACTGCGGCACGCAGCTTGCGCAGATCCTCTGCCAACAGCACACGCAGGTCCGGTCCCAGCCGATCGGCCGCTTCCCGCTCGATCGCGCCTGCCTGCGCCATGGCATCAGCCGCCTGCGAGGTCACGCGGGATGTATCGCGGCCGCTCCACATCACCAGCATGGACTGCAACTCGGCCAGGCGGATCGGCTTCTTCAGCACCGCATCCATGCCGGCCTGCTGGCAGCGCCGAAGATGCGCCGCATCCGTGGCCGCGGAAATTGCGATGATGGGCAGGTGGGCACGTCCCGGCGACTGGGCGCTGCGGATCATCGTGCAGGCCTGGTAGCCGTCGATATCGGGCATGAAGCAATCCAGCAAGACGATGTCGGGCGTCGCCACCGCCAGTGCCTGCAGCGCGGCGTGCGCACCCTCGGCCAGCGTCACCTGTACGCCTAGCCGCCCCAACTGCTGCTCCAGCACCATCCGGTTCGGTGCATGGTCGTCGACCACCATCACGTGCAGCCCATCCAGGGCGCCGCCGGGTTCCGTCGCGTTCGCGGCCTGCGGTGCGGCAGCACGCTGTACGGGAATGCACAGCGACACCGTCGTGCCCTCCCCTTCGGTGCTGTGCAGCTCGATCCGTCCCCCCATCAGCCGCACCAGGTCACGGCAGATGGACAGACCCAGATCGCTGCCGCCGTACTGACGCGGGATGCTGCCATCGGCCTGGGCGTAAGGCTCGAACAGGTGTGGCTGCATCGCGGCCGGCACCCCGCAGCCGGTATCGGCCACCGCGGCGTGCAACCATGTTTCGTCCGCCTGCCCGCGCAGTTCCAGTGACAGCCGCACGCTGCCGTGTTCGGTGAACTTGCGTGCATTGCCCAGCAGGTTCATCAGCACCTGGCGCATCCGCGTGGGGTCGAGCATCACCCAGCTGTCCTGCGCAGGCACCTCGACGTCGAAGGCGACGCCCCGACGCTCCAGTTCGCCGCCGAACACCGCGCCGATGCCAAAGCCCAGCGCACGCAGCTCGACCGGCATCTTCTCCAGCTGCATGCGGCCTTCGTCCAGCCGGGAAAGATCCAGCACGTTGTCGAGCAGGCCGGTCAGCGATTCGGCTGCTTCCTCGGCGGCTTTGACCAGCGTGCGCGGCCTGCCCGCAGGCACATGGTCGGCCAGCACCTCGATGGCGCCCAGCACCGCATTGATCGGGGTGCGTATCTCATGGCTCATGGTCGCCAGGAAACGCGCCTTGACCTGCTCGCTTTCAACAGCCGCCGCACGCGCATTCCAGGCCCACCGCGCCACCACCGCCAGCGCCACTACCAGCACGCAGATCGAAAGGACCCACGGCCAGTTGTAGCGCAGCACGGTTGTCAGCGTGGGCGCACCATAGTCCGCCTCGCGCATCCATCGCTGGCGCACCTGGGATTCCTGCTGCGTGCTGATCGAGGCCATGGCTTTGGCGAGGATCGCTTCCAGCTGCGGCCAGTCACTGCGGACGGCGAACCGCGCCTGCATGACCAGGTCCACCGGCGGACGTGAAATATTCAGTTCGTCGAGGTGGCGGCGTGCCACGTATGGCTGGAATGTGGCGCTGGTGCCCATCGCGGCGTCGGCCGTCCCGTCCAGCACCGCGCGCATCGATGCTTCAGGGGACGTGGTCGGCACCACGACCAGCTCTGGATAGCGCTCCTGCAGCACGCGGGCATAGTCGCCGGCCGCGCGTGCCGCGACCCGGCGTCCGGCGAGTCCGCGCATGTCCCACACTGCGGGTGAATCAGGGCGGGTGAACACGATGCTGTAGGCGGTCAGGTAGGGGGGGCCGAGCAGCACGCTGGTCCGCGTCCCGGGTTCCATCCGTTCTTCCATTGCATTCAGCAGCATGTCCGCCTGGCGTGAGCGGACCGCCTCCTGTGCCGCACCCCAGCTGGCGGCCTGCACGAACTCGAAGCGCAGGCCCGTGCGTTCGCTGATCAGCTGGAGGTAGTCCTGCGACAGGCCACGCAGTTGCCCCTCGCGCATGTACTCCAGCGGCGGCAACGTCGCGTCGGAGGTAACCCGGATCACCGGATGCGCGGCGACCCAGGCCGCTTCGGCATCATCCAGCAGGGGCGATGGTGGCGCCGCCTGCAGCCTGGAGGACAGCCCGAGTACCGCCAGCAGGCCAAGCGCCAGCACGACACGGACACGCTGGCGCTGCCGATCATTCGGATGAAGGGTCCCCATCGGGCAAGGATACGCCGCAATGCCCTCTGGACAAGCGGCCTGTGCGGGCGCAGAGGGACCGGCGGCGCCGACGGGCAGGCAGAGCGAACAGGCGCCTGCGCCAACGGCTGCGGCCACATGGCCACCCCTTCACCCATCGCGGCCCGGTGACGGGGTTACTAGCCGATTACGTCATGCGTGCAGCGCGTCGTGTCTCGCTCGGGGACGGACAACACGACGCTCCACGCTGCATCGCCAGACACCCGCGTGCAGCCGGCTCCAAAGGCACATTCTCAAACGCTTGCTTGAAACGCACCTAACTTCGCCGAACTGGACATGAACTTCAGCTTCCGCCAGACTGCCGCCCTTTCCCGTTGCTCGGCTCCCATGGCGAAACTGCTGGTCCTGCATGGCCCCAACCTCAACCTGCTCGGTACGCGCGAGCCGGGCGTCTACGGCCACACCACCCTGCCCCAGATCGACCATGCGCTCCACGCGCAGGGTCTGGCAGCAGGCCACAGTGTGGAAAGCCTGCAGTCCAATGCCGAGCACGTCCTGGTGGACCGGGTCCAGGCGGCGCGCCTGGACGGCACGGACTTCATCCTGATCAACCCGGCGGCGTTCACCCATACCTCGGTCGCGCTGCGCGATGCGCTGGCGGCGGTGGACGTCCCCTTCATCGAAATCCACCTGTCCAATCCGCATTCCCGCGAACCCTTCCGCCAGCACAGCTACTTCAGTGACAAGGCCGTTGGCGTCATCTGCGGTTTCGGTGCGGACAGCTACCGTTACGCGATGGATGCCGCCCTGCAGCGGCTGTCCAACGCCTGATCGTCGAACCGGCGCCTGCGCCCTTCCCACTCCCGATAATCAAAAACAAAGAGGCCCCCATGGATCTGCGCAAAATCAAGAAGCTGATCGACCTGCTGGAAGAGTCCAACCTGGCAGAGATCGAAATCAAGGAAGGCGAGGAATCCGTGCGCCTGTCGCGCGCGCCCGTTGGTACCTTCGCGCAGATGGCCCCGCAGCCGCAGGTGTTCGCCGCGCCCGCCGCGGCGCCCGCGATGCCGATGCAGTCGCCGACCGAGGCCTCCACCGGTGGCACCGCCAAGTCGGGCAACGCACTGCCGGACGGCCATGTGCTGCGCTCGCCGATGGTCGGCACGTTCTATGCATCGTCCTCGCCGGACAAGCCGGCCTTCGTCACCCTCGGCCAGCAGGTCAAGGAAGGCGAAACCTTGGCCATCATCGAAGCGATGAAGATGTTCAACCCGATCGAAGCCGATGCGTCGGGCACGATCGTCGCCATCCTCGGCGAGAACGGCCAGCCGGTCGAGTTCGACCAGCCCCTGTTCGTGATCGGCTGAGGGGCAGACCATGCTCGATAAAGTCGTCATCGCCAACCGAGGGGAAATCGCGCTGCGCATCCTGCGCGCGTGCCACACCCTGGGCATCCGCACGGTGGCCGTGCACTCCACGGTCGACCGCAACCTCAAGCACGTCGCCATGGCTGACGAGTCGGTCTGCATCGGCCCGGCCGCCTCCACCGACAGCTACCTCAATATCCCCGCCCTGATCGCCGCCGCCGAGGTCACCGACGCGCAGGCCATCCACCCGGGCTACGGCTTCCTGTCGGAAAACGCGAACTTCGCCGAACGTGTCGAGGAATCCGGTTTCACTTTCATCGGGCCCAAGGCCGACACCATCCGCCTGATGGGCGACAAGGTGGAAGCGATCCGCGCCA
>JAZBLM010000022.1:0-33929 GCA_037033225.1 Pseudomonadota bacterium
GACAGCCGCCGCCACCCCGGGCGCTGCTGCACCGGCCGAAAGCAACGTGCGTTACATCCTCCAGGCGGGCGCCTTCGGCGCCTCCGGCGATGCGGAAGCAACCAAGGCCAAGCTGGCGATGATCGGGCTGGCAGCCCGCGTGGAATCGGCGCAGATCAATGGCAAGACGGTCTACCGCGTCCGCATGGGGCCGTACGGCACCGCCGGCGAGTTGTCTGAAGCCAAGCAGAAGCTGGACGGCACCGGCCTGCAGGCCATGGCGATCAAGGCCCAGTAGGAACGCGAGGGCAGGCTCCGGTAGCGCCGGGCCAGGCCCGGCGGGCAGATCCGGACGCAGCGGTGAAGCGCCGCCGGGCAGGCTCCGGCGCTACCGTGCCGCGGGCCGCATGCACGCGCTCAGTCCTGGCGCGCCACCTGGAAGCCCGCATAGGACTGGCTCACCGGCATCAGCTCCAACCGGTTGATGTTGAGATGCGGCGGCAGGCTGGCCACCCAGAAGATCTGCTCGGCGATGTCTTCGGCGGTCATCGGGTTGGCGCCGCTGTACAGCTTGTTCGACGCCGCCTGGTCACCATGCGTACGCACCACCGTGAACTCGGTTTCCGCCATGCCCGGTTCGATCGTCGTCACGCGCACGCCGGTGCCGTGCAGGTCCGAGCGCAGGCCAAGCGAGAACTGGCTGACGAATGCTTTGGTACCGCCGTACGCATTGCCGCCCGGGTAGGGGTATACGCCTGCGACCGACGAAATATTGATGATCGCGCCCCTGCGTTCGACCAGCTGCGGCAGCAGGCGATGCGTCAGCGTCACCAGCGCGGTGACGTTGGTGTCGATCATCGTGCGCCAGTCTTCCAGCTTCGCGTGCTGTGCCGGCAGGGTGCCCTGCGCCAGGCCCGCGTTGTTGACCAGCAGGTCGATCTGCGCGAACGCCGGCGGCAGGGCGGCCAGCGCAGCCTCCATGGCCTCGGCATCGCGTACGTCGAACACGGCGCCATGCACCTGGTCCGCGCCATACGCCGCGACCAGCGCCTGCAGGCGTTCACCGCGGCGGCCGGTGGCGATCACTTTCCACCCTGCCCTGGCGAAGCGATGGACGGCGGCGGCACCGAAGCCGGAAGTGGCGCCGGTGATCAGGACGGTACGGGTCATCAGGCAACTCCAAAGGATGCAGACGGATATTCTGTCATCGTCCGCCTCCGCCTGCGTTGCCGCATCGGCTGCCTGCAGCCCACAGGGGTCGTGCCGGCCGCTGGCCGCCAACCAGCGCCTGTTCATTCCGGCGCGCCAGGCCGGGAAATGATCGCCCCGCTGCACTGCACGGTTCCGGTAGTGACGGCCGCTGGCCGTCAGCGCACGCGGAATACGCGCGCCTTCGGCAGCTCCGGGTCCACCTGCAGGAACCAGCGCCCGGCGATGCCCGGCACCACCTCGATGGCCGGGTCCTGCAATGGCGCGCGCAGGGTCATCTCGCCTTTGAGGACCTGCCACTGCTGGCCGTTGTCCAGGGTGAACACCGTGCCAGGCTTCCAACCGGTGATCCTGCCGGCCGCACGGGCAAGGATCGGGCCGTCGTCCAGTCCGATGAACATCGGCGACGCACCGGGTGGCAGCGCGCCGGTGGTGGCCGCGCCGGGAACGGCGGCGACCTGTTGCTTCGCCTCCGCCTCGCGCAGCAGGCGGTTCAGCTCCTCCAGCTGCTGCGGGGTCAGCCCGACCTCGGCCAGTCTGGCCGCGTCGATGCGCTGCTGCAGCGGCTGGAAACGCTCCTGCGCCACGGCGGGCACCGATGGCAGGGCCAGGGCCACGTTCAAGGCCAGCAACAAAGGAATCCAGGCGCGCATCACGAAGGTCCCGGCAGAGCAATGGAGTCGAGCGCGCACTGTGCTGCAGTGGGATGACCGCAGGATGACAGCCGCCCTGACGGTACACTAGCGGTCCCGGCGCTCCCTGCCGGCGATGTGGATGACCATGATCAACAATGATGTGCTGCGCAGCCTGCGCTTTGCCCTGGACCTGAGCGACAACCACATCGTGGTGCTGTGCGAGCTGGCCGACCCCGCCTTCCCGGTAACGGCCGAGGAGGTCAACGCGTGGCTGAAGCCGGAAAACGAGCCCGGCTTCGAAGTGTGCGGCGATGAAGCCCTGGCCCACGTCCTGGATGGCCTGATCGTGCACCTGCGCGGACGGGATGAGGGCCAGCCCCAGCGCAAGAGCGAAACCCGCATCGACAACAACCTGATCATGAAGAAGCTGCGCGTTGCCTTCCAGCTGCGTGACGCGGACCTGCATGACATTTTCCAGTCGGCCGGCTTCGCCGTATCCAAGCCGGAGCTGAGCGCGGTGTTCCGCCAGCGCGACCACAAGCACTTCCGCAAGGCGGGTGACCAGCTGATGCGCTATTTCCTCAAGGGGCTGGTGCTGCGGGTGCGCGGCGACGGCTGAGGGTCCAGGTCGCAGCAGCCTGCCGCCTGCGACGCAGCACGGCTAGAAGCTGGCCTGCAGCGCAAACTCCATCCGGGTACCGGCATTGCCTGGGAACAGCGAGCGCGCGGCGCGGTCGGTGGCGTGGCCAGTCAGGCGCACCTCCCATGCCGGCGAGATCGCATGGAAGACGCTGAACTGCACGTGCTGGTAGTCGCGTCCCTGCGCACGGGACAAGCCGTAGCGCCCGTACGCGGCCTCAAGGCGCGTGGTGTCACTCAGCGCCAGCCTTCCCCCGAGCTGGGCGTAGGTGCCGGGATGACCCCCGGCCAGTGCATCGCGCGAGTGCGCGACCTGCAGCCATGCGTGTTCGCGCAAGGTCGCGGTGACGGACACCTCGGTCCAGTCAAGCTGCCGCCCGGTGCCCGGGTACAGGTAACGGGTGACCCCTGCGTCCACGCTCCAGTCATCGGACAACGCACGCGTCCAGCCGAGCATCACGTCGAACTCGGTGCGCGCACCAAGGTCCGGATCGAACGCCACATTGGAGCCCCACAGGCTGGCATACCAGCCCGTGTCATGGCCTGCGCGCACGCCGGCCTGGACGGCAGGATCCTCGCCGGTCTGGGAGCTTCCGCGCCAGACGTAATCACTGGCCAGCGCCAGGGTGCCACTCGTTCCGGCGCGTGCATCGGCCATGTCCCCCATGGCTGCCGCGGCCACGCCGGCGACCAGGCACCTGCGTATTGCATCCCACTTCATCTCGTCTGACTCCACTGCTGGGCGACGCGGTCGCCGGAGCGGTCCAGTGTGTGCGGGCATGCCGTAACGGATGAAGGCACCCGGAGGGCAGCGCGCGCAAAAAGCGCGTAAACGTCGTCGTGCAGGCTGCGGCCGGGTGCGGGGTATCATGCAGGCCTGTTGAACGGAGCACCCGCGTGGACGCGATCCTTACCCCTGTATCGATCGGTGAGCTGATCGACAAGATCACCATTCTTGAAATCAAGGCCGAGCGCATCGCCGATGCGGCGAAGCTGGCCAATGTGCGCGCTGAGCTGGACGGCCTGCTGCCGCTCTACGCGGCGCAGCGAAGCCAGCAGCCGGCGCTGGACGCGCTGAAGCACCAGTTGAAGGCGATCAACGAGCGGATGTGGGACATCCAGGACCAGCTGCGCGACAAGGAAGCCGCGCAGGTCTTCGACGAGGCGTTCGTGCAGCTGGCGCGCGGCGTTTACGGTACCAACGGCGAGCGGGTGCAGGTGAAGAACGAGATCAACCGCGTCGCCGGCTCCGCACTGGTTGAAGAAAAACAATACCAGGGCGAGTAAGAGCGCCGGTAGCTGATACGCAACAGGCCCGGCACTGCCGGGCCTGTTGCGTATAGGACAGGTTGACGCGCGCCGCGCTTACCAGCTGAACCGCGGGCCGACGGTCATCTCCGCTGCACCATAGCGGTTCATCCGGACATCGCCGTTGATGCCCCAATGCTGGTTCAACTTCACCTGCGCACCGAGGCGACCGTACCACTGACCTTCCGGATCAAAGCCACGGGTCTTGGCGTAGTCCCGGTAGCCGGCCAGGGCGTAGACCTCAGCATGCTCGCCGAATGCCGTGCGGATACCGGCTTCCACGCTGTAGCCGCTGAAGTCGAAGCCGCCGGTGTCATAGCGGTTGTACGCTGCGCGGGCGACGAAGTCCGTGGTCGGTGCAATCTCGACGTTGTAGCCGGCGCCCAGCTGCCACTGGTCGATCGTCTGGGCGCTACCGGCCACATCGGTCTTGCTGTAGTCGCCGAACACATGCAGGTTCGGCAGCACGCCATAGGACACCTTTCCGCCCCAGCCATCGGTATCACCGGCGCGGGAATTGGTCTTGATGTAATCGCCTTCGACATAGTTGTAGGACAGGTTTTCAGCCGCAGAGGCAGCGAACGGCAGCGTGGAGGCCATGACCAGCGCCAACAGGGACTTCTTCATCGGAACAACCTCGAATCGTGGTTCACGCGCAGTGGCGGGCTGCCATCGCATCGGATGTGAAGTTTCCGTTAGCTGCTTTGACTCGCCACTGAAAGCGGGACGGCCGTTTTCCGCGCGGATTCATCCACTTTGGGGCATACGGCAGCGTGTTACCGCCCCTGTTGGCGTTGCGGCCGAGTGGATCCAAATGAGTGTCGTAATCGACGCTCTTCCAGCGAGGCGAGGGGAAAAACATGTCGCATCCGCCCCATGCGTGACGCGTTTGACGTGGCCTCGCGACAGGCAAAGCAACAGCTACCGCTGCCAGGCCGCGTCAGCGCTGTTCGCACGATCCGGGCTCTGCAACGAAAACAGGCCCGGCGGGTGCCGGGCCTGTCGGGTAACGCGAAATGCATGCGTTCGGCATGCGGCTGGCGGTTTACCAGCTGAAGCGCGGACCGACGGTCATTTCCTTGTCGCCATCACGGTTCATCTTCAGGTCGCCGTTGATGCCCCAGTGCTGGTTCAACTTGACCTGCGCGCCCAGGCGGCCGTACCACTCGCCATCCGGGTTGATGCCGTGCTTCTTGCTGTAATCCTCGTAGCCGGCCATTGCGTAGACTTCGGCATGCTGGCCGAACGCGGTACGGATGCCCGCTTCAGCGCTGTACCCGTTGAAGTCCAGGCCGCGCTGCGGATCGTATTTGTTGTAGGCGGCACGCGCCACGAAGTCGGTGGACGGCGCGATCTCGACGTTGTAGCCGACACCCAGGCGCCACTGGTCGACGTCGCGGTCAGTTGCGTCGAGTTCCTGCTGGCTGTACTCGCCGAACACGTGCATGTTCGGCAGGACGCCGTAGGAGCCCTTCACTCCCCAGCCTTCTGCATCGCGGCCGTCGGCATCGGTCTTTACATAGCTGCCTTCAGCGTAGTTGTAGGACAGGTTCTCGGCAGCCGAGGCAGCGAACGGCAGAGCAGATGCCAGGGCCAGCGCGATCAGGGACGTCTTCATGGGTACAACCTCTTGTCTTTCTCGTGTTGTCGCAGCAGTCCACGGGGATCGCTGCGGCGGGGGATGTAAAGTTTCCGTTTTTTGACATAACCGCTCCCTGAAAACGCATATGTCGTTTTAGGCTCGTATTCAGCTGGATTCAGGCATACGCGCGCGCCTCCACGTCCCTGCGTGCATGTGAATTTCACGTCGTTTAACCAGCACTCCGCTAGACATCTGGCATGACGATGAGTCGCCGCAGCATGTCGATTGCACGTGCGCTGATTCGTCATGCCCAGGAAGGCCTGTATTCCGCAGGCCACGCGGAGCGATCAATGAGCTACGTCGACGGATTCGTGCTTGCCGTACCCACTGCCAACAAGCAGTCCTTCATCGACCATGCGCGCAGCATGGATCCGGTCTTCCTCGAGCTGGGCGCGACGCGGGTCGTCGAGTGCTGGGGCGATGACGTGCCGCGCGGCACGGTCACCGACTTCCAGGGCGCGGTGAAGGCGAGGGAGGACGAAACGGTGGTCTTCTCCTGGGTGGAATGGCCCGATAAAGCCACCCGCGATGAGGGCATGAAGAAGATGATGGACGATCCGCGGATGGATCCGTCGAGCAACCCGATGCCATTCGATGGCAAACGCATGATCTTCGGAGGGTTCGTACCGATCGTCACGCTGCCCTGAGTTGGCGGTGGTCGTGCCGTCGGATCGACGCGGCCCGGCCCGGGTATCGAGACAGCGGGCAATACCGCGCTATTTCGGCGAAGCTGGATTTTCATCAGGCAGGTCCGGCGCATTGCTGCCGGCGTGGCTTCCTACCGCCACGCCGGCACCAAGGCCGCCCATCGCACCCGTGCCGGCTCCGCCCCCCTTGCCGCCGCGCTCGCCGCTCTCCGCGCGTGGTCTTCCTGCGCCGCCGCCTGTGCCCGCCGGCCGCGTGGGCCCCTGGAAGGGGATGTGCAGTCCTGCGGGAACCGGATCCAGATCCAGCGCGCTGCGTATGAAGTCGCGCAGCGACACGACCAGTTCGTGGGTATGCACCGGGCGACCCTGGGCAAGCTCCGTCGCCGCGTGGGCTGCCAATCGCACCTGCTCATCGGTGCCCAGCAGCAGGATGTCCGACAGTGCCGCCTCCACCGCATCACGGATGCGTCGTGCGCGCTCGCTTCCGGGGGCGGCCGCGCCGTCGTGGTGGGTGCGCTCACGCAGCTGGCGAAGATGGGACGGATCGACCCCCAGGTCACCGGTGAATGATCCACCGAGCACCTTGTAGGCTGCCATCAGCGTGCGCAGTCGTTCGTTGATCTGCCGATTTTCGCGCTCGCGGCGCGCCTGCAGGGTCTGCATCACCACCAGGCGGATACCCACGCCCAGCAGCGTGACCAGCGCCAGCCCACCCAGCGTGGACAGCACGGCCTGCCATGAACTGAAGTCGAAACCACGCATTGCAGCCACCACGCTGGAGAGGCGTCCATGATGCCCTACCGGCGCTGGACCGGACTGCACGCGGCATGCCCTGCGCCTTGCAGGCGACAGGGCATGCCGGGGCGCGGGATCAGCGGCCGCGTCGGACGACGGCCTTGCGGGCCGGCGCCTTGCGCGCAGCGGCCTTCCCGGCGGAGGTCTTCCTGGCCGCTACCTTTTTGGTGACGGCCTTTTTGCTGACGACCGGCTTCCGGCTGGGGGTCTTCTTGGCGACTGCCTTTTTGGCTACGCCCTTCTTGGCTACGGCCTTTTTGGTGACGACCGGCTTCCTGGCGATTGCCTTCCTGGCGATTGCCTTCTTGGCCACTGCCTTCTTGGCCACTGCCTTCTTGGCTACGGGCTTCTTGGCTACGGGCTTCTTGGCTACGGGCTTCTTGGCTGCGGGCTTCTTGGCTACGGTCTTCTTGGCCACGGCCTTCTTGGCAACTGCCTTCTTGGCTACGGCCTTCTTGGCTACGGGCTTCTTGGCTACGGCCTTCTTGGCGACGGCCTTCTTGGCTACAGGCTTCTTGGCTACGGCCTTCTTGGCTACGGCCTTCTTGGCAACTGCCTTCTTGGCGACGGCCTTCTTGGCGACGGCCTTCTTGGCTACGGCCTTCTTGGCTACGGTCTTCTTGGCTACGGTCTTCTTGGCAACTGCCTTCTTGGCTACGGTCTTGGTGGCAACGGCCGGCGTGCTGGCCACGGTCGTGTGGGTGACCGGCTTGCGGGTCACGGCTTTCTTCGCGATGGCAGGCCTGGCAACGACGACAGGCGCCTTCGCCACCGCAGCGGTCTTGACCGGCCGCGTGCGGGCTGCAGCGGCGGTGCTGCCGTCAGCGGTTTCCGTTGCAGCGACGTTGCGCGGGCCCGCCTTCTTGACCGCAGCCAGCGCGCGGGTGGCGTTCCTGCCGGCGACGGCCTTCTTCTTCGCTACCGCCTGCGTCAGCGCGGCGGCTTCCGCCTGGGCATTTTCGCGGGCGGCTTCCAGCTTCTGCCGGGCGCTGGAAATGGACTTGCCCACCGACCTGGCCGCCTTGTCAGCCTTCACCGCGACGGTTTTCTCGACGCTGGCCACCGCCTCTTTGGCGGCCGCTACGCGGGTGGTGGCCGCCTTGCGAACGCGCTTGGCGGTGGTCGTGACGGCAGCCACGGCTTCTTCGGCGGTGTGCGCGATGGTCTCGCCAACGTCGCCCGCGACTTCCTTTACAGTCTCGACGGTCTCGCTCAGCGTCGTCGTTACACCATTACCGTTGCTCATGATCTGCCCTCCTGAGGGGCTGGTATGTCAAAACGGAGGCGATGCTATACCGGCGCAGTGGATCGTGGAACGCCAACACCCGCGGGCGCAACCGCGCTGCCCTCGCCAACGGCCTCCGATGTCGCGCGCCACGCCTGCGGGTTTGCATCGAAAGCCTTGTTTTAAAGTATTTTCCAGATCGCGCCGCGTGCAGCGTTTAGGCCCGACGGGCATCTCCGGTCATGCCACGGCGCGGCGTTCTGATGCGACACGCCAGGTGGATCGGATGCGCAACTGCGCAACATCGACGCTGCCGCGGCGCTTCTTTCATGGCATGTTTAGCAGGTGCAGGGGACACTTCCGCAGCCCTGCAGCCGGTCACTCGCCCCGTGGACGAGTGCGCCTTACTCCATTCTTCTTGCCTGGACCTTGATTCCCATGCGCCCGATACCGACCCTGCTCACGCTCGCGCTTGCCGCAGCCTTCGGCGGCTTCGTTGCCAGTGCCATCGACGCCCATCTGGACAATCGCGCGGAAGCCGCGCCCGCCCCGATCACCATTCCGGCGACCAGCGCGCTGCCTGCGGCCGTCGCGGGACAGCCGGTTCCGTCGCTGGCGCCGATGCTGGAGAAAGTCACGCCGGCGGTGGTCAGCGTAAACACCAAACAGGTTGTACGGGTACGCAATCCTTTCTTCGACGACCCGTTTTTCCGTCGCCTCTTTCCTGATGTGCCGCAGGAGCGCATCAACGAATCGCTCGGTTCGGGGGTGATCATCGATGCCGCCGAGGGTCTGGTGCTGACCAACCACCACGTCATCGACAACGCGGACGACGTGCAGGTCACGCTGGCCGACGGCCGTACGGTCAAGGCGGAATTCCTGGGCTCGGACGCGGACACCGACATCGCCCTGATCCGCATCCCGGCGCAGGGCCTGACCGGCATCACCCTGGGCAACAGCGACCAGCTGCGCGTTGGTGACTTCGTGGTCGCCATTGGAAATCCCTTCGGTTTCACCCAGACCGTGACATCGGGCATCGTTTCGGCTGTGGGCCGCAGTGGTATCCGTGGGCTTGGCTACCAGAACTTCATCCAGACCGACGCGTCGATCAATCCCGGCAACTCGGGCGGCGCGCTGGTCAACCTGCAGGGCCAGCTGGTCGGCATCAACACGGCGAGCTTCAATCCGCAGGGCAGCATGGCAGGCAACATCGGCCTGGGGCTGGCGATTCCGTCCAACCTCGCCCGCAACGTCGTCGACCAGCTGGTCAAGCATGGCGTGGTGGTCCGCGGCACGCTGGGGCTGGAGACGCAGAACCTGACCCCCCAGCTTGCGCAGGGCCTGGGCCTGGGCGATGTCCGCGGTGCGCTGGTGAGCCGGGTGCTGGCCGGCTCAGCTGCGGCGACGGCCGGCGTGCGACCGGGCGACGTGGTGGTCAGCGCCAATGGCCAGCGCGTGGACGGGGCACAGGCGCTGCACAACATCGAAGGCCTCGCGTCAGTGGGCAGCACGATGACCCTGGAGCTGCGCCGCGATGGCAAGCCCGTGCAGGTGAAGGCCACGCTGAAGGAACAGGCACGTTCGGTAAGCGGCGATACGCTGGACCCACGGCTGGGCGGCGCCACCTTCGTCGACCTGCCCGAGTCGCTGCGGCAGTCCGGCCTCAGTGGCGTACTGGTCAACGAGGTTGCCCGGGGCAGCCGTGCTGCCGCTTCCGGCCTCACCAAAGGCGACATCGTGACCGAGGCCAGCGCCGGTGAGTTCGCCGACCTGGCGAGCTGGCGGGCCAACTTCCAGAAGCCTCCGCAGCAGTTGGTGCTGCGGATCGTGCGGGGCAACGCCCGTGGCCAGTTGGTCATGCGCTGAGGGCATGGCGTACCGTAACGCCCCCTATACCCGGGCGGTGGTATCCATGACGTCCGTGGCCATCCGGCATCCGGATGGCGGCCGCCTTATTCACTGAGCAGGAGATTGCGATGAGCCCCACCAATACTGAAAACCTGAAGGACCACCTGGGCGAAGCGTCCACCCACCTGAAGTCGGCCGCCAACGCGGCAGGCAGCGCGCTGAAGGGTGCCACCGGCGCCGCAGGCGACGAGCTGCGCATCGGCAAGGCCAACGTCAAGGCCGAGTTGTCCGATACCGCGCTGTCCGGCCTGGCTGCCGCCGAGTTCGGTGGTGCGGCCGCCAAGGAACAGGTCGACGCGCTGATGGACAAGGGCAAGGACCTGGTCGACAGCGCCGCTGAGTTGATCCGCGAGCGTCCGCTCGCTTCCTTCGGCGTGGCCTTCGCTGCTGGCTGGCTGATTGCCAAGCTCGCGCGTAGCGGCGACAAGTAAGCCGCGGCGTGAGCGAAAACGAAGACACCGCGCGCGGCCCGGATCCAGCGGGCACTCCGCCGCTGGACGAGAGCATCCGCCAGGTCAGCCAGGCCAGCCGGGCGACCATGGATGCGGCCAAGCACTCGTTCCGCTCGCTGCGGCGCCTTGCCTCGGCCGATTTCGCTCTTGCCCGGAGCGCTTTCGGCCGGGCCTTGGCATGGTCAGGCGTGGCGATCGTGTTTGGCGCCTCGGCGTGGCTGCTGATGGCAGCCACCCTGATTGCCCTTCTGCAGAGCTGGGGTATGTCGTGGCTGCACGCCCTGCTCATCACCTCGTTGCTGAGCCTGGCGGTGACCGGCCTTGCGGCCTGGCGCGTCTCCTACTTCTTCCATCACACCGGCATGCACTCCACGCGTCGGCAGCTGTCCAGGCTCGGGTTGTTCGACGAGCCCAACGATGAAGACGATCCCGATGCCGGGGTGAAAATCCCGGAGGGCAAGCCATGAAATTCAGTGCACTGCGCAGCCGGGTAAAACGCTGCGAGCAGGTCGTGGCCGTCCGACTGACCGATACCCAGGACAACTGGGGCGTGCTGAGCCAGGTCTGGCGCAGCGGCTGGTCGCCGTTGCGGATCGTCATTGCCGGCGTGGCCAGCGGTTTCGTGGCTGGCAAGCTGGAGATTCCCGGCAAGGTCAACGGGGCGCGCTGGCTGCAGATGATCGGCTCGGTGTCCAATCTGCTGGCCAGCGGACAGGCCGCGTTTGCTTCTGCGATGGCGGCCCATGCGGCCAGCACGGCAGACGATGCGGCCAACCAGGCTGATGCCGCAGCAGACAAGGTGGACGATGCGGTGAACCCGGCGGCAGCGCCGGTCGCCCCTGCGCCGTCGCCGCGTCCGGCAGGCGTCGACCAGCAGCACGCGCCGCGACCGGCTTCTTCCGGGCCCTCTCCCGCCGAAGCGGCTACCGAATTGTCCGAACGTTGACACCGCGCACCCGCCGCGTTGATCGCGGCGGGCAGACAATGAGTGACTTTTACCGGCCGGTGCGACGATGAGCGAAACCCTTTCCAGCGTTCCCGCCGTCGAGCCTGCGGCATCCGCCGCGCATCCGCCCCGTCCCCGCGCACCCGTCTCCCTCGTCGTTCTCGCGACCCTCGCTGTCGCGTTCACCCTATGGGCGGCGCAGGCAGTCGTGCTGCCCATCCTGCTCGCCATGTTCTTTGCGCTGGTGGGCAACCCCATCCTGCGGCTGCTGGAGCGCATCTGGGTACCGCGGGCGCTCGGCGCGATCCTGGTGATCGTGGTCGGCCTGGGTGCAACGACGGCGTTGGCCGTGCAGCTGGTGGTGCCGACCATGGAATGGGCGCAGGAAGCGCCGCAGCAGCTGCGCAAGATCGGGCGCCAGGTGCAGAACCTCACCAAGCCCGTGCAGCAGGCCAACCAGGCAGCGGAGAATTTTGCCCGCGTGGCCGCAGGTGAAGGCAACCGGCGGGTGGAGGTGGTGCGCACCCAGCTGGATGACCCCTATCGTGCGATCACCCAGGCACCGCGCCTGCTGGCGTCCGTGCTGGCAGTGGTGCTGCTGACCTTGTTCTTCATGATCTACGGCCAGGACCTGCAGCGCCATGCGATCGCGCTGTTCCCCAGCCGCCAGCAGCAGCGGTTCACTACGGACATCCTGCGTTCGATCGAACGCGAGGTCTCGCGCTATGTGTTGACCATTACGGTGATCAACACGTTGGTGGGCCTGGTCTTTGCCGGTACGCTGATGCTGCTCGGCCTGGACATGCAGGACGCCCTGTTGTGGGGCACGATGGCGGCATTGCTCAACTTCGCGCCTTATGTCGGACCGCTGATCGGCGTGGCGCTGATGTTGCTGGTGGGCTTCGTGGAGTTCCCCGATCCGCTCAAGGCGATCCTGCCTGCGGCCTGCTACCTCGGCCTGCACGCGCTGGAAGGCCAGCTGGTCACGCCGATCGTGCTGGGACGGCGGATGAAGCTTTCACCGCTTGTGCTGATCCTGGCGCTGATGATCTTTGGCTGGCTGTGGGGCTTCGTTGGCCTGCTGCTCGCGGTGCCGTTGCTGGTCTGCATCAAGCTGGTGCTGGCGCGGCTGGACGGCATGCACGGCTGGTCACGGCTGCTGGAATGAAAGGCGATTACGACGGGCGTAGAATGGTCGGGTGAACCTTTCCATCGAAGCCCTCACCCTCGACCTCGACGACACCCTGTGGCCCTTCGCTCCGATCGGTGCACGCATCGACCAGGTGCTGCACGACTGGATGCTGCAGCACAGCCCGGCCACGGCGGCGATGTATCCGCAGGACGCCATGCGTGCACTGCGCGAGCGTGCCTATGTCGAGAATCCTCATCTCCACCATGACCTGAGCGCGCTGCGGCGGCTGGCCCTGCAACAGGCGCTGGACGCCAGCGGCGGCGATCCGGCGCTGTTGGAGCCCGCCTACGAGGCCTTCTACGCGGCGCGCAACCAGGTGGAGTACTACCCGGACGCGCTTGCGGCGCTGGAGCGCATTGCCGCCATCGTGCCGGTAGCTGCGCTGAGCAACGGCAATGCCGACCTTGAACGCATCGGCGTGGCGCATCTGTTCGCCTTCCAGCTGGGCGCGCGCGAACACGGTGCGGCCAAACCGCAGGCGAGCATCTTCCACGCCGCGTGCACGCGGTTGGGCGTTGCGCCCGCGCATGTGCTGCATGTCGGCGACCACATGGAAATGGACGTGGCCGGGGCCATCCGTGCCGGCCTGCGCGGCTGCTGGATCAACCGCGAAGCGGCCGAGTGGACCCACCCATCGCTGCAGCCCGACCTGCAGTTCGACACCCTCACCGGGCTGGCCGACTGGCTTGATGCCCATGTCGCCGCCCCTGCATCCCGGAGTGCTTGACGCATGAACGACATCACCGGCTTCGTCTCCCGCGCCGACCAGGCCCTGCCCCTCCATGTGCTGGACCGCGATCAGTTCGCGACCTGGAGCGCCGATCAGCCCGCCGCGCTGCAGGCCTGGCTGCAGGCACAGCACTTCACTGCCAGTGCGCACAGCGTGGTCCTGCTGCCCGGCGAGCATGGCATCGCCGGCGCCGTGCTGGGCGTCGGCGACCCCGACGACGCGTACAGTTACGCGCATGCCCCGCACGCCCTCCCCGAGGGCAGCGTGTGGACGCTGGCCACCGAACTGACGCCGGCACGGCGGGATCTGCTGCAGCTCGGCTGGGGCCTGGGGAGTTACCGCTTCGATCGCTATCGCAAGCGTAATCGCGCGCCGGCGCAGCTGCTTGCCAGCCCGTCGGCCGAAGTGGCTGCACTGGTCGCCGCGAGCCTGCGCGTGCGCGACTGGGTCAACACACCCACCGAAGACATGGGTCCGCAGCATCTGGAAGATGCGGCGCGCGAGCTGGCCCAGGCCCACGGTGCACAGGTGGAGGCGATCACCGGCGAAGCACTGCTGCAACAGAATTTCCCCGCGATCCATGCGGTTGGCCGCGCCTCGCACCGCGCGCCGCGTCTGATCGCACTGCGCTGGGGCAAGGAGACCGACCCGTCGCTGGTGCTGGTCGGCAAGGGTGTGTGCTTCGATACCGGTGGCCTGGACATCAAGCCAGCCGATGGCATGCGCAACATGAAGAAGGACATGGGCGGGGCCGCGCACGCGATGGCATTGGCCGGGCTGGTGATGGCCCAGGCGCTGCCGGTGCGGCTGACCCTGCTGGTGGCTGCGGTGGAAAACGCGATCGGCCCGGATGCGTTCCGGCCCGGCGAAGTCATCGCGACCCGGAAAGGCCTGAGCGTGGAGATCGACAACACCGACGCCGAAGGGCGGCTGGTGCTGTGCGACGCGCTGACCTATGCCTGCGAGCAGCAGCCCGACCTGGTGCTGGACTTCGCCACCCTGACCGGTGCGGCGCGCATCGCCCTGGGACCCGATCTGCCGGCACTGTTCAGCAATGACGACACGCTGGCCCAGCAATGGCTGCAGGCCGGCGACCAGACCCGCGACCCGGTCTGGCGCATGCCCCTGTGGCGCCCATACCTGCGCTACCTGCACAGCGGCATTGCCGACCTGGCCAACGCGGGCTCGCGCATGGCCGGCTCGGTCACCGCCGCGCTCTATCTGGAGCGCTTCCTGGCCGAAGGCCAGCGCTGGGGTCACCTCGACGTGTACGCGTGGAACGACGGCGAGCGCCCCGGTCGACCGGCCGGCGGCGAAGCCCTGGCCCTGCGCTCGGCCTGGGCCATGCTGAAGACCCGCTACGCCTGAAAAAAGGGGACGGAGGGGATTAAGTCGTGAATGGCCAGCAATGGTCACTTACGACTTAATCCCCTCCGTCCCCTTTTTGTTGTAACGAAATATTGAATATCGGTCTCTCCGATGTTCTGACACCATGGGCCGGTACCCACCCACACCTTGGCGTGAAGGCAGGATCCGGACATGTCGCTATTTCGCTACACGCGCGCGGGGCAGACACCCGGCGCGCCGCGTGCGCCCTCGCCCCTGCGGTGGATCGCGCTGATCGCATTGATCGCCGGCGTGCTGGTTCTCGCCTTCGCCTGGCTGGCCGGCTGGCTGGGCCGTGACCGGTTCACCGCGCAGGCCTTCACCGACAGCATCGAAGCCACCGGTCCCGCGCATCCGGGTTTCCGGCGCGCGCACAGCAAGGGGGTGTGCGTGGGCGGCACCTTCCAGGGTACGCCAGAGGGCGCCGCGTTGAGCTCGGCACGCGTATTCCGCCAACCGCAGGTGCCGGTGCTGGGCCGGATGTCGATCGGGGGCGCGGACCCGCACGGCGCCGATGCCAACGCCCGCGTGCGCAGCATGGCGCTGCAGCTGGTGAGCGACGACGGGCAGCAGTGGCGGACCGCGATGAACAGCTTCCCGTTCTTTGCCGTGCCCACGGCGGAGGCATTCCTCGAGCAGACCCGCGCCGGCATACCCGATCCCGCCACCGGCAAGCCGGATCCGGCGAAGATGAACGCTGTGCTGGAGAAGTATCCCTCCGCCAGGGCGTTCCAGCAGTGGGCGAAAACGGCGCCGTGGTCCACCAGCTGGGCCAATACCGTCTACAACGGCGTCAACAGCTTCCGTTTCGTCGCCGAAGACGGTCGTTCGCAGTTCGTGCGCTGGAGCATGCGGCCGCAGGCGGCGTTCGAGGCAATGAGCGCCGCTCAGCGGGCACAGGCCGGACTGGATTACCTCGCCGATGAGTTCGCGCAGCAGCTTGCACGGGGTCCTGTGCGTTGGGATATGTGGGTCACCCTGGCCGAGCCGGGGGACCCGGTCGCAGACCCTTCGCAGCCCTGGCCGCAAGGCCGGCGAGAGGTGAAGATCGGCACCCTGACGCTGGCTTCGATGCAGCCGCAGGCCGAGGGCGCGTGCCGCGACCTCAATTACGATCCGCTGATCCTGCCTGACGGCATCGAGGGCTCGGACGACCCGATCCTGGCCGCACGATCGGCGGTGTATGCCCATTCGTTCAACCGCCGTGAGCGCGAAATCGCCGCCGGCAAGGCACCTGCCGCCACCGGCAAGGAGAGCGTGGAATGAAATCGGGGAACGGTCATTTCAATCTTGCCGCGCGCATCCTGCACTGGCTGATGGCAGTGATGATCCTGGCGATGCTGTTCGTCGGCGTGACGATGATGGCGTCGCTGCAGTGGCGTCCCATGTTGGTCGACCTGCACCGGCCGCTGGGCATCGCGATCCTGTTGCTGGCTGGCGTGCGACTGCTCAACCGGCTGCGCCACCGTCCGCCCCCGCTTCCGGCGGATCTGCCTGCATGGCAGGTGCTGGCAGCGCACGCCTCACATTGGCTGCTGTATGGGTTGATGCTGGCGATGCCGCTGATCGGCTGGTCGATGCTGTCCGCGGGGGGTTACCCGATCGTGATGTGGGGTGGGCTGCACCTGCCGGCGATCGTGCCGCACGATCCGGCGTTGTACGCTGCCCTGCGCAGTGCGCACAGCCTGCTGGCCTACATCCTCTTCGCCACGGTCGTCGGGCACCTGTCGGCGGCCCTGTTCCATGCCTGGGTCCGACGCGATGGCGTGTTCGAGTCCATGGCGCGGGGTCCGCGTCACGACGGGGAATGAGCGAACGACACGGCGCAACGGGTGTCCGGCGGGCCCGGCCAGGCGCGGCGGGCACAACGGCGGCGGCATGACGGCCAGTGGCCGTCACTACCAGGGCAGCGCTCGCTGGGCCTTACAGCCAGCCTCTCTGCCGCGCCAGCCGATACGCTTCGATGCGGTTGGCCACGCCGAGCTTGCCGATGCACTCGGACAGGTAATTGCGCACGGTTCCGTGTGACAGACCCAGTTCAACGGCGATCTCGCCGGCTGTCCTGCCCTCGCCGGCCAGCCGCAGTACCCGGCGTTCCCGGTCAGTCAGGGGATCGGCCTGTGACCACGCGTCCAGTGCAAGCTGGGGGTCGATCGCCCGCGCACCCTGCTGCACCCGACGCAGCGCATCGGCCAGATGCTCGGCCGGCGAGTCCTTCAGCAGATAGCCGGACACACCTGCATCCAACGCGCGGCGCAGGAATCCAGCACGGGCGAACGTGGTGACGATCACGACCTTGATCGGCAGTTGCTGGCGCGCGATGCGCTGGGCCAGCTCCAGCCCGCTCAGGCCGGGCATCTCGATATCGGTCACCAGCACGTCCGGGCGTACCTGCTGCAGCAACCGCCATGCCGCTTCGCCGTCGGCAGCCGTCCCCAGCACCTCGATGTCCGCTTCAAGCCCCAGCAAGGCTGACAATGCGCCGCGCACCATCGCCTGGTCTTCGGCAAGCACGATGCGGATCATGTAGCCTCCCTCGCCACACTGTCCGCCGCGGACAGTGCATCGTCCCTCGACGGCAGCATGGCGGATGCGCCCGCGGGGCGCGCAGGCGAAGGGATGGGCACCTCTACGCTGACGCAGGTGCCTCCGGCGCGAGGCGTACTGATCTGCAGCGTGCCGCGAAGGGCCACTACACGCTCGCGCATCCCGGCCAGTCCATTGCCCTCGGCACCATGGCCGCCGCGCCCATCGTCGCGCACCTCCATCCGCACGCCGTTGCCCTCGCATTCGATACGGACGTGGGCGCTGGTGGCGCGCGCATGGCGGGCGATGTTGGTGACCGCTTCGCGCAGCACCAGCGACAGGGCGCGCTCGATCTCGGCGGGCAGCGCAGGCGGCGTACCGTACGCCAGGTGCACCTGCTGGCACTCCAGCAACAGCCGGGCAGACGCCAGCTCGGCCGCCAGATCGCTGGCCCGGATGCCGGTCACCGCGCTGCGGACTTCGGCCAGGGCCTGCCGCGCGATGGCTTCGGCTTCGCCGATCTCCAGCCGCGCCCGCGCATCCCCACGGTCGTACAGTTTGCGCGACAGTTCGAGCTTGAGCGTGATCAATGAGAGGGTATGGCCCAACAGGTCATGCAGGTCACGACCGATGCGCTCGCGCTCGGCGGTGGCCGCCAGGCGCCGCACTTCTTCCTGCGACAGCTGCAGCTCCGCTTCGCGCTGGCTGCTGAGCGTTTCAACGTTCACCACCAGTCCGACGACCACGGCCATGAAGGGAATCCAGACCAGGTTCTGCCAGGACCATCCAGCCAGCCACGCCGTACCGATGAACACCACATTGAGGGCGAGAACCTGCAGCACGTATCGCAACGTGCCCCCATGACTGGACACCCGCATCAGCACGCAGCCGAAGATGAAGTAGCTGATGCCCGATGGATACCACGGCACCAGCACGACGCTCAGTGCGACCATGCCCAGCGCGTAGCGCGGGGCACGGTGGCGGGAGCGCAGCATCGCGCCCCCGTACATCCACAGGAACAGCGGATAGCTGACCAGCGTCAGCAGCGCCCAGCGCACCGTGTAGCCGCTGCCGAACAACGGGGTCAGGAATACCCACGACGTCCACAGCAGATGCACATAGCTGCTCCAGGCGGAGTTGCCGCGGCGCAGGTGGTCGGCCACCGCCGAATCAGGTGCGGGGTGCAACACGGTGGCGAGCCAGGTCATGGGTGAAGGATCGAGGTGAGGAGCAGGATCGCGGCCGATCATGCCAGCTCAGCCGATGCGGCGCAGGCGGCGCGTTGCCAACAGCGCGCAAACCAACGTCACGGCCACCAGCATTCCGACATGCATCGGCACGTTGCCGCCGGCGGGTTGGCCGATGACCCGCAGTCCAAGCTGCGCAGCGTGCCAGGTCGGCCACAACGGGGCGATCGTGGTGAATGCCTGCGGCAGCACCGACAGCGGCAACCACAGGCCCGACAGCAGCGCCAGCGGCAGGTATACCAGGTTGACCAGCGCCGGCGCAGCATCCGGTTCGGCGTGACTGCCGATCAACAGGCCTATCGCTCCAAGCGGCAGCGCCACCATCGCGGCCACAGCCAGCAGGCCGATGCCCTGCAGAAGCGTCAGCGCCACCCCACCGAGTCCACACGCGGTGGCGATCAGCAGCACCGCCACCGCGATCGCGAAAAGCATCGCCATCAGCAGGCGGGCCAGCAGCGGTGCCAGCGGCGGCACGGGCAGCGCGCGCTTGAGCGTCAGCAGGCCGCCCGCCCGGTCTACCGCCAGCTGGACACCGAAGCCGAACAGGGCCGGCCCCATTGCACCGAACACGCAGTAGGTGGCCAGCAGATAGCGTGAGGTCTGCCCCCGCCCCAGCATCACCCCGAACATCAGGTAGAACAGCACCGGAAGCAGCAGACACGGCAGCACGTAGGCCGGCGTGCGCCAGCTCCGCCGCAGTTCGGCCTTCAGTTCAGCGGCGTAAGGGGCCAGCACGCGCGCAAGCGGACGCGGACGTGCAACAGGAACATTGCGCTGGATGGTCATGCAGCCTCCCGGGTCATTTCAACGAAAGCTTCGGCCAGGCCACCACCGCGTACGTCCAGGCCGTGCAGCAGGGGATCTTCGGCCAACAGGCGGGCGACCACCGGTTCGGCCGGTTCGGCCAGCAGCTCCAGCAGCTCGCCGCTACGCCGGGCGTCGATGACGCCGTGCCAGCTGCGGACGACGGCCACATCCAGGCCACTGCAGCAGCGGATGCGCCGGGGTGCCAGTTGGGGACGGAAGGTAGCCAGCGGGCCGTCAGCCAGTATGCGTCCCTGTTCCAGCACGACCACGCGGCTGGCCAGTGCCTCGGCTTCTTCCAGGTAATGGGTGGTCAGCACGATCCCGCAGCCATCGGCACGCAGCGCGCCGATGGCCTGCCACATGGTCTGCCGCGCTTCGATGTCCAGGCCCGTGGTCGGCTCGTCCAGGAACAGGAGCCGTGGTCCGCCGCACAGCGCGATGGCGAACTGCACGCGACGCTGCTGACCGCCCGACAACTGGCCATAGAAGCGACGTTGCAGGTCGTGCACGCCAGCCAAGGCGAGGCAGTCGGCCAATGGGCGAGGCTGCGGATAACTGGCCCGGAACTGGTCGACCAGCTCGCCGACGCGCAGCTTGGGTGGCAGGCCGGTGCTCTGCAGCATCACCCCGACCTGCTCACGCTGTGCCCTGCTTTGGGGGTCACCACCCAGCAGCTCCGCATGGCCGCCATCGGGCAGGCGCAGGCCAAGCATCACCGCGATGGCGGTGGACTTGCCGGCCCCATTGCGACCGAGCAACGCCAGAACCTCGCCGGCGTGTACCTGCAGGCTGATGCCCGCCAGGGCGTGCGCATTCCGATAGCGCACCTGCACATCCTGCAGGACTGCCAGCGGAGGGGTATGGACGGTCATGTCGGATCTCCGTGGGAATGGCTGTCAGCTTCGCGCCAGACAGCCTTGCACACGTAGTGGCCGGCGTCACGCATGAAGGGTGACAGCTGTCACCGCCTGCCGACGCACAAAAAAAGGGGACGGAGGGGATTAAGGCGCGAATGACCCTTTTACGGCCATTCGCGCCTTAATCCCCTCCGTCCCCTTTTTGGCTATCGCTTGCGGCGCAGGCCGTCGAAGACGAACAGCGAGAGGCCGATCCAGATCGCGATGAAGCCGATGGCGCGGGCGCCGTCGAAGGGTTCGTTGAAGAAGAACACGCCCAGCAGCAGCCCCAGGCTCGGCGCGATGAACTGCAGTACGCCGACGGTGGACAGGGCGATGCGCTTGACGCCGTACGCGAAGCCGATCAGCGGTGCGGCGGTGACTACGCCGCCAAAGACCAGCAGCAGATCGTTGCGCCAGCCCCAGCCGCCGAAGAAGTTACCACCGTGCCCGTTTTCGCTCCACGCCGCGAACGCCAATGCCGGCAGAAACAGGTATAGGCTCTCCACCGCCAGTCCAGCGACCGGGTCGACCGAGATCATCTTGCGCAGCAGGCCGTACAGGCCGAACGAGCCGGCCAGCCCGAGTGCGATCCACGGGGGTGCGCCCGCCTGCCAGGTCAACCAGGCCACGCCCAGCGCCGCGCAGGCGACCGCCCACCATTGCAGCCGCCGCAGGCGCTCCTTCAGCACCAGCACGCCCAGCACCACGCTGACCAGCGGGTTGATGAAGTAGCCCAGGCTGGTGTCGATGACATGGCCTGCATTGATGGCCCAGATATACAGGCCCCAGTTGAACGCGATGGCCAGGCTGCTGACCGCCAGTGTGGCCAGTGCGCGCGGCTGCGCCGCGATCGCCGACCACCAGCGCAGGCGGCTGCTGAGCAGCAGCCAGCCGACCACCAGCACCGTGCTCCAGATGATGCGGTGGGCGATGATCTGGGACGAGGGCACTTCACGCAGCAGGTGCCAGTACACCGGCACCAGCCCCCACAGCACGAAGGTGAACGCGGTGATGATGAAGCCGCGGCGCTGTTCCTGCTCGCTGGGCACCGGCGCACTCATCGGCGCGACCTCGCCAGCGCCAGCACGACCACGCCGGCCAGGATCACCGCCATCGCCACCAGATCACGCCAGCCGAACTGTTCACCATTGAGCAGCACGCCCAGCAGGACGGCGATCACCGGATTGACGTACGCATAGCTGCCGGCCAGCGCCGGACGCACGTTGTGCAGCAGCCAGACATACGCAGTGAAGGCGATGATGGAACCGAACACGCACAGATAGGCCACGGCCAGCAGACCGTCCACGCTGGGCAGCGTCGTAGGGCGCTCACCAAGCGCCAGCCCGGTGGCCACCAGCAGCACGCCGCCACAGATCATCTGCCCGGCCGCCGTCATGAACGGGTTGGGCAGGTCCTGGCCGCGCACCCACACTGAACCGAATGCCCAGCCGACCGGGGCGACCAGCAGCAGCACCAGTCCGGTCGGCGAGGCCGCCAGGCTGCTGCCCGCATTGAGCCACACCACGCCCAGGAATCCGATCGCGATCCCGAGCCATTCGCCGCGACTGGCATGCTGTCCGCGCACCGCGGAAAACAGCGCCATCCACAGCGGTACCGAAGCCACGGCGGTCGCTGCGAGCCCGGACGACACTTCGCGCTCGGCCAGCACCACCATGCCGTTGCCCAGCAGCAGCATGGTGAAGCCCATGATGCCGAGGTTGCCCCACTGCCGCAGGGTGGGGCGCGGCATGCCGCGGAACAGACGCAGCACTCCGTACATCAGGCCGCCAGCCACGATGAAACGTGCGCCGGAGACCGAGGTCAGCGGTAGCACACCGGCCTGCAGTGCCTTGGCGATGCCCAGGTAAGTAGACCCCCAGACGACGTAGACCAGCAGCAGCGCGACGGCAACGGCACCCGGACGCGGTGCGGCGGGAGATTCGGAAATGACGGCCATGGGCCACCAGGATGCGGGGGAAGAGGGATTCTAGGCCTTCCAGGGCGGCGGGAGCAGTCAGGAACACAGCACGCTGTTTTCAGCGCAGCGGCGAAAGGATCCGCGTGCTGCCTGGTAGCGGGGCCGGGCCTATATCATGCGTGCGGTGACAGCCGGCAAATGCGCCGGCGCCGACCGAGGACGCGCCACGATGCACGACGAATTCAACGAACCGCTGTGGCGCCAGGCGCTGTCGGGGGCACAGATGCTGTTCGTGGCGTTCGGGGCGCTGGTGCTGATGCCGCTGATCACCGGCCTGGATCCCAACGTGGCCCTGTTCACCGCCGGGCTGGGGACGCTGCTGTTCCAGCTGATGACAGGACGCCAGGTCCCGGTCTTCCTCGCTTCCAGCTTCGCCTTCATCACGCCGATCATCCTGGCCAAGCAGCAGTTCGGACTGGCCGAGACCATGGGTGGGGTGATGGCTGCAGGTTTCGTCTACACCTTCATGGGGCTTGCCGTGAAGCTGAAAGGCACCGGCTTCATCGACCGCCTGCTGCCGCCGGTGGTGATCGGGCCGGTGATCATTTCCATCGGACTAGCCATGGCACCCATCGCAGCGAACATGGCGATGGGCAAGGATGCCAACGGCGCGGTGCTGATTCCGTATGCCACCGCGATGATGATCTCCATGCCGGCCCTGCTCACTACGCTGGTGGTGGCGGTGTTCGGACGGGGCATCTTCCGCCTGGTGCCGATCATCGCGGGCGTGCTGGTCGGCTTTGCGATGGCCTTCTACACGGAAGTGGTGGACGTGGGCCGGATTGCCAACGCGCCGTGGTTCGCCCTGCCCCACTTCACCGCGCCGGCGTTCAACTGGCAGGCCATCCTGTTCATCGTGCCGGTCGCACTGGCGCCGGCGATCGAACACATCGGCGGCGTGATCGCGGTCGGCAGTGTCACCGGCCGTGATTACCTGAAGACGCCCGGCCTGCACCGCACGCTGTTCGGTGATGGCATTGCCACGACCGCGGCCGGCCTGTTCGGCGGACCGCCCAACACCACGTATGCCGAAGTCACCGGCGCGGTGATGCTGACCAGGAACTACAATCCGAAGATCATGACCTGGGCCGCAGGGTTCGCCATCACCCTCGCCTTCGTCGGCAAGTTCGGTGCGCTGCTGCAGAGCATTCCGGTACCGGTCATGGGCGGCATCCTGTGCCTGCTGTTCGGCTCCATCGCGGCGGTGGGCATGAACACGCTGATCCGCCATCGCATCGATCTGGGCGAGGCGCGCAACCTGGTGATCGTGTCGGTTACCCTGGTCTTCGGCATCGGCGGCATGCTCGTCGGCAGTGGCGACGGTCCGGATGATTTCGGCCTGAAGGGCATCGCGCTGTGCGCGATCGTGGCGATCGCGCTGAACCTGCTGCTGCCCGGCCACGATGGCTGGAAGCGCGACGACACCGGATCCGCACTGTAACGCCGACGCCTGCCCTCCATCGCGCTGAGGACGCCGGCGCGGCCCGCCCCAAAAGCGATCAGCGGCGCGCAGCCTCGCTGCTGTCGCGCGCCTTGCGGAACTCGGAGGCCTCTTCCCACTGCGGCCAGGTGCGGCTGTTCGCCAGCTCGGCGCCCAGGTCGTACACCAGCAGCGTGTCCGCCGCATGCCCGGCCGGATCCCAGCGCGGGGTCCAGGCGTCGCAGGCCTGGTGGTAGCAGTCCTTGAAGTATTTCTCGCGCAGCGCGCGACCGGCCTCGATGCCCCCATCCTGCTTGTCCAGGCCCGGACCGATGGTGATGGCCGGAACGCCAAGCCGTGCGAAGGCGAAGTGGTCGGCGCGGTAGAAGAACCCGGCTTCCAGGTTCGGGTCCGGGCTGTAGCTGCGGCCGCGCGCTTTCGCCACACGTTCCAGGTCTCCTTCCAATGAGACCCGGCCTTTGCCCCACGAGGCGATGTCGCGGGTGGCGCCGTCGGGGCTGAACATCTCGATGTTCAGCACCGCAGCGGTCTTTTCCAGCGGTGCCAGCGGGTGGCGGGCATAGTAACTTGCGCCCAGCAGGCCCTTCTCTTCCGCCGTCAGGGCGACGAAATACAGCGTGCGCTGTGGCTGCGGGCCGGCGGCGAAGACGCGGCCCAGCTCCAGCACGGTGGCCACGCCGGTGGCGTTGTCGATGGCACCGCGACGCACGCGGTCACCCTTTGCGTCCGGCTCGCCGATACCGAATGCATCCCAGTGTGCGGAGAAGATGACGGCTTCGTCGCCATGCTCACCGCCAGGCAGTTTCGCCACGACATTACGCGTGACCACCTCTTCGCGCTTCAGCTTGAACGCGGCGCTCAGGCGAGCGTCGCCCAGCGCGACCGGCTTGAAGTCGGCGCGTTGCGCCTTGCGTTTTTCCTCAGCAAAGTCCAGCCCAGCGTCAGCGAAGATCGCCTCGGCCAGTGCACGCTGCATCCAGCCGCGCAGCGGCGTGTGCTGGGCCATTGCTTCGTCCTGGCTGCGCTGGATGTCGAACAGCGGCGATGTGCCGGAGCTCTTCACCGTGGCCCAGCCGTAGGCGGCAGGGGCGGTCTCGTGCACGATCAGCACGCCTTCGGCACCGCGCCGCGCGGCTTCTTCGAACTTGTAGGTCCAGCGACCGTAATAGGTCACGGCCTTGCCATCGAACGCGCCGGGGGCATCGGTCTCGAAATCGGCGTCGTTGATCAGCACCACGGCGATCTTGCCGCGCAGGTCAGTGCCCTTGTAGTCATCCCAGCCACGCTCCGGTGCGTCGATGCCATAGCCGATGAACACCAGCGGCGCGTCCTTGATCTGCACGCTGGCACGAGGCTGCAGGCTCTGCAGCGTCACGTCCTCACCATTGGCCAGCCTGCGGGTGCCCGACTTCATCGACAACGTGGCGGTGGCCGCACCGTCGAGCTGGGCGCGCACCAGCGGCACCGGTTGCACCCAGCTGCCATCCACGCCACCCGGCTGCAGGCCGGAACTGCGGAACTGCTCGATCAGGTACGCCACCGTGCGCGCTTCGCCGTCGGTGGCCGGCGCGCGACCCTCGAACTCGTCCGAGGCCAGCACGCGTACGTGCCGCGACAGCGCCTGCGGATCGATGCCACCGCCCGGCAGGTCGTTGGCCGCATGCGCAAGGCCACCGACGAACAGGCAGGAAGACAGCAGCAGCACGCGCATCGGGTTCACGACTTCACCAGTACGGAAGAACAGGGAGGTCCCGAGTGTAACGTGACAGTGCGATGACGCGGATGATCAACGCCGCGCGCGGTCCAGCCAGCAGGCCAGGCCCTGTGCATTGAGCTCGATGTCCATGGCGAGTACCTCAGCGACCGCGTCCTGGTCCAGCGCGCACCCATGAGCCAGCGCACGCTCCAGATAGAGCGCACGAAGCGCGGCCAGCAGATGCCGGTGGCGATCCGGCCGGCCGTCGCACTGGCGGCCGATCGCCACCATCGCGTCGATCTGTTCGAGCAGATCCTCGGCAAGGCGTTCCACGCCCTCGACGCGTCCGTAATGGGTGAGGTACATCGCACTTGGCTGACAGGCCAGCATGCGGCGGATCGATGCCTTCAGCGGCTCCGGGTCGAACTGCACCGGCGACGAGGTGGGCAGGATGAAGGCGCCGCGGGCGCTGTCCAGTTCGCGGTAGGACAGTCCGAACGTATCACCGGTGAACCAGCTGCGGCTGCGCGCGTCCCAGATACAGTAATGGTGCTGGGCGTGGCCAGGGGTGTGCATCAGCCGCAGGGTACGGCCGGCCAGCTCGACACAATGGCCGTCGTCGGCGATGTCCACACGTTCGGCGGGAACCGCTTCGATTTGACCATAACTGCGTGCGATCTCCTGCTCGCCATAGACCGCGGTGGCGCCGGCGATCAGCCGCGACGGATCGATCATGTGCGGCGCACCGCGGGGATGCAGCACCACGCGCGCGTTCGGCAGCTGCCGCAGCAGGGTGCCCGCGCCCCCCGCGTGATCGAGGTGCACGTGGGTCAGCAGCAGCCAATCCACTGCTTCGGCGCCGACCCCCGCTTCCGACAGCCCCTCCAGCATCGCCGGAACGGCAAGCGAGGTGCCGCAGTCCACGAAGGCCGCGCGCCCGTCTTGCACGATCAGGTAGGCCGCGTCGAAACCTGGCCGCTGGAAACCGGTATCGACAGTGTGGATGCTGGGATCGGCGCTCATCGGCACGCACCTGGCAGGAACAGGAACAGAGTTCCCATGGTAGGCGCGGCGGCAGCAGGCTTCGATGCGGCTTTGGTCGGAGGCCGCGCGTCAGCCCGTGCGTGCGAGCCACCGCGGACGCAGCATGACCGCCGCGACCATCACCGCCAGGAAGGCACCGTAGGCGTAGAGCACCGCCAGCACCTGGGGCCAGATCGGGCCTGCATCGCCTTGGGCCTGTCCGAGCTTGAATCCCCAGTGCATCGCCAGCACGCTCAGGCCCAGCGCAAGCAGCAGGGCCGCGCTGTCGAACGCGCGACGCCGGCGGGACCGCGGCTGGCGCGGATAGATCCAGAACAGACTGCCCATCACCAGGAACCAGGGCAGGAACAGCAGCAGCGACAACCAGGCCACGGGCGACTCCTCGGCACGACGCATGGCGCATCATGCCACTGCGCGTGGACCGCTGCCCGTGGCGCCCTGCCGAGCCGGCTTCAGCCAGGCCAGCAGCAGCCGGCTGAAGTCGCCCCTATACCCGGATGCATCTACCCCCGCGCGTCAGTCGGCGTCACGCAGGACGGCCAGCGCGGCCAGCACCGCGCCAACGTCCGCTTCCACGGTGAACAGCTCGCTCTGCAGCGCCTCGCCGTGCTCGGCCTGCCTGAGCACGGCGATCAGCTGGCCGGCATCGCGCGGCGAATCGAAGCCCGTGCTCTGCAGCAGCAGGGTCCCATCGCCGTCGGTCAGCTTGAAGTAGAAACGTCCGTCCTTTTCACGGTACTGCTTGAACACCGGAGGCGTCGCGCGCGCCAGCGCGGCCGTCGCGGCCTGCGGCACGTCGGCCAGGTCGCGCAGGCCCACGGCATGCCGAAGCTCCTTCAACAGCGGCACGGCATATCGCTCGCGCAGCTGCTGGCCGCGTCGGCGCAGCAGCGCTTCGATCTTTTCCGGCTCGGCCATCAGCGCTTCATAGCGCTCGCGCAGCGGCGACAGCTCCGCGTCGATGCGCTCGAACAGCTGCTGCTTGGCGTCGCCCCAGCTGATGCCCTCGGCAAACGCGGCGGCGAAGGCGGCCGTCTGCTCCGGGGTAGCGAACGCCTGGTACATCTGGAACAGCGCCGAACCTTCGGTGTCCTTCGGCTGCCCCGGCGCCCGCGAGTCGGTCAGGATGGAGAACACCAGCTTCTTCAGTTCCTCGCGCGGGGCGAACAACGGAATGGTGTTGCTGTAGCTCTTGCTCATCTTGCGCCCGTCCAGGCCGGCCAGCGTCGCCACCTGCTCGTCGATCACCACGTCCGGCAGCGGGAAATACTCGTTGCCGTAGACGTGGTTGAAGCGCTGGGCGAAGTCGCGCGCCATCTCGATATGCTGGATCTGGTCGCGCCCCACCGGCACACGGTTGGCCTTGAAGATCAGGATATCCGCCGCCATCAGCACCGGATACATGAAGAGCCCGGCGCTGACCCCGGCATCCGGATCGAGCCCCTCGGCTTCATTCCTGTCGATCGCCGCCTTGTAGGCATGCGCACGATTGAGGATGCCCTTGCTGGCAATCACCGTCAGGAACCACATCAACTCGTTGGTTTCCGGGATATCGCTCTGCCGGTAGAACCACACCTGTTCCGGGTCCAGGCCGCAGGCAAGCCAGCTGGCCGCGATTTCCAGCGTGGAGCGCTGGGTGCGCGCCGGCTCCTGCGCCTTGATCAGGCTGTGCAGGTCGGCCAGGAAGAAGAAACTCTCGATCCCCTCCGCACGGCTGGCCGCGATGGCAGGGCGGATGGCGCCCACGTAGTTGCCCAGGTGTGGGGTGCCGGAGGGGGTGATGCCGGTGAGGACTCGGGTGGTCATGGACTGCTCGAAGGGAAACCTGCGGTGAACGCCGCCAGTTTACCCGCGACCGCGCAACCCCGTCGGCCCTGTCCGCGCGTTTGGACGTTCAAGCCCACCCCGGAGAACCCAGATGAAGCGCTTGTTGCTGCCGCTGATGTCCATCGCCCTGCTCGCCGCTTTCAAGCCTGCACCGGCTCCGATGATCACCCCACCCCCGAGCCGGATCGACGGCGGCCCGGTGATCATGAGCGTGCTGGACCGCGACACCGGCGAGGTCCAGCCACAATACCGCCATGACGGCCAGCGCTGGACCGCCGGCGAACGCGGCCACCGTTACAGCGTGCGACTGCGCAATGCCAGCCCGCAGCGGGTGCTGGTGGTGCTGTCGGTGGATGGGATCAACGCCATCAGCGGCGAGCCGGCGGCGCCCGGGCAGACCGGCTACGTGCTGGAGCCGTGGCAGAGCACCGACATCGCCGGATGGCGCAAATCCAATGACGAAATCGCGCAGTTCCTCTTCAGCAGTCCGGCCGCCAGTTACGCCTCGCGCACGGGGCAGGACGACAACCTGGGCGTGATCGGCATCGCCGTGTTCAACGAGCGGCGCGCCGTGCGTTGGGAGCATAGGACTGCAAAGCCGGTGCGACGATCCGCACCGATCGCCGAGGCCTCACCGGCGGCGGACGCCGCTGCATCCCGGTCCAGCGCAGAGGCTGCGTCCGCGACCGCACCGTCGCCGGCGCCGATGCAGCGTCTCGGCACGGGCCACGGGGATCGCGAAACGTCCTCGGTGCGGGATACCGCGTTCGAGCGCGCGACGGAGGAGCCGGTGCAGATCGTTCAACTGCGGTACGACAGCGCACGCAACCTGCGACGTCGCGGCATCGCGGTGGACTCCCCGACCGCGCCTGAAAGAACGCCGCAGGCGTTTCCGCAGCGCTTTGTACCGGACCCGCCGTCCCGTTGAACCGCGCACTGGATGGCGCAAAAAAAGAACGGGCCCCATGGGGACCCGTTCTCTACCGGTTTCGCTCGCCCGAATCAGGAATTACCTGAAGTCCGAGTCCTTGCTGAGGGAGTCTTCGAAGTCCCGCACTTCCTGCTCGGCGCGGTCTTTTGCGTAACCGTAGCGTTCCTGCAGGCGACCGGCGAGATATTCTGCGTTGCCTTCCGCGACCTTGAAATCGTCATCGGTCAGGTCACCCCATTTCGCCTGGGCCTTGCCCTTGAGCTGGGTCCACTTGCCGGAAATGATGTCTTTGTTCATGTGCGTTGGCCTCGTTGATGGAGTGCGTCTGGTGTTACCGCAGCTCCACAATGCACTCGGGGCCGTTGAAAATCGGTCAAGCAGGCATGAAAACGATACTCACCTCATTGAACGTAGACCTGCCGGCTGTCCCGAGGCGGCGTGGATTGCCAGCGGCTGCACATGAAAAAGGCCGGGAAATCCCGGCCTTTCTGCTGACTCCGCGTGGGCGGATCAGTTGCCGCGAGCGGCGTCTTCGACCTTCTCGCCTGCACCCTGCACGTCCTTGCCAGCACCGGCAACGGTATTGCAGCCGGCCAGCATGGCGACCGAGAACATCGACAACAGCATCAGGGAAATAGCACGCTTCATAAGGTCTCTCCAGATTGGTTTAGTAAATCACCGCGGCGGCGGTGCAAGCGGCGGACAAGACGTTGATCAGCACTTGCCGTTCTTGCAGTCCTGCGCGGTGTCATGGACGGCTTCACCTGCGCCCTGCATGTCCTTGCCGGCACCGGCAACGGTATTGCAGGCAGTAAGCGAACCGGCCGTGCACAGCGCCAGCAACAGTACGGAAATGATGCGTTTCATCGACTTCTCCTTCTCAGGTCACGGCGCCCGGTACGACCCGGGCGTGCCGCGTGAGGTGCAATCTGGCGCGCACGGCGTGGAGCGAGTGTGAACGAGCAGGCGATCGGTTCATGGATCGACACCCGCCCGCGCCACAGCGCGGCTCAATCACGCATCAGCGTCGACTTGCCGAACAGGCTCTCGACCAGATCCACGGCCAGTTCGGCCGTCGCATTCTGGTTGTCCAGCAGCGGGTTGAGTTCGACGATGTCGAGCGAACCCATGCGGCCACTGTCGGCGATCATTTCCATCACCAGCTGCGCTTCGCGGTAGTTGACCCCGCCAGGCACCGTTGTCCCCACGCCTGGCGCGATGCTCGGATCCAGGAAGTCCACATCGAAACTGACATGCAGATGCGTGTTGTCGTCGATGCCGGCCAGCGCGGCTTCCATCGTGCGCTTCATGCCGGCCTCGTCGATGTAGCGCATGTCGTAGACGTCGACCTTGTGCGTCTTGATGAGCCGCTTCTCCTCCGGATCCACCGAGCGGATGCCGACCTGCCGCACCTGCGAAGGCTGGATCGCCGGCGCATCCCCGCCCAGGCGTGTCAGCGCATCCGGTCCCAGTCCACACAGGCACGCCACCGGCATGCCATGCACGTTGCCCGACGGAGTCACCTCGCTGGTGTTGAAGTCGGAATGCGCGTCCAGCCAGAGGACGCGCAGCTGCTTGCCCTGCTCGCGGCACCAGCGCGCGACGGCCGTGATCGAGCCAACGCCCAGGCAGTGATCACCACCGAGCATGATCGGCATGCGACCGGCCTGCAGTTCGGCCAGGCTGGCCTCCATCAGCAGACGGTTCCACTCCACCACCTCGTCCAAGTGGCGGTAGCCGTCCACCGGCGCCGTCCAGGGGTTGCGCGGGCCGGCGAGGTTGCCGGTATCCCGCACGTCCACGCCACGCGCGACCAGCGCCTCGGCCAGCCCGGCAATGCGCAGGGCTTCCGGCCCCAGGCGCGCGCCGCGGTGGCCCGCCCCGATATCCGTTGGGACGCCGATCAGCGAGACAGGAAGGTGGTTCATGCAGACCTCGAACAGACAAAAGAAGCAGTCTAGCCAGCGCTGTCCACGCGCACTCGCGGCGCTGCAGCAGGGCCTGCGCCTCCGCGCGCCCGGATTTCACGCCGCGCAGACAGAAACGCGAGGCACGTCAATCACTTGACGCGCGTGAAGGTTAATCATCCGTTACAAAAGAGGCCCTAAATACTGTGTTACCGTTCACACTTTCGCGGGGCCACTGCGGGCGATTTCCCATCGTCCCGCGTCGTCACGATCCGGTTTCAGGGGGAAGCCAGTGCAACGCAGTGCCATCAACCAGATCGTCCGCAGCGCGACCGGCGACAGCCTGCCCGCGCGCCATCTCTACGACGCGTCGCTGATCGAATCCATCTTCCGCCAGGCGCGCGCGCGCGAAAGCGGCCTGACCCTGCTGCTGTTGTCCACGGCCGATGGCCGCGCCGTCGCCGAGGACTCGGTGCTGGGCGTGGACGGACGGCGCCTGGCCGCGATGGCCAACTCGTTCCTCACCCTGGGTGAAACCCTGTCGCGCGAGCTGTCGCTCAGCGAAGCCGAGCATGCCACCGTCTGTACGCGACAGGGCAACGTGGTGCTCATCCGTGTCAACGCAGACAAGCCGATGACCCTTACCGCCGTCGCTGCGGTCGAGGTCAACCTGGCCGTGCTGCTGTTCCACGCGCGCGAATGTGCCGCCCGGCTCGAAGCCGCGCTGCGTTCCCGCGCGGCCTGATCGAACCTTCCCGTTTCACCCTCTCGACAGGCCGTATCCGGCCTGTCGCCCTCATGTCTGACTGAAGAAAGGATGTCTGTGTCCAAGCTCAACCTGGAAAACCTCAACACGCTCGCCGGTTTCGTCGGCGCCGCCCTTGTCGACAGCGACAGTGGCATGGCGCTGGCCATGACCGGTGGCGGCGATCTCAACCTGGAACTGGCCGCGGCAGGCAACACCGAAGTGGTGCGTGCCAAGCGTCGCGTTGCCCAGCAGCTGGGGCTGTCGGACACGCTGGAAGACATCCTGATCACCCTGAGCAGCCAGTACCATCTGATCCGTCCGCTGGAAAGCAATCCGATGCTGTTCCTGTACGTCATGCTCGACCGCAGCCGCGCGAACCTGGCAATGGCCCGCCACGAACTGAAGTCCTTCGAAAAGACCCTGGACTTCAGCTGATCCCGGACCCGCCGGACATCGTCTGCCGCGTCGGGCGTGTCCGCCCGGCGTGCAGGCGACCGGCGCCCCGCATCGACCCACGATGAATACTCCGATACGACAGTTCCGCGTGGCCCACGCCGGCCTCGACCTGCTGCATGGCACCCGCTTGAAGCTGGCCAGCTCCTTGCTGCTGGCCGAGCGGATGGATATCCGGCTGCATGCGTGGGACGGCCAGGACGCCGACCTGCTGGTGCTTGGCGGCGAGCCGTCGGCCGCCGCCGTGCTGCAGCAGCAGGCACACGCCCGCGGCGTTGCGACACTGAGCATCGTGCGCGGCGCTGAGCCGCTGCCCGGGCGCCTGCCCCACGGCGCCAGCGTGCGCGACCTCAACCAGCAACTGGCCGCGCTCCTGGCCAGCGCAGCTGTCCTGCCCGAAGCTGCGACGACAGGCCCGTCCGAGGCCGGCCTGCCGCTGCTGCTGCGCGCCATGCAGGCCGCGGACGCCGGTTCGCTGCATCTGCTGCAGCGGGGCGCGACACGCGTCGTGGTGGATGTCGCCTCACGCAGCCTCGCACTCCCCGCGACCCTTTCATTGTCGGAGATCGTGCCGCTGCTGGACGACCAGGCGTGGTCGACCACCGCGCTGGACGCGGCGACGTTCCAGCATCAGTACGGTTACCTGCTGCCGCGCCGGCATTCGTTCGAAGCGCTGTATTTCTGCATCGCGCGCCACCGACCACAACTGCTACCGCCGACCGCCCCGGGCACGTCGATCAAGCTGCTGCACTGGCCGGACCTGGACCACCGTGACGTGCCGTCCAGCTGGCTGCTGCCTATCGCGCGACTGCATGCCGCGTCCTGGACCAGCACGGCGCTGGCCAAGGCGTGTGCGATCCCGCACGATACCGTGCAATTCCTCTTTTCGGCCGCTGCCAGCAGTGGTCTCACCCAGCAGCACCAGGAGACCGCCGTGCTTCCTCCACCACGCCCTGCCGGCCTTCGCGATTCGCGTTTCCTGACCTGGGTGGCGCGGCGTTTCGGCCTTGATCTGCAGGCGGGCCGGGCATGAGCGGTCCGGCCAACAAGCTGGTGTTCGTGGGTGGCATGGGCGCGGGCAAGACGACCGCCGTCCGCGCCATCTCGGATGTGGAGCCGATCAGCACCGAAATGCCGCTGAGCGAAGATGCCACGGCCGACAAGGTAGAGACCACGGTGGCGCTGGATTACAGCTCCATCGAACTGGACGACGGTGAGCTGCTGCACCTGTACGGCGTGCCCGGCCAGCGCTACCTGGACTTCATGTGGCCAATGGTCTGCGAGGGGGCGCTGGGCGTGATCGTGCTGGTCAGCGCCGGTGCGGACGACCCGGTTGCGTCCACGCTCGAGCTGCTGCAGGAGTTCTCGCGCATCGCGCCCGATGCCAGCCTGGCCGTCGGCATCACCCGCACCGACGAGCATCCGCAGTTCCTGGTGCCGCCGGTGCGCGACGCGCTGTTCGCTGCAGGATTCCGCGTGCCGGTGCTGCGGGTGGATGCGCGGTCGGCTGCGCAGGTGACCTTCCTGGTACGGTCGCTGCTGTCACACCGCTACGCGGAGGCGTGACGGCGGGGTCCAACCTTCGGTAGTGACGGCCGCTGGCCGTCACTACCAGGGCGAGCGGGCGCCCTGATAAGCCGTGGACGGCGGTCAGGGAATGACCGCTGGTGGCGCGGAGACAGCCGGAGCCATGGGTTCGCGCCGTGCACAGGCGGCGCGCCACGCCGTCGTG